>CAIXRH010000315.1 GCA_903921785.1 uncultured Pseudomonadota bacterium
CGGGGGCGAGGGCGGCGTCGGCGGCGGCCAGGTCCGCGTCGAGGGCGGCGCGCTCGGGCTCGCCGAGGGGCGCGAACCCCCCGAGCTCGGCGAGGAGCTTCTCGACCCGCGCCTCCTCCGCCTGGGCCCGCTCGAACGCGAGGATGGAGAGGCGGGTGTAGATGTCGGTGCCGGTGAGCCACTCGAGGATCTCGGCGCGCTCCCTCCGGTCGGCGTGGAGCAACCGGGCGAACTCCCCCTGGGCGAGCAGCACGGTGCGCACGAACCGTTCGTAGTCGAGGCCAACCCGCTCCTCGATCGCGGCGAGGGTCTCGGTCTTGGTGCCGCCGGCGCGCCGACCGTCGTCGAGCGAGGTCAGCGCGAGCTCCGCGTCCTTGAGCTGCCGGGAGCCCCGCACGGCGCGCGTGACGTTCCACACGGCCTTCCAGCGGCCGCCCGCTGCGTCGGCGAACCAGACCTCGGCGTAGGCGTGATCGACGCCGCGGCGGACGATGGAGCGCGGGTCGTGCACGATCAGCGCATCCTCCGCGCCGATGGTCGGGCCTTGGCCGCGGGCTTTCAGGCGAGGGGTGCGCCCGTACAGCGCGAGGCACACCGCGTCGAGGATCGTGCTTTTCCCGGCCCCGGTGGGCCCGATGATCGCGAACAGGTTGGCCTTGGCGAGGGGGCCGGCTTCAAAGTCGAGCTCGAAGGGCTCGGCGAGGCTCGCGAGGTTCTTGCCGCGGACACGGAGGAGCTTCACGCCGCACCTCCTTCTTCCGCGGCGCGTTGGGCGATCTCGCGGAACGCGGCCATCAGCGCCTCGCCGGGCTCCTCCGCGGCCTCCGGATGCACCGATTTCCACCGCGCCCGGAAGACCTCCTCAGGGGAGATCTCCCGGAGGTCCCGCCCGCCGAAGCTGCGGGTGAGGGGCGTGGCGGCGGGGGTCGGCGCGTGCAGCCGCACGAGGCGGGCGGCGCGGCCGGCGAGCACCTGCTCGACGCGCGCGCGGTGGTCGCCGCCCGGCGCCGCCTCGGTGAGGCGCACCTCCAGGAGCGGGTGCCGATGGGTCGGCTCCTCCGGATCGGCGGCCGGCAGCTGGCGCAGCAGCATCAACGCCTCCTCCAACGACGCCGTGCCCTCCGCGGGCACGCGGAGGATCTGCACCGTTCGGGGGACCCGCCGGCTCTCCACCCGCGCGGGCTCGTCGCCGGAGAGCTCCACCAGCACCACCTGGTGGGGGTACTCCCGCTCGTCCATCGCCAGGGGGATCGGGGACCCGCAGTAGCGCAGGTGCGGGTTTCCCCGCACGGCCTGGGCGAGGTGGAGGTGGCCGAGCGCGGCGTAGCGCACCTCGGGGCCGAACACGGCGGCGGGGAGCGCGGCCTGGTTGCCGAGCTGCACCGCGCGCTCGCTGTGCTGCCGGGGATCGGCGTTTTCGAAGTAGGCGTGGCCCATCGCGACGATGGGCTCCCCGGGCGCACGCCGGGCCATCGCGGCGCCGATCGCCTCCACATACAACCCCTGGATTCCCGCGATCACCGCCTCTGGAGATTCGGCCGCGCCCGACGGCAGGTCCTGCAGGCGGATGTAGGGCATCGCCACCACCCAGGCGCGGCCGCCTTCGCCCTCGACGGGCACCACGAGCCGCTCGACATCGAGCGCATGGCCGCTCTCCGCGAGCGTCGGCACCGCGCCGACGACGTGGACCCCCAGCTCATCGAGCAGCGGGCGGGGCGCATCCAGCCGAACGCCGGAGTCGTGGTTCCCCCCGGTGATGACCACGCGCACCTCCGGCAGCGCCGCCCGGAGCTCGCGGAGGAAGCGGTAATACGCGGACTGGGCTCGGACCGGGGGGTTGGACGTGTCGAAGACATCGCCGGAGACGAGCACCGCGTGCACGCGGGCTTCCTTCGCCGTCGTGATCAGCCACTCCAGGAACGCCTGGTGCTCTTCGTGACGATCGAACGCATCGAGGCTGTGGCCGAGGTGCCAATCGGAGGTGTGGAGCAAGCGGATCGCCAAGGCGCCTTCCCGGGGTGAGCCAGGCTATCCACCCGTCGGAGCGCCACCTGCCAGAAAATGGCTGGATCGAAAACGGCGCGTGCCCGTAGAGCCCGTCTCGCGGCGACGGTTCCTCCCGGAACGGCGGTGGGGTGGGGCAGGGCCGAGCCCCGCCACCACCCCTTGGACACTTCGTTTCGCTTATTGGAAGGTGGCGATGTCCACGTTGGTGGCGCTCGCGGTCTCCGCGTCGACCTTCTCGGCCTGCCCCTGCACGGTCCCGGAGACCCCGGCCGCGTCGACGGAGAGGTCGAGGAAGGCCCGGACGGCGTCGTAGTCGGCCGGATCGACCTCGGTCACGGTGTAGGTGCCGACGAGGTTGTCGAGGTCGAGCTCGGTGTAGGCCGTCGCGGTGTCGGCGGTCTGGGCGGCGAGGTCGAGGTCCCAGCTCTCGGCGAAGGCGCCGTCGGCCGTGGTGAAGCCCACGGTGGTGGCGAGGACGAGGTCATCGGCGCAGTCCATCGCCTCCATCGTGGCGATCTCGGCGCCGCTGCCGTCGTCCTGCCACTCCATGTCGCGCCAGGTGACGACGGTGGCGGCGCTGGTGACGTCGACCGTGAGCGCGGTGTCGCCGCCCTTGGCCCAGGTGAGGGTGGCGGCGTGGCTCCCCACCACGAGGTCCACGAGCTGTTGACCGGAAAAACCGAGCGGGGTGGTGTCGGCGAGCGCGTAGTCCTGGGTGGACGCGGCGGTGCAGCTCATCATCTCCTCGCCGGACTGGCCGGGATCGGGATCGGGGAGCGTGCAGCCGAGGGTGAGAATCGTGATGAGCAGCGTGGACATCGTCGCCTCCGTTGTGCTTGACCCATCCTCAATGTGCCCCCGGACCCGGGCGCCTACAATAGCGGAGGTGCACGTTCCCTAGCGCACCCCCGCAGGGGGATGTGCAATACTGCTAGAGTGTACGACATCGACCTCCTCGCGACCGAGCTCGTCCGCGCGCTCCGGGGCGACCGCTCCCAGGCCCAGCTCAGTCGGCGCCTCGGGTTCCGCAGTAATGTGCTGTATACGTGGGAAGCGGGTCGACGCTGGCCCACGGCCGCCGAGCTCATGCGCCTCGCGAACCGCGTGCGGGTGGACCCGCGCGCCGCCTGGACACGCTTCCATCGTGCGCCGCCGCCCTGGCTGGCGGAGGCCGACGTCGAGCGCCCCGCGACCGTCGCCCGGCTGCTCGACGATCTGCGCGGCGCCGTGCCGATCGCGGAGGTGGCCCGCCGCGCGGGGCGCTCTCGCTTCGCCGTGGCGCGGTGGCTGGCGGGCGACGCCGAACCGCGCCTCCCCGACCTCCTTCGGCTCATCGAAGCCACCTCGCTCCGGCTGCTCGACTGGCTCGCCTGCTTCGTGGACGTGGCCGCGTTGCCGTCTGTCGCCGCCGAGTGGCGCCGGCTGGAGGCGGAGCGCCGCGCCGCGTACGAGCTGCCGTGGACGCAGGGCGTCTTGCGGGCGTTGGAGCTGGAGGCGTATGCGGCGCTGGCGGAGCACGACGATGCCTGGGTCGCGGCACGCCTGGGACTCGACGCCCCTTGGGTGCGTGAGGCGATCGGCACCTTGGAGGCGGCCGGTCAGATCGCAAGGGTCGACGGTCGGTATGCCTTGGTGCGCTCCGGGACCACCGACACGCGCGGCGATCCGGCGGCGGGGCGGCGCCTGAAGCGGCACTGGGCGAACGTGGGCGTCGATCGACTGGAAGCGGGCGCGGAGGGCCTGTTCTCGTACAACGTCTTCACCGTGTCGGAGGCCGACCTGGAGCGCCTCCGCGAGCTCCACCGGGCCTACTTCCGGGAGCTCCGGGCGATCGTGGCGCAGTCTTCTCCGGCGGAAGCGGTGGTCGTGGCGAACGTGCAGTTGTTTGCGCTGGGGTGAGGGGGCCTCAGCCGCCGACGAGCCCGCGGAGCGCCGCGGCGAGCGCGTCGAGGCGCGCACTCCGATCGGCATGTTCGGGCTCCAGCTCCAGCGCCTGCGCCGCGTCGGCCAGCTCACGGAACCCGCAATTGAGCAGCGTTCCTTTGAGCCGGTGGGCCGCGCGCCGGAGCGCCGGGGCGTCATCCGTCGCCACGGCGTGGCGGGCCGCGGTCAGGGACTCGGCGGCGGTGGTCGCCGCGGAATCCGTGAGCTCGTCCGCGAGCTCTTCGCCGACCTCCGGCGCGAACCAGGCGCGCGCCCTCGCGCGGAGCGTTCCATCGGCCGCTGGCACGACCGGGTCCGGGGCCCCCTGTTGCCGGAGCAGGGTGAGCAGCTCGGCGGTGCGTACGGGCTTGCTGAGCACGGCGATCATCCCGGCGGCGCGGGAGGCCGCGAGCTCGTCTCCCCGGGCCGTCGCCGTCACGGCCACGACGGGCGTGGTCACGCCTGCGGCGCGGAGCTGCCGGGTGGCCTCGATCCCGTCGAGCTCGGGCATCTGGATGTCCATGAGCACCAGATCGAAGCGCTGCGAGCGGGCCAGCGTCACGGCTTGCGCGCCCGACGTCGCCGTCTGGACGTCGACGTGCGGCCAGCGGGCGAGCATCGCGCGGAGGAGCTCCAGGTTCATCGGGACGTCGTCCACGGCCAGCACGCGCAGCGGCGGCGGAGGGTCGAGGGGCGCCGCCGGGGGCTCGGCGTCGGGGAGGGCGGCGGCGAGGCGGAGGACGAAGCGGGCCTGAAAGCAGCTCCCGGTGGGGCCCGTGGCGACGAGCGTCACGTCGCCGCCCATCAGCCGGCTCAGCGAGCGGGCGATGAACAAGCCGAGCCCGGCGCCGGTGGAGATCGACCGGCGGGCCTGCCGGAACTGGCCGAAGAGCTCGGGGATGTGCTCCTCCGGAATTCCCGGCCCCGTGTCCGTGACGGTCACGGTCACCTCTACCCGCTCCTCCGCAGCAGACCCGAGGATCGAGGCAGCGAGCTCCACGCTCCCGATCTCGGTGAACTTCGCGGCGTTGCCGAGGAGGTTCAGCACGATCTGCCGCACGCGGGTGGGGTCACCCTGGACGCGCCACGTGTCGCCCGTGCGGCGCTGCCGCAGCGCCACGCCGGGGCGGAGCAGGGCGCCGGTCATCCGCGCACACTCGTCGAGGAGAGCGGCGAAATCGAAGGCTTCGTCGCCCAGGGAGAGCTGCCCGACGTCGAGCTTGGACACGTCGAGGATGTCGTTGATGAGCGACATCAGGTGCCGCGAGCACGAGCGGGCGTTGTCCACCCAGTGCGCGGCCTGAGCGTCCAGGTTCGCGCTGCCGAGGAGGTCGAGGAAGCCGACGACGCCGTTGAGCGGGGTGCGGATCTCGTGGCTCATCGTGGCGAGGAACCGCTTCTCGGCCGCCAGGGCCGCGCGAAGCGCCTCGTCCCGGGCGCGCTGGGCGCTGATGTCGCGGATCACGCTGTGGACGAACTTCCCTTCGGGGACCTCGCAGATCCGCGCGCTGACCTCCACGGGGAAGATCGTTCCGTCGATGCGGCGGTGCCACGTCTCAAAAACCAGGGCGCCGCGGTCGAACACCGTCTGCATCTGCGCCCGGATGGTCTCCGGTGCGTCGGCACGGAGATCCCCGATGTGGAGCGAGAGCAGCGCCTCTCGCGGGCGACCGTAGGCGGCGACGGCGCGGTCATTCGCCAGCACCAAACGGCCCTCTTGTGTCATCATGAGCTCGATGTCGTTGAGGTGGCGTTCGAGGCTCAACAGCCGCGCTTCACGGCGGTGGGACACCCGTCCGTACACGACCCAGCCGACGAGCCCGTAGATCACCGCGAAGACGAAGGTGTTCCCCGCGGCGATGGCCCACCCACCGCCGGCGATGGTCACCACAAAACAGCTCAGCGCGGCCGTGATCCAGGTGAGCAAGACCGTGCGGGCGTTGAACAGCGCGCCGGCCCAGGCGACCGGCGCGCCCATCACCGCGAGGAACGCGAGGCCTTCGGAGCCGGTGCAGAGGGAGGCGACCGCGCAGGAGAGGATGGGCGCGATGCCGCCCGGATATACCCAGTAGTGCGGCCCACGGGGCGCGACACGGGCCACCCACACGTAGGCGACACCACAGATGGCGACGACGGCGGCCGAAGCGGGCGCGGCCTGCTGATCCGCGGCTGCGAACGCAAGGAACGTCGCGAAGGGCGGGAGCACCAGCAGGTACAGCAGCAGCACCAGCCGCCGCAGGGACTCGGGCGACTCGGCGAAGTAGTGTTCGTTCCAGAGCATCGGTGACCGAGGGGCGTCGCCGGGCGATATAGGTAGATCACCTTATATTTTCGCCGGTGCCGCCTCAGAAGCGCTATCGCGGCCGCGCCCGCGCCGCTCGCGCCCGCGGGATAGGGTCGCGCGGCGATGGCCTTCGCCCACCTCCACGTGCACTCGCAGTTCTCCGTGCTCAACGGGGTGCCCGCGCCCAAGAAGCTCGTCGCCAAGGCGGCCGAGCTCGGGATGGAGTCCCTGGCGCTCACCGATACCGCGAACCTCTACGGGGCGGTCGAGCTCTACAAGGCGTGCAAGGAGAAGAAGCTCCACCCGGTGTTCGGCGCGGAGCTGTGGGTCGATCCGCGGGGGATCACCAACCGCGAGAACGGGCTCGGCCCGGCGTTCCAGGTCGTCCTCCTGGTGGGGGACGACACCGGGTACAAGAACCTCTGCGAGCTGGTCACCCGCGCGATCTTCGACGGGATCTACTTCCGTCCTCGCGTCGATCTCGCGCTCCTCCGGAACCACGCGGCCGGGCTCTACTGCCTCACCGGCAACGGGGAGACCGGCGCCATTCGTCGGGACGGCAACGAGGAGCGGATCGGCTGGCTTGGCGAGCTGTTCGGCCCGGAGCGGCTGTACGGCGAGCTGATGGACCACGGGCTGCCGTGGCAGCCGGCGGCCAACGCCGAGGTGCGGCGGATCTCCGAGAAGTTCGGCTTCCGGACCGTGGTCACCAACCAGGTCCGCTACCTCAAGCCGACCGACGCCGTGCAGCTCGACCTGCTCAACGGCATCGCCCTCGGCGCGTCGCTCGCGGATGCCAACCGGCCCCGCCAGCAGACCGACCAGCAGTACCTCAAGTCGGAGGCGGAGCTTCGCGACCTTTTCCCCGACGACGGCGCCGCGATCGACCGCACGGTGGAGGTCGCCCACGCCTGCCACTACAAGTTCCCGAGCGGGATCTACTACTTCCCCGCCTCCGTCCCCCCCGACAAGGACCAAGACACCGAGGCGAACTGGTCGTTCTTCCTCCAGGCCTTCCCGCCCTCGCAGGAGTTTCCGATCCCCCCGAGCGCGCCGCCGGAGGGGGGCACGCTCAACGGGTATTTCCGCTGGTACGGGCGCGTCGGCCTCGACCTCCGGCTCCGATACGTCGCCGAGGAGCTACACCCGCAGTACCGGGAGCGGCTCGAGGGTGAGCTCGGGATGATCATCAAGATGGGCTTCCCGGCCTATCTGCTCATCGTCGCGGAGTTCATCAACTGGGCGAAGGACCGCGGGATTCCGGTCGGTCCGGGCCGCGGCAGCGCCGCGGGCAGCGTCGTCGCCTGGGCGATGCGCATCACCGACATCGATCCGGTCCGCTTCGCGCTCCTGTTCGAGCGGTTCCTCAACCCCGAACGCATCTCGATGCCCGACATCGACGTCGACTTCGCCCAGGACCGGCGCGAAGAGGTGATCGAGCATGTGCGCGAGAAGTACGGCCCGCCGCTGGTGAGCCAGATCATCACCTACGGAAAACTCCAGGCCAAGGCCGCGCTCAAGGACGTCGCCCGCGTCTGCGACATGAGTTTTCAGGAGTCCGACCGGATCACCAAGTTGGTGCCGGAGCGGCTGAACATCACCATCGGCGACGCGGTGAAGGAGGAGCCGAAGCTCCGCGCGCTGATGGACACGGATCCGAAGGTGCGGCGGGTCGTGGCCCTCGCCACCGCCATTGAAGGCGCCGTGCGGCAAACCGGCGTGCACGCCGCGGGCGTCGTCATCGCCGACCGTCCGCTGGTGCAGCTCGCGCCGCTGTACCGGGATTCCCCGGAGGGCGGGCCCGTCGTCCAGTACGACATGAAGTCGGCGGAGAGCATCGGCCTCATCAAGTTCGACTTCCTGGGCCTCAAGACGCTCGATCAGGTGCGCGACGCCGTGGCGATGGTCGAGCGCAACACCGGCGAGCAGATCGACATCCTCCGGGTCCCCGAGGAAGACGTCGCCACCTGGACCATGCTCATCAAGGGCGACGCCCTGGGGGTGTTCCAGGTCGAGTCCGACGGCATGCGCGGGCTGCTCACCCGCCTGAAGCCCAACTGCCTCGACGACCTCGTGGCGCTGGTGGCGCTCTACCGTCCGGGTCCGCTCTCCTCCGGCATGGTCGACGACTTCATCGATCGGAAGCATGGGAAGAAGGCGGTCGAGTACCCGTTCGCCGAGCTCGAGCCAATCCTGTCGAACACGTACGGCACGATCGTGTACCAGGAGCAGGTCATGCAGTGCGCCCAGGTGCTCGCTGGGTACAGCCTCGGCGAAGCCGACCTGCTCCGGCGCGCGATGGGCAAGAAGGACGGCGCGGAGATGGGCCGGCAGAAGGTCCGCTTCGTCCGCGGCGCGGTGGAGCGGAAGCACGACGAGCAGAAGGCCAGCGACCTGTTCGATCTGTTGGCGAAGTTCGCCGAATACGGCTTCAACAAGAGCCACTCGGCGGCCTACGGCTTCGTCAGCTACCAGACCGCCTGGCTCAAGGCGAACCACCGCGCCGAGTACATGGCCGCGTTGATGAGCATCGACGCCGGGAACTCCGACAAGGTGCTGCTCTACACCGGCGACTGCAAGAAGGCGGGCATCAAGATGCTCCCGCCCGACGTCAACGCCAGCGTGGGCCCGTTCGACGTGCCCAGGGACGATCGCAAGGCGATCCGCTTCGGGATGCACGCGGTCAAGGGCGTCGGGGAGGGGGCGGTCGAGGCGATCGTGGAGGCGCGAAAGTCCGGGCCGTTCAAGGACTTCATGGACACGCTCCGGCGGGTGGACGCCCGACGGGTGAACCGGAAGGTCTGGGAGTCGCTCATCAAGTGTGGCGCGATGGACACGTTCGGGCAGCCCCGGGCGCGCCTGGCCGCCGCCTTGGAAGACGCGATGTCCGCCGCGGCGGACGAGCAGGCGCAAAAGGCGGCGGGGCAGGTGTCGCTCTTCGGCGGGGCCGCGGCGATCGCCCCCAGCTTCCGCATGCCGAACACCGGCGAGTGGAGCGTGGGCGAGCGGATGCGCCAGGAGAAAGAGGCGCTCGGCTTCTTCTTGACCGGACACCCGGTCACCGCCTACAAACGGCAGATCCTCGACTTCAACTTCAAGACGATCGACGAGCTCGCGTTCGTGGACCTCGGCAACGACTACGGTGGGCGATCGGCGAGCAAGGAGCTCAGGATCTGCGCCATCGTCACGGGCAAGCGGCTGATCAAGAACAAGAAGGGCGATCCGATGGCGTTCGTCACCTTCGAAGACGACACCGGCCCGATCGACGCGGTGCTGTTCAAGGACACGCTGGCGAAGTTCGGCGCGGTCCTCGACTGCGGGAAGCCGCTGGCGGTGCGCGCGAAGGTGGAGCAACAACCCGAGAAACCGCGGGGGCTTCGGCTGGAGGGCTGCGAGCCGATGGAGGACCTCCGGGAGCGGCTCACCCGCACAGGCGAGCTTGAGGTGCCCGAGCGGGAGCTCACCGAGGAGGTGCTCCACCAGCTCCGCGAGCTCATCACCCAGAACCCGGGCAAGTGTGCGCTCAAGATCGTGGTCACCGGTCCACCGCGCTTCGCCCGCGCCGTGGTGCGCCCGGGCCCGCGCTGGCGATTCAGCGCCACCCCGAAGCTCGTAGACGGTATAGGTTCTCTCTTCGGGCCCGACGCGCTCCGGTTGAACGCATGATCCTCCTGCTCTCCCACGCCTTCGCCTTCGACCCCGTGCTCGAGTCTCTCGAGGACGGCGAGGTCGATTGGACGAACCTCCGCCTCATCGTGCACGCCGCGGGGGGCAACCTCGGCACGGCGACCAACCTCGAGACCGCCGAGGGCGACGCCCGGCAGCAGCTCGAGCCCCGCGTGCAGCGCCTCGCGCGCGCCGTGCGGATCGACCGTACGCGGCTGGCCGGCGCCCTGCTCGACGCGGAGGATGCCGTCGCCGACCGCCTCGACAGCAACCTCTCCCTCTGGGAGGTCTACGAAGCGCGGTACCACGGCGGTGGAAACGTGGAATTGGACGCCGCGCTCTCTCTCCAGGCCTGGCTCCGGCCGGCGCTCGTCACCTTCGCTCACACGCCGGAGCACCCGCCCCAGGTGGGCGGGGCCTCGGGCCTCATCCTCGATGCGCGCGGGCTCGACCTGAAGTGTGCGCTCGGCCCCGAGCTCTTCGATGCTGCCGGCGCCCACCTCTTCGGCGTCGGCGACATGACCGCGTACGCCGCCAGCCAGCACGGCCCGGTGCTCTACGTCGCCGATCCGGGGGATCCCGTGGCGGCCAAACGTGCGGGCGCCACCCCGTTGTTCATGCGCGTGGACCATGTGCAGGACGGTACGGACCTCGTGCTCTCCGCGGGGGACGCCAGCGAGCTGCGCACCGCCGCCCTCACCAGCGATCTGTTGGTGCACGGAAACGTCGTGGTGGTCGTCGGCCCATGATGCGCAGCCGGGTGCACTCGGGCGCGGCGAACGCCCCGCTGCCGACGCGGCGTCCGGCGCCGATGGCGCCCCCCGAACCGCCGGCAGCCGTCGAGCCCTCCGCGCCGGACCGGAAGTTCAACGCCCTCTCTTCGCTGGCCTGGGCGGTGATCGGCGTCGCCACGGTCGCGGGGGCACTCTATGCGCTGCGCTCCGTGCTGTTCATCCTCGGCGCGGCGCTCGTCTTCGCCTGGCTGCTCGACCGCCCGGTCAGCGGGCTCACCGCGCGGGGCGCCTCGCGCGGCTTCGCGATCTTCCTGGTGTTCGCCGGGCTCTTCGCGGCGCTGTTGGTCTTGGTTTTCGGGGTGATTCCGGGCACGGTCCACCAGCTCGGCGAGCTCACGACCAACCTCACGCCGTACCTCGACAACCTCAGCACCCACCTCGGGCCCTGGGTGGCCACCCTCGAACGCCAGCTCCACGTCGACATCCCGCTCGATCTGCAGGAGCTGGGCAAGCTGGCGCCGCAGTACCTCCAGGAGCTGAGCCCCGACTACCGCACCAAGCTCCAGGAGTGGGCGAAGGCGGTCGCGTCCGGGGGCTTCTCGTTGGTGATCTCGGCGCTCTCGCTCAGCCTCCTCCCGCTGTTCACCTTCTTCATCCTTCGTGATTTTCCGTGGATCGTCGGCAGCGTCGACGGGCTGGTACCGCTCCGGGCTCGTCCGGTGGTCCGGCGGCTCGCGACGGAGATCGATGCCCGGCTGGCGGGTTGGGTCCGCGGTCAGCTCACCGTCGCGGTGGTCCTCGGCGGGGTGTACTCCTTCGGCCTCTGGCTCTCGGGGATCGACCTCGCGATCACGGTGGGGCTCATGGGCGGCGCCCTGTTCCTGGTGCCCTACCTCGGCCCGGCGAGCACGGCGGTGCTCGCCATCACGCTGGATCTCCTGAAGTTCGGCTTCGACTGGCACCTCGGCGCGGTCGTCGCCACCTTCGCCATCGGCCAGGGCCTCGAAGGTACGGTGCTCACGCCGCTCCTGGTCGGCGATCGGGTGGGCCTGCACCCGATGGTGGTCATGGTGGCGATCATCGTGGGCGGGAACCTCTTCGGGATCCTCGGGATCGTGGTCGCGGTGCCCACCACCGCGGCGCTGGCGGTGATCGCCGGGTATCTGCTGAACCGTTGGCGCGAGAGCCGTACGTTCCAAGGGTGAGGGGAGCGGGCGGGTGCTCCCGTGCAGCCGGATCGGGACAGCCGGGGCGCCAGACCGGCGTCGGCGCTCCGGTCCACCCGCCCCAGGCGCCGGCGGGCGGGGCCCGCCGTGAACGGTTGAGCTTCGACCCACCCTCGCTGGCGGGACCGGGGCTCCGGGGTGCGCTCAGTAGAACAACGCCGGCAAGTCGCAG
The DNA here is from genome assembly GCA_903921785.1 of uncultured Pseudomonadota bacterium. Taxonomy (GTDB): domain Bacteria; phylum Myxococcota_A; class UBA796; order UBA796; family SXON01; genus SXON01. The sequence goes on from CAIXRH010000315.1 coordinate 12,013, forward strand.
AACTGCTCCTGCCACACTCCGTCCTGGTACACATCGACGCACCCGTCGCATGCGCCGCTGCCGTCGGCGACCATCAACCACGTCGCGGCGCCCTGGATGGCGTAGTACCCATCGGGTTCCTCGGGACAATCCGGCGCGGCGTGGAGCTCCACCACGGGGCAGTAGCGCCCGGAACCGTACGCCCAGTCCACCGCCACCGCGCCGCTGGCCACGAACTGCGTGGTGTCCTGGGTCACCTCGAGCCCTTCGAAGGCGAAGTCGCCGTCCAGCGCCGAGCCGCGGTGGAGGGAGCGCGTGCCTTCCGAACGTTCGTACTCGGCAAGGGGCTCCCCGTCCACCACCGTGCGCTCCCAGTAAAAGGTGCCCGAGGCCGCCAGATCCTGCGGCGTATCGTCGAGCGTGACCACCGCGGTCATCGCGTCGAGCGTGAAGTCGAGCACGCCGCCGGTGGAGACAGACTCGGCGCGCCAGGTCCCCTCGAACTCGACATCGGCGGCCGCGCAGTCCCCGGAGAGCGTGGTGGCGTCGCCCTCGGTGGACGCGGCGGGGCAGCCCGTGGCCGCGGCCGCCTGTTCCAGGGCCGCCCACGTGCCGTACATGTCACTCTCCACGGAGCGGAGGAACCACCAAGGGCTCGCGGGATACCAGGGGAGGCTGCTGGTGAAGTCGGCGCCGGGGCACGTCGGGAGCTCGGGGAGCTCCACCGCTTCGCCGTGGCCGCCGCTGGTGTCGACCTGCGTGTCCCCGGCCGGGACGCTGTCGGTGGGGTTGGCCACGCAGCCCGAGAGCAGCGCGGTGAGGGCGGCCACTGCGCGGGCGGCGGGAAGCGTGCGGGTCCCGGCGTCTCGCCCACCCGACCGGCCCCCGCCGGGATATTCCGGTAGGATGAACCGCTTCTCCCTCCCGTTCCTCACCATCGTGGCGGCCATCGGCGTCGTCAGCCTCGCCTGTGCGGGCATCGGCGCCACCCCCACCGACAGCGCGGCGGGCACCGGCGCCGCCGACCTCGACGGAGACGGCCTCTCCGACGCCGACGAGGCCGAGCTGGGCACCAACCCCGAGCAGGCCGACTCCGACGGCGATGGAACCGACGACGGCGAAGAGGTCGACGCCGGCACCGATCCGCTCGACGCGGACGACCAACCGTACGAGGGGGGATGGCCGCACGATGGATGTCGCGGGGACGTTGCCAGCGAGGGCCGGGAGGTGGGGGACGTCTCCACCGACCTCGCGCTGATCGACCAGTATGGCGAGAGCGTCTCGCTCTCGTCGTTCTGCGACCACGTGGTTTTCTTGAGCTTCGGCGCGATGTGGAGTGCTCTATCCCAGTCGGATGCCAAGGGCTATCAGGCCGCCTATGCGGATCATGAAGCCGACGGGCTCATGGTGATCCAGGTGCTCATCGAGGACCTCGACAGCCAGGAGCCCGCGGCCGACGACCTCGCAACGTGGGCGGACACCTTCGAGATCGCCTTCCCCGTGCTCGGCGGCGGGCAGGAGGCCCTCTATGACTACGCGGGGGACGGGGCGGTCGGGCTGCCGCTGAACGTCGTGCTCGATCGTGGCCTGGTGATCACCGCGATCGACGGGGTCGATGTGGACGACGCGATCGACCTGCTCTGAGGCCATCGACCCGCCGCACCTGGGGGATAGCCCGGGCGCCGCCGGCGTCGTGGCGATGAGCCCGCCCCGCGCCCGACCGCGCCGCCCGTTACCCTGCTCGCATGTTCGTCCCCGACGAGCTCATCGAACGTTTCCTCGCCACCGGGCGGCTGCCACGGGCGTGGCCGGACTGGGAGGGCGAACCGGCGGCGCGCCGGCAGGCGGCCGAAGCCGCGGTGCGCGAGGTGCTCGGGCGCATCGTACGGTGGCGCGCCCGCAAGGCGCCGTTGTCGGTCGGGGCGGCGCCGGCCGATCCCGGCGCGATCGTGGTGGCGAGGGCGCGGCCGATGGTGGAGGGGCTCTTCCCCGCCGCAGAGGCGCCCTCCGTCCTGGCGTATCTCCCGACGTGTGTCCGGGTGGTCACCCCGGAGGCCTACCCGGAGCTCATCGCCGCCCTCTCGCCCAGCGCCGCGTGGGACCTCGCGAACCTGCTCCTCGACGCCATGGGCGCGCCCCCGCTCGCCGACGACACCCCTGAGCTGGAAGGGCTCTCGCACGCCTGCCTGGGCTACGTCCTCCCGGCCGCGTTCCTCCCCGAGGCCGACACGGACGTGCTCGTCCACGAGATCGCCCACCTGCTGCACAGCGTCCCCCGCGGGAAGGTCGGCCTTCGCCCCGCGCAGAAGCCGCTCCTGCACGTGCCCACCGCCAGCCACGAGCTCTTCGCCTACGCGTGTGAGGCGTGGTCGCGGCTCTGCACCGAGGCCGATCCGCGGGCTGCGGTCGCCCTCCGCCGCGTGGGCCCGCCCCCGGTGGACGCCCGCGTGGACCGCGCCGAGCTGGACCGGGTGCTCACGGAGGCCGCCGAGGGCGCGTCGTGGGCCGCGATCCGTCGGCTCGCCGACTGACGTCGCGGTCGGCGGTGCCCCGCGCTTCGTCGTTCTCGGGGGACCGGGAGGTCCCGGCGGCGCCCGCCCGTAGACGCGCTGCCCGCCTACCTCAAAAACAGTGCGCGGAGGGCCAGGGCATACGCATCCGGGAATTCCCACATGCAGAGGTGCCCGCCGGGCACCCACGTGAGCGACGCGTCCGTTCCGCGCGCCACCGCCCGGGCCACGACCGGGGGATACCAGCGGTCGTTCCGTCCCCAGAGGAGGTGCACGGGGAGGCGTAGGTTCTTCGCGAGATCGGCGGGCGGCGTCATCGCCTGGGCGATGGCGCGCATGCGCGCCGGCAGCTCGGGAACGGGGGGAAATGCGGCGACGACCTCGCTCCGAAGGGGAGGGGAGACCGCTCCGGTCAGGAACTTCCGCCCCGCGTGATGCTCGTAGAAGTACCGATGCAGGGGCGCGCGCGCCGTGAACCGTACCGGCGCCCAATACGGCCCGAGCGCGGTGCCGCTGAGGACCAGGGCACGGAGGGGTACGCGCGTCGCGGCCATCGCGGCCACCACCCCGCCGAGGTCGTGGCCGATGAGCACGGTGTCCCCATCGAGGAAGGGGAGGAGGTCGGCGACGAAGTCGTCGAGGGTCCAGCTCGCGCGCGGCGCTACGGTGCCGACGCCGCCGAGGGCCGGGGTGAGCATCGGCACGCGCGTCGCCACGCCGGCCCAGAGGGCAGGGGAGGTGGGGAGGCCGTGGACGGCCACGAAGCGCGCGGTCGGGGGGCTCACTGTCGCCTCCCTACCCGGTTAGCCCCGTGGGATGCTCACCCTCCTCTCGTTTGCGCTCGCGGCCCCGCCGCTCTCCGGCCGCGTCGCCCCCGGTGAGCCGCTGATCTGGGCGGGGATCGACTATTCGATCGCCGAGTTCTACGTCCCCGAGCGCTTCGACGATCCCGAGGCGCGCGTCTACTGGGGTCCGGGCGGCGGCCTCGACGATCGCATCGGGCGTTACCCCTCACCGGAGGCCGTGTTCACGCAGCTCACCGCCGACTGGAACGCGATGTTCGTCAACGAGCTCGGGAAGAAGGTGGAGAAGGGGCTCGATGTGCGGCTCGTCCGCGACCTGCCCGAGGCAGACGGGCAGACGATCCGTCGCGAAGGTGGCTGGTTCCAGGCCGAGTCCGCCGCTGCGAGCGCGCCCTCCACGGTCGACGCAGCCGCGGTGAAGGCGCGCGTGGCGGCGTGGTCGCTCACCTCGACCAAGGGCACCGGCTTCGGTGTGATCGCCGATCGGTTCTCCAAGGCCGAGGACCAGGGGTGTTTCTGGCCCGTGTACTTCGACGTGGCGACGCGCGAGGTGCTCTGGACGGAGCGCGTCTGCAAGCGGCCCACCGGCATGGAGTTCCGGAATTACTGGTACAACCCGCTGGTGGACGTGGTGAAGGAGGCCGTCAAGGCCGGGCGCTGAGCCGCGCCGCGCGCGTAGGTCGGGTTAGAACGGTCAGATGTTCCTCTTCGTCGGCCTCGCGGTGGCGCTCCCTCCGGTCCGCGTCGAGCCCGGCGTCTACACGGTGGACGGGCGAGAGGTCTGGCTCAACGGCTTCGCGCTCGACGGCGCTCCGGGCGCCGAAGATTCGTGCCAATCTCGCGCGCTCCCCACCGTGGAGGAGCGGCGCGTGGCGGCGAGGAACCCGGCGTTTGTCCCGTCTGCCCTCTTCGAGGCGTTGGCGAACCCCAGCGACGATCCGTGCGGGTATTCCATGGCCGTCGTCGAGGCGGAGGGGATCGACGGGTGGTTGTGGTTCGGGGGGGCCGGAAACCACCTCGGGGAGAGCGAGGTCCGCAACGCGCCGCAGGACCCGCGCGAGGGCGTGATCCGGGTGCACTCGGTCGCGTGGAGCTTCTTCGGGGAAGACGCGAAGCCGGCGCCCCGGGGCGAACGGTGCGTCACCCGCGACGCGCTCCAGCCGACGCCCGCGTGGATCGCCGCGTCGTCGGTGAACGTGCGCGCCGGGCGGGCGACGACCTTCGTGGCGCTCGACAAGGTGGAGGCCGGCGGCGCTGTGAAGGTCTGGCACCGCGAGGCGGACTGGGCGTGGGTCGAAGCGCCGAAGTCGGTGCTCGACACGTCGGGCTCCGAGCCCAACACCCACGAATGTACGGTCTTCGGTTGGGTGAAGGGGGAGTTTCTCACGTCGGAGAAGCCCGATCCGTTGGTCTTCGTGCGACAGGCCGAGGCGGTTTCAGCGGCGGGCAGTCCCGCCGATGCGGTGGTACCCCTGGAGCGGGCGGCGGCTTTGCACCCGAACAACCCCGCGATCCGGGAGGCGCTGGCCGAGGTCTACGCGGCCACCGGCCACGACAAGGCGGCGGTGGTGGCCCGACAGGCGGCGGCGCTCCGGGCGAAGTCGCCGTCGAAGCTCGGGTCCCCGGGATCGAAGGCGCTCTCGCTGGCGACGGCGTGCCCGGCTGTTCCGCTCACCGCCGCGAGGACCAGCAAGGCGACGGGCACCGGCTGTCGGCTCCCGTGGTCCGCGGGCGTCACCGAGTGGTTACCCGGAGCTTCGGGCTGGGTGGACCTCGACCCGGCCGACCTCGAGACCCAGTGCGGCGCGGACCCGACCCCCGACCACCACGCGCTCTCGGTCGCGCCCGCGAACCTGCTGGTCCGGATTCCCCCGGGGTCGGCGAGCCGCGCCGTGCACGTCCGCCGGCGGGTGGTCCGCGGCGTGGAAGAGGGCGGGCAGTTCGGGTTCACGGGCTTCGGCCCTTGGGAGACGCTCGTGCTCCGGAGCGACCTCGGCGCGGAGGCCGCCGTCGTGGAGGTGCCCATCGCGGCGATCACCGGGGGCGCGATCCTCTCCGTCGAGCTGGACGTGGAGGTGTACGACCTCGGAGAGGGCGCCGCGCCAGCGACGTCCACCCTCATCCAGGTGGTCTGGCCGCTGAACTGCTGAGGTCGCCATGCGAAACACCTCGTTCACCCTTTCTCTTCTCGCCGTCGCCTGCGCCACTCCGCCGTCCACCGACACCGGCGTGGTGGCGGACAGCGGCGCCGGCGACGCGGTCGACACGGCCGACTCCGCTGGCGAAGAAGACACCAGCGACCTTCGCTTTCTCCTCGATGGTGACTGGGGGGACGCCACGCTCACGCTCACCTGGCTCGACCTCGCGCAGCTCCGCGACGACAACGAGCTCCGCGTGGGCGACACGCTCCTCTCCGCGCCCGCCGCGGCCGACCTCGCCCTGGTGGTCCCCGCGCCGCCGGAGGCCGATCTCGTGGAGATCGACCCCGAGAATTTCCCCGGGTCCCTCGTCGCGGCGTACGTGCCGGCGCTCCATCGGGACCTCGACGGCGACGGGGTCCGCTCCGGCGACGAATTCTTCCTGGGCACGTCCAACGTGGTCGCGCTGTGGGTCTCCGGCACGCCTCGCGACGGGCTCCAGCCAGGGTGGAACGCCCTCCTGCTCACCCGCGGCGGCGATCCGCTGCCGACGGATCGCCACGCCATCCCGGTGTCCACCAACCTCGAACCGGCGCTGGACGGCCACCTCGCCGGCACCGCGCCCGACGCCCTCGCCGACGCTCGGTTCGCGTTGGTCTCCGTGCGCGAGTACGTCGGCGATCAGGTCCTCGACGACGTCTGGGGGGCGCCAGCGTCGTCCCCATGGGCCGCGGACGTGTCCGGCGCGCCGCCCGACGATCACGTCACGCTCCTCGGAAACCTCGGCTTCACCGGTGCGTTGGAGCGGTTGGTCGCCTACGACGACCTCGACGGGGACGGCGGCTACTCGCCTGGCGACGCGGTGCGCGCCGGGGCGTGCGTAGACGGCGAGCCCGTCGCGCTTTTGTGGGCGCCCGAGGTGCCGGACCTCGCGTTCGCCCTCACGCTGGTGCTCCACGAGCGCGCGGCGGGGTGGATTCCGGTGGCCACAGGGGTCTCGGCCGGTCCGCTGCTCGATTCAGACGCCGAGACCTTGGATTTTGACGAAGGGTGTGCGCCGTAGGGGCCAGAAGAGTTGTTCCCCCTCCCGGCCCCCCTCAACCGTCGCGAGCCACGACAAACGTCGGCTACCGCCTGCCGGGCAACGCCGCCGGCCCGTCCGGTCGCGCGCCGCGAGAGAGCGCGTCGAGCTCCCCTTCCAGGGTGAGTCGGCTGGGGTCCTCGGTCGGCGGGCGAGGGCGTCCGAAGAGGAAACCCTGGAACGTCGGACAGCCTTCGTCGCGCAGCGCGTGCCACTGCTCGGCCGTCTCGACCCCTTCGGCCACCACGTTGAGCTTCAGCGTACGCCCGAGCGCGAGCACGGCGCGCACGATGGCGGCGTCGTGCGGGTCGGACAAGAAGCGGCGCACGTAGCTGCGGTCGATCTTCACCTCGTTCACCGGGAGCCCGCGCAGGTAGGACAACGAGGAGTAGCCGGTGCCGAAGTCGTCGAGCGAGAGCTCTACGCCGAAGGCCTGGAGCTCGCGGATCCGCGTGGCGGCCAACCCGAGCTCCCGCATGGCGGTGACCTCGGTGATCTCCAGGCGCAGGGCGCTGCCGTCTTCGCCCACCTCCGCCAGGGCGGACATCACCCGATCGGTGAAGTCAGCGCGAAGGAACTCGGGGGTGCTCACGTTCACCGCGACCCGGAACCCCGGGGGCCGGCGCCCGCGCCACGCGACGAGCTGGCGGCAGACCACCGCGAGGCTCCAGGCGCCGAGCGGGTGGATGAGCCCGGAATCTTCGGCCACGGGGATGAAGTCTGCCGGAGGGACCGCCGGGCCTTCCGGCGGGTACCAACGGAGGAGCGCCTCGGCCCCCACCGTGTGCCCATGGGCATCCACCTGCGCCTGGTACTTCACCACCAGCTCGTCGCGGTCGAGGGCGGAGCGGAGCCGCGCCTCGATGGCCGATCGGGAGGCGACCCGGGCCTGCATCTCGGGGAGGAAGCCGCAGGCGGTGTTCCTCCCCGACGCTTTCGCCTGATACAGCGCCACGTCCGCGTGCTTGAGCAGCGTGTCGGCGTCCATCTCGGGGGTGGTGGCCAGCGCGATGCCGATGCTCGCGGTGTGGTGGTGAAATCCCACGTCCAGGGAATAGGGCTGGCGGAGGGCGGTGAGCACCTTCTCGGCCACGTGGCGGGCGGCGGCCGCGGCCACCGCGGCGTCGGTCCCCAGGTTCTCCAGGAGCACCACGAATTCGTCGCCGCCCAGGCGCGCGACCGTGTCGTAGCGGCGCACCGCCGTGGTGAGGCGCCGCGCCACCGAGCGCAGGAGCTGATCCCCGGCGGCGTGGCCGTGGGTGTCATTGAGCTGCTTGAACCGATCGAGATCGAGCATCAGCACGGCGGTCGTCTGTTGGGTGCGGATCCGCGCGAGCAGCGACTGCTGAAGGCGGTCTGCGAGGAGGCGGCGGTTCGGCAGCTCGGTGAGCGGGTCGTAGAACGCGAGCTGGTGGATGTGGGCCTCTTGCCGCTTCCGCTCGGAGAGGTCCTGGATCGACCCGGCGAAGTGGCTGGGCCGGCCGCCTGCGTCGCGCCGCACCCGACCGCGGACAAGTACGGGAAGCCACGAGTCGTCCTCGCGGCGCAGGCGGACCTCCCGCTCCACACTCTCGCTGCCGGCACCCAACGCCTGGAGGACGGCGTTGTCAAACTCCACCCGGTCGTCGGGGTGCACGCGGCTGGCCCAGAAGCCAGATTGTTTCTCTGGTTCCGACGAGGGGCGCCCGACCATCTGCAACCACCGGGCCGAGAGCAGGCACTCGCCTCGGTGCAGGTCCCAGTCCCACCAGCCGTCGTTGGTGCCGGCGAGCACCAGGGCGAGCCGCTCTTCGGACTCGCGGAGCTGACGCAGTTGGAGCTCGATGAGACGCCGGTCGAGCCCCTGATCGAGGTGTGCCGAGCACTTCTCGGCGAGGACCAGCAGGGCGGCCCCTGAGTCGTCGGTGAGCGGGTCGAAGACCCCCGCGATGGCGGGCGGGTTCGCGGCGAGCAGAACGGCGACGGTGGTGCCATCCCGACCGACGCTACGGCAGAGCAGGGTCTCGCGGAGCACGAGCCCGGGGAGCGGGTCGAGGTCGGCGGCCTCCCCGGCCAGGAACGGCTCGTCGAGCGCGAGCCCGAGGCTGGCCGCGAGGCGCGGACCGGCTTCGGCCCACTCCGAGCCGGCCGGCGCCGCGCCGCACACCGCGAAGTCCACCTCCACTCCGGGGCGTTCGAGCACCCACACCGCGCCCACCCCGACGTCGAGCACGTCCACGACGGCCTCGGCGAAGACCTCGGCCACCGGGCGGTCGTCGCGGCGGGCGAGGATGGCGTTGGAGAGGCGGTTGAGGCGGGTGAGCTGACTGAGTTGCCGGTCCAGGCGTGCTTCGGCGCTGATCCGCTGCTGTTGGATCAGGCTGAAGTTGCGGCCCTCGGGGCCTCCTGGCGATCCCGGGGTCATCCGGTTGCCGTCGGCTCCGGCGCCACACGGTACAGCGCCGCGAGCGCCGTGGTGTAGTTGTGGTAGGCGTTGCGGCCACCGAGCCGCGCGTACTCCCCGAACCCGTACATCCCGAACCACGGGGGGACGATGCCGCGAGGGCTGAACGGCTGCTGCATCCGGTGCACCAGCTCTTCCTTCATCACCCGGTTGAACAGGCGCCGGCCGCGAGCGAGGCAGTCTGCCTGGAAGACCGCGACGGGCGCCGCAGCGGGGCGGCGGGCGGTCATGGCGGCGAGCATCCGGTCCATGTCCGCGAAGATGCGGGCTTCGTCCCGCACGGTGAGCCACAGTCGGGTGCCGACGGCACACTCCGTGGCGTAGACCAGCGCGCCCTCCGCGGTGTGGTGCGTCACCACCCGGAGGATGTGGTCGTTGCCGTACTCGGCGGCGAGCGCACGGGGCAGCAGCTCCGCGAGCGCGCCGACAGCGATGGTGTTCGCTTCGGTGGCGTCGGCGGGGAGACCGAGGCGCGAGAGGAACGCCGGCCAGGCGGGGCGACCGTCGAGCTCGAGGATCCGATTGCCTTCGGCCGCGGTCACCCGCATCGGCTCGCCGGTCGCCACAAAACCGTGGGTGGCCTGGGTCTCCACCTCCAGGGTCGGGTCCCAGATGCCCACGGCGAAGGCCGCGTGCTGGTGGAGCACCCCATCGATGGCCTGGAAGGTGGCGATGCCCTGCATCTGGTCGGAGGAGGTGGCGCCGAAGATGGGCACGTCCGGACCGAGCACCGACTCGATCCCCGCGAGCACCCGGTCGTTGGCGATGTCGATCCCCGAAGCGAGCAGGTACACCATCCGTACCGGGTGCGGCGCAGCCAGCAGCTTGCGGGCGAGCTCGGCCCCGCGCTCGAAGGAGGTGGCGCCGACCAGCCCCTCCACGTGTGCCACGGTGAAGCCCTCGCCGCGGAGCCCCATCACCGCGAGGTCGCGGGTGGACTCGCCCGGCCCGTCCCGCCCGACCACGCCTGCACAGGACGCGGCGAGCACCCGGGTGCGCGGCGAGGCGAGGTGAACCTCCTCGGAGAGCGCCACGAGGTCGTGCCCCACGGCGGCGTTGATCAGGAGCAAGTCCAAGGAGCCGTCCGGCGCGCCGGAGAGCTCCAGCGCCTCCTGGATGGCCCGCCGGGGGTTCACGGCCCGGGTGTTGGCGGAGTGGAACTCCAGCATCTGCAACCTCCTCGGCGCGACCGTGAGGGTCGCAGGACTATGTTAGCCGGGCCAGCCGCGTTGACCATCCGTACGGCTACGGGTTGGCCCCTGTCCCGATGACGGATTCGTAGAGTGCTTCTACGGAGAGACGGTGTCGCAACGCGTTCAACTGACTCCGGCACCGAGTCCGAGCCCCGAGGTTGCGGGCGACGGTGAAGGAAACGTCAGAACTGGTCTCAGCCCTGGGCCTTGAGCCGCTTCATGTTGCCGGTGCAGGGGGCGAGGGTCTCCGGGACGCGAGCCCTCCCTGCGGACGACGTGGCGGCCTTTGGGGCCGGCCCGGTCTCGGTATACAGAGAAACCTGTATGTCAGCGTCGAATACGGGGCAGCGAACATCCATCTGCCGCGGCGGGCGCATGAACAGCCCGATCCCTGTGCCGGTGGCCACCGCCCCGGTGCCCGCGACGATGAGCCAATCGGTGGAGGCCGTACCGCCGTTGGAGGCTCCGAGGACCGCCGCGCCCGTACCGATGACGAGCGCCGTGGCGCCGAGGGAGGTGAGCATCCACGGGAGGCCGGTGCGCTCCTTCACGGCCAGCGTGCGCGGCTCGTACGTGCGCGTCACCCCGTTGCTGCTCACCCGCACGATGAGGTGCGCGGGCGCGTCCCTCCGGACCGGATGGCCCGCCGCTTCGAGGCGGCGCACCAGCGCCTCGCCGACCGTACTCCCCACCGCGGGATCGGCGTCCTCCACCTCGATCGACAGCGCGTACGCCGGGGCGCGAAGCGTGGTGAGGTCGAGGAGCTCGACGGCGGCCTCCGCGGCGCCGTCGAGGGTGTCGGCTTGAACCCGCCTGGGCACCGAGGCCGGCCCATCGGCGATGGGGAGGTGGTCGTTCGGCCCGGGGAGGGGCGCGACGGGGGCGCTCGGGGGCGGGTTGGTGCCCGGAGCGGCCGAGGGCAGGGGGAGGCCCTCGCCGAGGGGCTCCGCGGCGGACAACGTCGCGAGCAGCAGGATCATGCGTCCCCCTATCGCGTCATCCGCCCCTCGTGCGACCGATGGAGGTTGCACCGCTGCCCCAATCGCATAGACGCGCGGCCTCCCCGGGGGCCCACGGTGAAGGTGCTGCTGAACAAGATCGCGTCCGCCACGCGCAACTGCAAGCTCTCGCGCGAGGTCACGCTCAGCTCGACCATCGTCGCGGAAGAAGGCAGCGTCCTCGCGGTGCGCGCGCTGGATCGGAAGGCCGTCTACAACGAGGTGGAGGACGTCTTCGGGCGCATGGCCACCGTGAACGAGGGCGACATCGTGGCCGGCGTGCTCGGCGAACGCCGCGCGCTCCACGGCTACACCGGCGTCGTCCCCGAGTCGGTGAAGGTGGGGGACATCATCCACCTCCTCAACCTCGGCGGGGTGATCGGGCTGTGCACCAGCTACAACCCCGACGTCGGGCCGGCGTGTCGGGTGGAGGTGCTCGGGCAGGTGCTCACGTTCCCCCACCTCGGCGAACGGCGCGGGGTCCCCGCGAGCATCAAGACCAACGCGCTCCCGGGCGCGGCGCTCGTGGACCACAGCGTGCCGATCGTGGCCGTCAGCGGCACCTGCATGAACGCCGGCAAGACCTACGCGGCCTGCGAGGTCATCCGCGGGCTCACGCGGCGCGGCTACAAGGTCGGCGCGGCGAAGCTCACCGGCGTCTCGCTCCGGCGGGACACGCTGAAGATGGAGGATGTCGGCGCGGTCCGCGCGCTCTCCTTCAACGACGCGGGCATCGTCTCCACCCGCCCGGAGACCTCGCTCCCGGTCGCCCGGGGCATCGTCAAGGCGCTCAATGAGGTCGTCCACGGGCAGAAGTGCGACGTGATCGTGGTCGAGCTCGGCGACGGCGTGATGGGTGAGTACGGCGTGCACGAGATCCTCAGCGCGAAGGACCTGATGGAGCACACCGCGGTTCACGTGATGTGCGCGAACGATCCGGTCGGCGCCTGGGGCGCGGCCCGCCACTTCACGGAGACGCTGGGGTTGTCCATCTCCGTGGTCTCCGGCCCCCAGACCGACAACGCGGTCGGCCGCAACTTCGTCGAACGAGAGCTCGGTCTGCCCGCGATCAACGCCCGCACCCAGGGTGATGCGCTCGCCGCCAAGTGTGCCGAGCTCGTCGAGGCCGCCCGCCGTGCGTGAGAAGGTCCGCGCGGTGGTCGTCGGCGCGTCCGGCTACACCGGCGCCGAGACGCTGCGCTGGCTCTTCGGCCACCCCGCGGTGGAGGTGGTCGGCGCCACGGCCCAGAAACACGCGGGGAAGAAGCTCGCGGAGCTCTGGCCTCAGTTCTACGGCCACGATCTGACGCTCACCGCCGAGATCCCCCCGGCGGACGTGTACTTCCTCTGCCTGCCGCACGGCGAGGCCAGCAAGCTCGCGCCCTCGCTGCAGGCCGAGTGCATCATCGACCTGAGCGGGGACCACCGGCTCCCCGAGCCCGTGCACGGCCAGCACTACGGGTTTTCGCGGGAGGGCGGCCCCTGGCCGTACGGCCTGCCCGAGATGGGTTTTGACCGGATGCTCGGCGCCACCCACATCGCCAACCCCGGGTGTTTCGCCACGGCGCTCTCCCTCGCGCTTCTCCCGCTCTCGGGAAAGATGCAGGGGCGAGTGAGCGCGGTGGGGATCACCGGCTCCACCGGCAGCGGCGCCACGCCGAGTGACACCACGCACCACCCGGTGCGGGCGGAGAACCTCCGTTCGTACAAGGTGCTCGGCCACCAGCACGTGCCCGAGGTGGAAGCGGCGATCGGGGACATCAAGCTCGACTTCGTGCCGATGTCGGGCCCGTTCCGCCGCGGCATCCTCGTCACCTTCACGCTCCCGGCGGTGCCGGCCCGGCTGTGGGAGACGTTCTACCAGAGCAACCCGCTGGTGCGCGTGCTCAAGAAGCCGCCTGAGCTGCTCCACGTGCTCGGCAGCGCCCGCGCCGACATCGGCGTGATCGAGGGCGACGGCGTGACCGTCGTCCAGTGCGCGATCGACAATCTCTGTCGCGGCGCCGGCAGCCAGGCCGTCGCCAACCTCAACCTGCGCATGGGCTGGCCCTACGCCCTGGGCCTCGACCGTATCGGAGCCGTCCCGTGACCGTTTCCCTCGACCAGCTCATCGGCGCCCCCGCCAACGAAGCCGACTGGCAGCTCGCCAGCTACGAGAAGCTCCCGCTGCACGTGGTGCGCGGGGAGGGCAGCCGCGTCCAGACGGCGGATGGCCGGTGGTACTGGGACTTCTACGGCGGTCACGCGGTCGCGCTCATCGGCCACAGCCACCCCACCTGGCGCCGCATCGTGGCCGAGCAGGCCGAGCGCCTCGTGTTCTACAGCAACGTGGTGTACTGCCCGGTGCGCACCGCGGCGTGCCGCGCGCTCGTGGAGTTCGCCCCGAAGAACCTCAGCCGCGTGTTCCTGAGCAACAGCGGCGCCGAGGCCAACGAGACGGCGCTGAAGCTCGCCCGGCATCACACCGGCCGCCCGGACATCGTCTCCTTCGAAGGGGCGTTCCACGGCCGCACGCTCGGCGCCCTCGCCGTCACGGCCAGCGAGAAGTACCGCCGCTACGCGCTGCCGGAGTATGGCCACACCCGCTGGGCGAAGTGGGGTGAGGTCCCGACGCTCGACGAGAACGTCGCGGCGATCATCCTCGAGCCCGTGCAGTCCCTCGCCGGGATGCGCACCGCCACCCGCGAGTTCCTCCACGGCCTCCGCGCCGAGTGCGACCGCGTGGGCGCGCTCCTCATCCTCGACGAGGTGCAGACCGCCTGGGGCCGGCTCGGCGCCAACTTCGCGGCCGACTTCTGGGACGTGCGCGCCGACCTCGTGACCAGCGCGAAGAGCGCCGCCGGCGGCTTCCCCGTGGGCGTCACCCTGGTGGATGACACGATCGCTCGCGGCGTGAAGTCCGGCGATCAGGGGACGACGTTCGGCGCCGGCCCGCTGGCCTCCGCGGCGCTCCTCGCCACCCAGCACGTCATCCGCGAGGAGGGCCTCGTGGCCCGCGCCCGCGAGATCGAGGCCCGGGTCCGGGCGTTCTTCCCCGGGGAAGTGCGCGGGCATGGCGGTCTGCTCGGGCTCGTCTTCCCCGACGCGGTCAAGCCCCGGGTGGCCGCGCTGCGGGAGCGCGGCATCCTCGCCGGCGGCAGCGACGATCCGAACGTGATGCGGCTGATGCCCCCCCTCAACCTCCCCTTCGAGGCGATCGACGAGCTCGCCTCCGCCCTCCGGAGCCTCGGATGAACCAGACCCTCGAAACCCGCCTCTACGAAGCCGTCTCTCGCGTTCGGCAGCACTGGCGGGGCACCCGGTTCCTCGACGGCCTGGAGCCCGGCGTGGAGGGCACCCGCGCCCTGCTCGACGTCGCGCGGATCTACCGGGCGAACCGCCTGGAGATCGGCCGCATGCGCCCGCTCGTCGGTCGCGCCGTCGCCGGCCTCTTCTTCGACCCGTCGCTGCGCACCCACACCTCCATGGAGGTGGCGACGGGCCGCTGCGGCGCCCACTTCGTGTACCTCCAGGGCGGCGAAGGCACCTGGAAGATGGAGTTCGACGAGGGCGTGGTGATGAACGGCGCCACCGCCGAGCACGTGAAGGAGGCCGCGCCGGTCCTCTCTTCCTACGCCGACATCCTCGCCGTCCGCGCCTTCCCCAAGGCCGACAACCGCGACGAGACCGTGATCCGCGCCTTCGCCCGCTACGCCGGCGCCCCGCTCATCAACCTCGAGTCCGCGCTCGCCCACCCCTGCCAGGGCCTCGCCGACCAGCTCACCCTCGCGGACCTCGGCGGGAACAACAGCTTCCAGGGCAAGAAGGTCTGCCTCACCTGGGCGCCGCACCCCAAGCCGCTCCCCCAGGCCGTGCCGCTCTCCGTGGTGCGCGCCGCCATCCTCGGCGGCGCTGACCTGCACGTCGCCTGCCCCGAGGGCTTCGACCTCGACGCCGAGGAGATGGAGCGGGTCCACGGCTTCGCGGCCGACACCGGGGCGAAGCTCACGCTCACCCGCGACCAGGCCAGCGCCACCCAGGGCGCCCTCGCCGTGTACGCGAAGGGCTGGGCCGCCACCGACCGTGAGCGCCACGGCGAGCTCGCCGCGAAGAACGCCCACTGGACCGTCGGCGACGAGGCGATGAAGACCGCCACGGCGTTCTTGCACTGCCTCCCGGTGCGCCGGAACGTGATCGTCAACGACAGCGTGCTCGACGGGCCGAAGTCCCGGGTCATCCCGCAGGCGGCGAACCGCGAGCCCGTGCAGGCGGCGCTCTTGCTGAGCTGGCTGCTCTGAGCGGAGCGGCCGTGTCGCCGACGGTCGAAGCCCAAGGCCCCATCGCCACGCCAGCCCCCGGGGCGAGCGGGGGTCGCGCTCGGGGATGATCTCGGAAAGAAGCTTCATCTGGGCGATGGCGTGGGCCCGGTCCCGACGCGGGCAGGGTCCGCACGCCATCGCGGCGCCGCCGGGGCGCTCGTCGCCTTCTCTGCGACCTGGCGGCTCTGCGTGCCCTTCGAGGACCTGACCGCGGGCAAGCCCACGAACCCGGCTCACGCGGAGACGCAGAGGCGCAGCGCCGAACGCACGAGCGCGGCCGGACAAGGGCACCACGGAGGTCGCGGAGAACCCGGAGGGACACCAGGAGGGCGGTTCTCCCGTGTCTTCTCTCCGCGCCCTCCGTGGTCTCCGCGGTGGATTCGCCGTCGTCCGCCGCCGCGATCGGCGCGGGCATCGCGGCGAAGGAAAATGCGATCCGCCTGAGGTCCTCGCGGGATCGCCCCTCGGCGGAAGCCCGGTCAACGCCGCGGAGGCGGAAGCCGCCTGGAATTGCGATCGGTCTGACCCCTCCGGCTTCCCTGCGAGCGGTGAGTGCGCGGAGGGGGCAGACTCTGATAAGTGGCGGCGGTTGCCCCGACCTCGGCGACTTGTGTGCATCGGTGGGCGTCGGCGGCCTCGGGAAGGGCGTCGGCGCCGCGATGGACGCTCACAAGTCCCGGAGGTTGGGGAACCTCGGCGAGTTGTGAGCGCGAGGCCTCCGCTCCTCTGCGACCTGGCGGCTCTGCGTGCCCTTCGAGGACCTGACCGCGGGCAAGCCCACGAAACCGGCTCACGCGGAGACGCAGAGGCGCAGCGCCGAACGCACGAGCGCGGCCGGACAAGGGACCACGGAGGTCGCGGAGAACACGGAGGGACGTGCCCTCCGCGGTGGATTCGTCGTCGTCCGTCGTCGCGACCGTCGGTCAGCGGGCCAGCACCAGGACGACCGCGCTGTCCGCTGGGAGGTCCAGCGTCCAGGGGGCGGGGCCGCGCGGGAGGGTGGCGGGCGTGTCGAGGTGCCAGCGGAGGGTGAGGTCGCCGAGCTGGGGGTTCGAGGGGGGATCGCCGGCGGCGGGGAGCGTGACCCGGAGCTGGCGGGTGCCGGCCGGGAAGGCGCTCACGGTGACGTCGTGGCGGTACCAGCCGGTGGTCGTCACCGTCTCCGCGACGGGGGCGAGCGGCTCGTGGAAGCGGCGCGGCGTCCCAGCCGTGTCCACCATGCCCCCCCGCGAACACGCCCAGGACGGGTCGGCCACCTCCCAGGTCGAGAGCCCGTCCGCGCCGTACGCGAGGGCCACCGCCGTGTCCGCGAGGATGCGGATCGCGTATCCGTCGGACTCCGCGGCCGCGCCGCAGGTGGAGGGGTCCGGCGAGAGGAAGGCGCCGGCGCCCAAGACCGTGTCCTTGCTGCCGAACTCCGTCACCAGATGGGCCTGGCGGGGTCGCGGGCGTTCACCTGGTCGGTGAAGATCTGCCCGCGGCCTTCGAGGAAGGTGTGGCCGTCGCCGGCCTCGGCGTAGTCGTCCCACGCGTGGACGGACCACGCCGCGAGCGCGTCCACCGCCGCGTCGCTGAGCGCCGGCACCCACTCGGGGGTGCCGTCCCAGCCGCCGAGCACGTCGAGGCCGGGGGCGTCGAGGCCGCGGGCGTCGAGGCCGCGGGCGTAGAGCTCCGCGCGGAGGGCGTGCGCGCCGGTCTCCCAGGCCGGGGGCGCCTCCCACTGGTGGGCCACCCAGTCCGCGCCGCGGGCGTCGGTGAGGGGGAGGATGGCCTGGAGGTCGATGAGGAAGGTGGGGGCGGCGTCGAGGGCGTCCAGCGGCGCGGTCCAGGCCGTGTCGCCGA
Organism: uncultured Pseudomonadota bacterium; assembly: GCA_903921785.1. Taxonomy (GTDB): domain Bacteria; phylum Myxococcota_A; class UBA796; order UBA796; family SXON01; genus SXON01. The sequence goes on from CAIXRH010000315.1 coordinate 29,298, forward strand.
CCCACACCTGGCCGCCGAGGCCGAGGAACGGCGCCGGGGCCGTCGCGCACGCGAGGAGCAGGAGCATCGACCGAGCGTACCGGCGTCGGGGGCCCGACAGCGGGTTAGCCGACCACACTCCCCCGGAAGACTCATGTCCGTGCTCGCGCTCCTCCCGCTCTTCGTCGCCTGTGGCAGCTCCCCTCCGGCGGAGGTGAAGCTGAACCCCGAGATCGAGAAGATCGCCGCGGAGCAGGTGGTGGACATGAGCGGCATCCCCGTGGCCCTCGACGGCAAGGTGGTGTCCGTGGAGGCCGCCGCCGGCGAGGGCCTGCCGAGCGCCACTGCCGCCGAGACGGGCAACGAGATCGACGTGGTGGTCGCCAACGCGCCGATCTGCGGGGCGGAAGGCGCCACCGTGGCCGCGACGCGCGGCGATGCGCGCATCACCCTCGCGGTCACCGGCGGCGCGGTGTGCGGGGCCGGTCAGGTGGGGAAGGTGACGCTCCACACCACCGATCGCCCGGGCGCCGTGCGCGGCGGCGAGGTCGCGGTGCA
>CAIXRH010000316.1 GCA_903921785.1 uncultured Pseudomonadota bacterium
GCCACCGCTCCCCACTCCGCCCCGCCTTCGAGCTCGGCGAGTTGGACCGCAGCGCGCACGGTCCACAGCGCGCGCTCTTCGTCTTCGTTCAGCACGCGCTCTTTGTCTTCGTTCAATCGCACAGTTGCGTGCTCGTTCCCTTCGAGCGGCCACCGTTCAGCCAGCCCGGCGGCGTCAAGCTCGGGTGCGCCCCGCAGCTCTTCGGCCACAATGTCCAGACCGCCGGTGAGCTCGGCGGCGAGCCGGACCGCGTGCCAGCGCGCCAGCTCTTCGGCGAGGTCCAGCGCGGCGGTGTAGGTCACGCCGGACAGGCATCCGTCCGCAACCCACGCGGAAAGCCGGGGGGGCATCCGCATCCGGCCCCGCTTGTCGAGATCGGCGAACGTCGCGCCTTCGCTGAAACTCGAAACGAAGCCCGATCCTTGTCGCGACGTCCGAAGGGGCATCGGATCGGGGGTCGGGGCGCGCGCCCCGTTCGGCCCGTCGCCCGGAACGGTCCAGCCCGGCGGCTCAGGGTCCAGCGGCACAGCCAGCAACAGCGCGCCCCGTTCGGGCTCGGCGGCAAGGTAGCGACGGGCGGCGCGCACCGCAGCGGCGATCCGCTCGGCGAAGAGGGCCACCAGGTCCGGGGGCGGGTTCATTAGTAGACGGGCCCCGTGTCCTTCGGCGGCTTCTCACTCGCGGCCCCTTCCTTTTCGGCGTTCTTCGCCCGTTGCTTCTTCGCCCCGGCCTCTCGCTCCGCTTGCTCTTCGGCGGCGGTCAGCGCGTCACTCTCGGCGCGGGTAGCAGCCCGCAGCCCGCCCCCGGCCTCTTCGCGCGTCAGCAACAGGGAACCCGGCGGGAAGCGTCCATAGTTGCTCTTCACCACACGGAACCGGGCGTGTCCGGGCAGGTTCGCCAGCGACGATACCGCCACCTCGTCAAGCGTTGCTACCCAGCGGCTACCGTCCGTCAGCCCGGTAGCGCCCCGCACCGCAGTAGCGGCGGCGGTCGCGAGCTCGGCGGGCCCCTCCTTCCGGCTCGCCTGACTCGTATGGTGAGCGACGATCACGGCCGGGTTGCCGGGGAGTGTCGTGAACCGTTCGAGCACTTGGATCAGCCGGGTAGCAGCCGAGTTGTCTTTCTCGACATCCGGGCCGGCGAAGCGGCTCAGCGGGTCCAAGATCACCACGTCCCAACCCTTCCCGGTCTCGTCAGCGATCCGCTTCAGGTGCTCGAAGAGCAACCCAGCGTAGGGCGTTGCCGCGCGCGTCCCGTGCTCTTCCGGTTGCGTCAGCGCCAGCGCGTCCAGACTCGCTCCCGGAAGGGCGTAGATCCCGACCACGGCGGCGCGTTGCTCCCTGGTGAGGTCCATCGCCCGCGCTTGAACGTACAAGCGGCGTTGCAGCTCGCCCGGGTCCTCTTCGCCCAAGATCAGCACGGCGCGGCCGTGGCATCCCTCGCCCACGGGGAAGTGTCCAAGCCACGGGCGGCGCGTCACCACAGCCAGGGCGAGCCCGCAGAGCGCGTAGGTTTTCCCAACCCCGCCCGCAGCGGCGAGTAGCCCGACCTTGCCACGGGGGAGCATCCCCGCGCCCCGGGTCTCGAAGGAGCCAGCACCAGGCGCGTCGTGTAGCAGGTAGGCCCGGCGGGGCGGCTCTTCCGTCAGCCACTCGACAGGCGGCCACGCCCACGGGTGCGCGGCCACGGGATCGGGAGCCGGGAATTCCCGCGCGGGTTGCACGTCGGGCCCGTCAGCACGGCCGGAAGCGTCCGGCGCGTCGTCGTCGCCCGGCGGCGGCGGTTCATTGTCACGGTCGGGCATCGGTCCCCCTCGGTTGTAGTCGGGCGGGCCGTTGAAGGCGCGCGCAAAATCGGCGTCCGGGTCCAGCTTGCCAGCGGCGAAGCGTTCGGCGGCGTCTTCAGTCTTTTTCGGCATCGTTGCTCCGTCGCCGGGCCACGTTGCACCGGCCTTTCAGTGTGTCTCTCACGGTCTCGGCGTAGCGGTCTCCCGCGTCGTCGTCGTCGGTTGCCAGCAGCACGCGCGCCCCGTCCGGGATGCGGGCGGCGTGCGCGGCGGTCCATGCCCCGGCCATATGACCAAAGACGGCGTAGCTTGCGCCGTTTCGCGCCCGTGACATCGCGGTAGCGTAGGCCCATAGGTCGGGCTCCCCCTCGACAATGACCACGCGGCCGTCCCATCGCACGCCCCCGTCTTCGAGCTCGCCCCGCAGCAGGGCAACCCCCAGCGGATCGGCGAGCACCAGGCCCGCAGCGTGCCCACAGCCACGGGCGGCGAGGGCCTTCGGCAGCTCGCGATCCTCCCCCTGGACAGGCTCACCCGGCGGCGTCCACAGCGGAGCCACCAGCACGGCGCGGCCGTTGCGGGCCTCGACACGGCAGCCAGGCGGGGGCGCGTCCAGCGGGTAGCGGTCGATCGCCCGGAAGCGGAGCGCGGCGAGCATCCCCCGGGCATCGTAGACGGGCACGGCGAGCCGGTACACAGCGCGCCACGTCGCGCGGGCGATCCCCAGCGACGGAACCCACGCGGGCAACGTGCCAGCGGCGGGCATCGCCCGGGCGAGGTCCAGCGCGGCGATCCCCTCGACAGAGAGACCCCGGCGACAGCGGAGCCACCGCAGCGCCGGATCGTTGTCTTCGAGCTTGTCCAGGGGGGAGCACGCGGCCCACAGCGCGGCCACTTCGGCGCGGTCGGGCGGCGCGGCCACGGGTGACACGGGCGCGGGTCTCGGCGCGGGCCTCGACACGGGCACCGGGTCCGCTCCCCGCAGCTCGGCGAGGATCGCGGGCCAGCGAGGATCGCCGGCGCCCGGGTTCTCCCCGCAGCGAACGTAGGCCAGCAGCGCCACGGCATCCCCGCCCGCATCGCAGCCCCCGGCCTGACAGCGCCACCGGTCCCGGCCCGCACCGTAGACGCCCACCGGCACGCGGGGGTCTCCCGCGCCACGTCGGGCAGCTCCACAGCCCGGGCACGGTCCGAAGCCACCGCGGCCCACCGTCAACCCCAGGCGGGCGGCGAGCTCGGCGAGGTCGGGCACGTCCAGCGGGGCACGCATCACAGTTCAGACCCCCTCAGCCCAGCCAGCGGCGCACGCTTTCGCGCGCTCGGCGGTCGGTTCGATCGTCAGCAGGGAGCCGCGATCGGCGAGCTCACGGGTAGGGCCTCGCCCGGCGGTTGCGATCCATCGGTCCCCGTGCGGCGCTACCACCAGGGCGATCGGCTTCCCGTTGTGCTCGGTCTCGGCGCGCCACCAGGTCACGCCGTCGACGGTTTCAGCGGTCCAGATCATCGCCGTTCCCGGGCAGCGGCGCGGGTACGATCCGGGTGTAGGCCGTTTCCGTCAAGGTTCACCACGTCCAGGATGTTCCCAGAGCACCGGGAACCAGGCGCGGCGTTGCACGCTGGACAGGTCACACTGAGCGGGTCGGGCGGGCCGGACAGCGCGAGCACCTTTACGCGCATCGCGTCCAGCTCGGCGCGCATCGCGTCCAGCTCGGCGAGCACGGCCGACAGGTCGGGGGGCGTCGTCGCCATGCGCGCGGCGTCCGCTTCGAGACCGGACAAGCCGCGTTCGAGCGCGGCGCGAAGCACCCCGGACCGGTTCAGCCGGACGCCGACAGGCGAGGGCAGCACCGCAGCGAGGGCGTCAGCGCGCGTCAGCAGCGAGCCGGGCAAGCGGATCGAGGTCGATACGTCGGGGTCGGTTGACACGGGGCGGGCCTCCAGTTCACCGGCGAGCATCGCACGGGTTCGATCGGCGTCTACCGCGCCCGTGTCCAGCAGGTCCCGCAGCTCGGCGACCTTGCCAGCGATCCGGCGCTCCCGGGCGAGGTCCACAACGGGGGCGAGCGGGCGGGCCTCGACAGTCGCCCGCTTTCGGCCCTTCCCGGCCTTCGGGGGAGGGGGAGCCACAACGCCCCGGCCCGTGCCCTTCCCGGCGCCCGTTCGGCGGCTCACGCGGCCACCGCAGCGAGCCGGGCGATCGTGTTTGGGTTCCATGCGTTGCCACCGCGCGGCACGCATCCGGCGGCGGTCAACCGGGCGCCGATCGCGCGGAGTGAGAGACCTTCGGCCCGCAGCTCCCGCACCAGGGCGAGGGCCACCAGCTCGGCGGGGTCGGCTTCGAGGTGCACGCCGTCCGCAGCGAGCCGGGAACCGTAGGGCACGCTGCCCACCCGCTCGCCCCGGCCTTTCTTGACGGCGAGGGCGGCACTGGTGCGGCTCCGGATCAAGGCCCGTTCATACTGCGCGAAGAGGTCGATCATCCCGCGCATGAGCATGGCGCTCGGATCGTTCGCGCCGTCCGTTCCTTCCCCGGCGGCGGATCGGACCTTTGCACCCGTCCGCTCGGCGAGCCGTTCGATCATCGCCATGTTGACCACGTCACGGGCGAGCCGGTCACGCTTGGCAACCAGCAGCACCCCGGCGCCATGCTCGGCGAGGGCGTCAAGCGCGGCCATCAGGCCGGGCCGGTTGTCCAGCTCGGCGCCACCGCTCGCCCGGCCCGCACGGTGCGGCTCTTCGAGCACGGCCACCAGCTCGGCGCCGTTCGCAGCGCACCAGCGGGCGAGGGCCTGACGTTGCGCCACCGGGCCCAACGATTGATCCTCGGTTGAAACCCGGATGTAGCCAACGACGCGGGAGGAATCGGGGCGGGGGGTAGCAGGCTTGCGGTTCATGTGTGCATTGTACTACCGCGCATTACAACCGTCAACCCCGTTCCGTTACCTACCGTCCGGTTCCTAACGAAAACGGCCCCGGGTTCGAGGGGGAGGGGTGCCAGCCGGGGGTAGCAGGATCGGCCGTCAGCACCCGGGTAGCAGCGCGGCGAGCACCCCCCTTCCAACGGCGCGATCGAGGGGTGGCAGCGAGTACCCCACCTCGACACGTCGATCCGCTCCACAGGCGCACGTCCGGGGGTAGCAGGGGGGCGTTTTGGGTAGGTTTATGGCGCGTAGGGGGGGTAAATTGCCCCGGTTTTATCGCGCGGCGAGGGGTGCCAGCGAGGGCCCCTACGCTTCCCCGTCGCCCGACAGGCGGGGGGTGCTCGATACCCCCAGCAGGCGGCGCCACCAGGGCAAGCCAGCATCCCCCCGCAGCGCGTCCAGTTCAGCCGTCAGCCCGACCGTGCGGGCCCGCTCGGCTTCGAGGGCGGTAGCCAGGTCGCGCGCCCGATCTTCCGTCGCCCGGATCACCAGGCGCAGCGCGTCCACAACGTCAGCGCGTCCGGCGAGCTCCACACGGGCGAGGGCCAGATCGGCGCGGGCGGTCGCGAGCTCGGCGGCCTCGACAGCGGGCGGCATCGTTGCCACCGTCGCCGGGGGCGCACGTCCGGGGGTCGGGCTCTTCGTCGTCGCAGCGAGGATCGACAGCTCGGCGCGGCTCACCAGCACCGGCCGGTTGCCCGGGTGCGTTCCCGGCCCGTGGTAGGCCGTCAGCTCCCCGGACGCGCACCAGGCCCGCAGCGTTGACAGGCCCCGGCCTACCATCCGGGCGGCGTCACGGATCGGCACCAGGTCCGCAGGTCCGGGGGTGCTGACAGGGGGGGTGCTCGGCGGGGTGCTGGACATTCGGCGAGCGTAGCGCCGGAAGCGTTGACGAGTCAACGGATCGGGCGAGCTGTTTCAAAACCGGGGGCGCGCGCGAAAGCGGACAAGCGGTGCACCGGGCGGGGGTCGATCGGTTTCACACCCGCACCAGGGCCGGGCTGTTTTTTTCGCTGCGGGGGGCGCGGGGCGACAACGGTACACCTCGACAGGCGAGGGGTAGGGGGGGGGCGGGGTTCATGCGTGTTCGGTCCAGAGCTCGGCAGCGGCGGCGGTTCGAGGTCTCCCCCCCGGACATGCCCCGCTCTCTTCGGCGGTCTCTTCGAGCTCCCCACCGGGCACGGCCCCGCAGCCCAGCGGAGGGGCCGGGCACCGGCCTATACTTCCGTACCGTACCGTCAGGATTTTTCAGACCCAAGTGTTTAGAATCGCACATGACAGGGTCGATTAGAGGGGGGAGCCGCCCGGATTAGAGGGGGGAGCCGCCCGGATTAGAGGGGGGAGCCGCCCCCCGTCAGCGGTCCAGACTCAGCCGCTTGCGCTTCGATGCGCTTGACTGCTTCGCCAGCGCGGCCCCGTTCACTTCCATCCGTCCAGCTTCGAGCAAGAACGCTTGCACGGCGGCGTGCGCGGCGGCGATCCTGTAGCGACCGCCCCCCAGGGCTTCGAGGAAGGCGGGGCCGTCGTCGCCGTTGTGTGTCCAGCGGTCCAGAACCGCAGCGAGCATGTCAGCGGGGAGCCCGTGAGTCTTCGCCAGTTCGGCCCACTGGTCGGGGGTCACCAGCACCCCACCATGCCGGACAAGCTCGGCGGCTCGGGTCCGAAGGTGTGCCATCGTTCCGAGTTGCATCGCGGCTTGCGCGCCGTGTTCATTCGCGCGGCCCACGAACGGCGGGAGCGGCGGGAGCGGCACCAGGTCCCGATCCGTGCCCCGCGGTATGCCGTTGACGTAGTGCGGGAGTAGCGCCGTTCCAAGCGTAATATCTACGCACGAACGCCAGTTACCGGCGGCGGCGCTTTCCGTGTAGGTCAGCAGGTTTCCGCCCCTTCCGTCAGGGAGCGGGAACCACAGGTGAGCCAGCGCGGAAACGATCGCGCGGAGCTCGCCCGGGGCTTTCTTCGAGCGCGCCCCCACCAGTTCAGCCAGGCCGGTCCAACCCCCGTCAGCGCGCAACACGCGGGCGTCGGGCTCGCCGTTTAGGGCGCGTGTGTGCGCCGTTGGCACCGCCCACCGCGTGAACCGGTGCGCGTTCAGACTGCCCAGCATCCCGGCCCCGTCGCGCACCAGCATCCCCAGGGCTTCGAGGTGTACCAGGGCCACGGGCAGCGGTTCATCCCGGCGCACGTCCAGCACGCGGGCCCCGTTCCGGTCGATAAGCACCCCCTCGACAATGCGGCCGCCGGGCCGGTGTACGCGGTCCAACAGCTCGAAGAGCGGCCCCCACACAGCGGGCGGCTTCGCTCGCTCCCGTTCGGCCGCTGGCCTCCACACCGATACCCACAGGTCGGCGGCAAGCCACAGGAGCCACCGGGGCGGGCCGTCGTCGCGCGCGGCCCACAGCGCCCACAGCGAGCCCGGGGCCGGGCGGGGCGTGTCAGGGATCGGCACCTGGGGACCGTACACGGCGGCCCACCGCCCGGCGGCGAGCTCCCGCACCAGGTCCCCCCGGGCCGTCAGCACGGCAGCGAAAGCAACATCCCACCGCAGCGCCGGGCCGTGCGAGGTCTCGGCGGTCTCCCGTGCGGCGGCGTCGTCGGCGGGGTCCACAGCGAAGAGCGGGGCCACCTTGCGGGCGGCGTCCAGCAGGTCCGACGTGAACGCCAACAGGCGGCGGCGCGCGGTCGGGGTGTCTTCGAGGGCAGCGGCGGCGAGGGCGTCCGGGTCCTCGACAGACCGCGCGTAGCTTCCCAGCGCGTCACGGACCGCAGCAAGGTA
>CAIXRH010000317.1 GCA_903921785.1 uncultured Pseudomonadota bacterium
CGCCGGCCCTGCGTTCGCCCCCCCCAGCGGACCCGGCTTCGGGCCGGCCTTCCCCATCGGCCCCGGCTCAATCGTGGCGAACGGCGGGCCGCTCCCGTCGAAGCCGCTGCCCGGCGCCGCCGCCTCGTCCTTGCCGCCGCCCGGCGCCCCACCCCCATGTTTCCCCTTGCCCCGCGCGCCCATGGTGCTCCGGCTCGCGCGGTCCTTGCCGACGAGCGCCGGGTCGTACCAGGCGGGATCGGTGTGGTGGACCAGCTCGGCGAGCTCGTCGCGGGTGAGCCGGCCGTCGTGGTCGAGGTCGGCGGCGGCGAAGGTCGTGTGGACCTTCGGCGCGGCGGCTTCGTATTCGGCCTCGTCGAGCGTGCCGTCGTGGTCGGTGTCGGCGCGCGCGAGGATCCCGGCGTACATCGTGGTGTCCGCGGGCGGCGCGCTGGAGCAGGCGAGGAGCAGCAGGAGCGTCATGGGGTGAAGTACCCCCGCGCCTTCATCGCCTCGACCGCCTCTTTCGACGCCGGCTCGGCGAACTCCAGGGGCGTGAGCGTCGTTCGCCACGTCTCCATCGCTTCGCGCAGGTGGGTGCGCTCCTCGGTGGACAGCGCCCGTCCCTCCTCCCGGAACGACGGCCCGGTCACCGAGGCGGCGTGCAGCGCCGGCGAAAACCACTCCGAGCCGGGGCGCATGCCCTCGAACACCAACTCGGCGCCGTGTTCCTCGACCATCGCCTCGTCGACGTTGCCCTCGGCGAACCGTACGACGTGGTGCGGCCCCTCTTCCCCGCGCAGCCAGGGCAACAACGAGGTGCCCTGCGACTGCGCGGGCGGCGTGAACGCGAAGGCGTCGGCCAGGGTGGGCAGCACGTCGAGCAGCGACACCGGCGCGTCCACCACCCGCGCCGCGACGCCCGGCGCATGCACGAAGAGCGGCACATGGAGCTCGGCCGGCGAGAGTGACTCCCCGTGCCCGAAGCGCCCCTCCTCCCCGAGCGCCTCGCCGTGGTCGGCGAAGACCACGATCCACGCCTTGTCGTAGAGCCCCCGGCGCTTCAACCCGGCGATCAGCTCCCCGAAGATCGCGTCCTGGTAGGCCATCGCGCCATCGTAAGCGGCGCGGACGCGGGCCACGTCGGCCGGGCCGACGTCCACGACCTGGAGTCCGTCCTTCGCACGCAGCTGCGCCGCCTCCGCCTTGACCGCGGCGCGCGCTTCGGCGTCCCACAGCCGAGGCGCGTCCCGGCGCGTCAGAAAGCCGATCATCCGCTCGGCGGAGAAGAAGAGGTCGCCGAAGATCGACTCGCTGCCGAGCGGGGTGGCGAGCGCCTGATCGGCGGCGGGCGCGGCGACGGACAGGTCCATCCACGCGCGGCCGAACGGCGCCGGCGCGAGGTAGGGGCAGTGCCCGTCGTACCCGTGCATGAAGAGCATCGCGGGGCCGGGCTTTCGGGTGTGGTCGAGCCAGTCGAGCCCCGCCGGCACCGTGTGCCAGAGCGAGCCCTGGAACGGGGTGTAGGCGAAGGAGTCAAAACCGCGGTCGAGGCCGAAGCTGCGGGTCAGGTGCCCGCCGGAGGTGAACGCAGCGGTCTGCCAGCCGTAGAGGTGGAAGAGGTCGGCGAGGGTGGTGACCCGCCCGTCGAGGTGGAATTCCCCACCGACAATGCCGACCTCCGAGGGGTAGCGGCTGGTGAAGACCCCCGCGTGAGCCATGGAGGTGAGGTTGGAGACCGACCAGGCGTCGGTGAACACCACCGCGTCCTTCGCGAAGGCGTCGAGGTTGGGGGTGAGCCCGAGGGGGTTTCCGTAGGCGCCGCCAAAAACATCGGCGCGGGTGGTGTCGAGCGAGACGAGGATCACCGTGTCGCTCGGGCCGGGGCCGCTCGCGGGCGCGGCCGGCGACG
>CAIXRH010000318.1 GCA_903921785.1 uncultured Pseudomonadota bacterium
CGGCAGCGGACGTCGGGGCGGGCCGCGGCGGCGGGACCCCTGGCGCGGGCGCCGGCGCGACGCCGGCCCCGAGCCCCGGCGTCTGCGGCTGCTTCTGGAAGAGCCCGGTCGTGGGTTGGGACGGCCGCGTCACCACGTGCACGCGCGACAACCGCTTCGAGAACGGGCTCGGGAACGTGCGGGAGACGCCGCTGTCGGCGCTTTGGCTGGGGGAGCGGATGCGCGCGGGCCGCGCCGGCGCAGCGCGCGGCGACTACGCCGGCTTCTCCGCCTGTACCGGCTGCTTCATCCCCAAGTCCGCCAATTACTCGGACATCCGTCCCGACGAGATCGCCGCGTGGACCTGACCCGCCGCCTCGCTGAGCGAGCGCTCGCCGCCGCGCGCCTGCGCCCGGCCCCGGGTCGCCCCACGCAGATCCACCTCTCGGTCACCGACCGCTGCTTCCTCCCTTGCGCCCACTGCGACATCTACAAGAATGAAGCTGTCGATCTCCCCGAGGCCACCTGGGCGCGGGTGATCGACGAGCTGGCGGTGTGGGTGGGGCCCGCATCGATGAACTTTGTAGGGGGCGAGCCACTTTTGCGCGCCGACCTCGAGCGGCTGATGAAGCGCGCCACCGACCGGGGCTTCACCGTCACGTTCAACACCAACGCCTGGCTGCTCAACGACAAGCGGGCCGCCGCGCTGGCCGATGCAGGCGCGAGCGTGGCGTACCTGTCGCTGGACGGCGTCAACGAGGCCACGGTGGACCACAGCCGCGGCAAGGCCGGCACCTACAAGAAGGTGCTCGAAGCCTGTGATCGGCTGGACCGGCTGCCCAACCCGCGGGTGATCGTCTCCTGCATCCTCCACGCCGGGAACGCTGCGGAGGTCCCCGGGCTGCTCGCGTGGTGCAAGGGGCGGGGCTACGAGCTGGTGGTCCAGCCGCTGTACCAGAACTTCGGGAACAACGCGTACGATCCTACCTGGTTCCGGCGGAGCGCGATGTGGCCGACCGACCTCGGGCCGGTTGACCACGCGATCGATGTGCTCGTGGCCGAGCGGCGGTCGGCGGGGAAGGTCTGCAATCCGGTCGGGCAGCTGGAGGCGTTCCGGCGGTACTTCCGCGACCCGAGCGTGCCCAACGGGCAGGTGTGCAAGGCGGGCCACTCCGACCTCGCATTCGACCCCGCGGGGAACGTTCGCCTCTGCTACTTCCTCGAGCCCATCGGCAACATCGCCGACGGTCGCCCGCTCCCGGAGCTGTGGAGCGCCGTAGGGACGCTGCGTCGGCGGTACGAGGTGCATACGTGTACGCGGAGCTGCAACCTGCTGAATTGCAACTTCGACGGCGGGAGCTGAGCCCGCGCCCAGCCACTCCCACCCGCGCGCCACCCTCGCCGCCTCCTCCGCGTTTCTCGTGACGGACCCGACGCGAAAACGATCCATCCTCAAGATCGGCGCGTACCGACCGCTGGAGGAGAGATGCTGCTGCTCATCACGCTCGCCGCGTTCGCCGCGGACGACCCGCCCGCGCAGCCGGCCGATCCTTCCGACCCGCCTGCGCAGCCCGAATCCCCGCCGCCCCCGGCGGCCCCGGCGCCACCCCCGGACACATCGCCGGCCCCGGCGCCCGTCCCGACCGCCGCGCCCCCCCCCGTGGACCTCAGCCAGGCCGAAGCCGCCCCCACCCTGGACAAGAAGGTGCTGCGCTGGCTGAAGCCGAGCCCGTTCCACCTCCCGCCCAACCCCCGCGGACAGATCGACTTCACCGCCTACACCCTGGAGTTCGGCGAGGTGAAGCTCGGCGTGAGCAACATGACCATCGGCATCCTGCCCCATGTGCAGGTCGGCACCAGCGTACCGCTCGACGTCATCGGCATTCCCAACGTTCAAGCCAAGCTTCACGCCACCGAGGGTGGCCCCTTCGACATCGCCGCGTTCGGCGAGTACGACGTGCTCACCCGCACCGACTTCGACGCGAAGCTGCTCACGGCCGGCGGAATCCTCTCGTTCCAGCTGGCGAAGCCGTGGGGACTCCACCTCGGCGGCAGCTACACCAGTGGGGACATCGCGGGGGACATCTCCTTGGAGTCGCTGCCCCAGGTCATCTGGTTCCTCGACAGCAGCGGGCAGGGAAATCCGGCGCATTCCACCTCGCTGCTGCACGTCGAGACGGTCAGCGCGCGCGTGGCCACCGACATCCGCTTCAACCGCCGGGACGCGATCATCGTGCAGGCCTCTGGCACGATCTACGCCAACGTTGAGCACGACGCCGACTTGTGGGTGCCCTCGTTCCTCGGCCTCGAAGATGCGCTCGACCAGAACGGGTGGGTCTCCCCGGACAAGGCCGGGATGGCGAGCATCGCGTGGCAGCTCTCGTGGAAACACTGGGAAGCTCGCCTCGGATGGGGCGTCTCCAGCATCCCGGGTGCCTGGGTGCTCAACACCTGGGAGCTGAGCTACCGGTTCGGGGGCAAGACGCGGCTCAAGGAAGGCCGGATGCTCGACACCTGGCAGAAGAACAAGTCGGACTTGGACAAGCCGCCGCCCAAGTCCGCGCCGCCGCCGAAGTCGCCGCCTTCGCCGAAGCCCTGATACGGTCTGGTCGTGATCCCCGCTCGCCCGGCGAGGACGCGGCGCCGGGGGGGCCTGCGGGTCCGCCCGTGCGGAGCCGGCGCCCGCCGTGCCATTCTCGCCGCGGCGATCGCTCGACCGCCGACGCTTCCGGCGGGGAAGGGCGGTGGAGCGCCACCCCCCCTTCGGCACCTCTCGTTTCGCTGCGGAGAGGGGCGGCGTCGGACCGGGAGGCTCACCCCTCGACGTCGAGGTCGTCGGCGTCGGGGACGTTCTCGTAGCCGGCGAGGCGGAGGCGCTCGGCGCGGGCCTCGGCGGCGCGGCTGCGGAAGACCTCGGCTTCGATGCGCTCCATCAGCGCGTCGGTGCCCTCGCCGGTGACGGCGCTCACGGCGATCGCGTCCCACTCGTGGGCCATCGCGGCCACCTTCTCGGGATCGGCGCGGTCCACCTGGTTGAGCACCACCAGCCGCGGCACGTCGCCGCCACCGAGCTCCGCGAGCGTACGTTCCACCGTGGCTTTGTGGAACGGCGCCTCCTCGTCGGACGCGTTGAGCACCAGCAGCAGCAGGTCGGCCTCGACGGACTCGTCGAGGGTGCTGCGGAAGGCGTGCACGAGGTCCTTCGGGAGGTGGCGGATGAAGCCGACGGTGTCGGTGAGGACGATCTCGCGCTCCTCGGGGAAACGCAGGCGGCGACTCGTGGGGTCCAGGGTGGCGAAGAGCTTGTCCTCCGCGTCCACCGCGGCGTTGGTCATCCGATTGAGGAGCGTGCTCTTGCCGGCGTTGGTGTAGCCGACGATGGCGACGAGCGGCAGCCCCACGCGCTTGCGACGATCGCGGCGCATGGAGCGTTGATCGCTGATCTCCCGGAGCTGCTTCTCGATGCGGTGCTCGCGTTCGTCGGCGCGGCGGCGGTTGATCTCGAGCTTGGTCTCGCCGGGGCCGCGGCCGCCGATGCCGCCGGTGAGGCGCGACATCACGGTGGGCATCGCGGCGAGCCGCGGGCGCCGGTAGCGGAGCTGTGCCAGTTCGACCTGGAGTTTACCTTCGCGAGTGGTGGCGCGCTGGGCGAAGATGTCGAGGATGAGCTGGGTGCGGTCGAGCACCTTCAGGTCGGTCTCGGTGGCGATGTTGCGGAGCTGCGAGGGGGAGAGCTCCTGGTCGAAGATGAGGTTCTCCGCGCCGAGGTGCATGCAGCGCACCACCAGCTCCTGGAGCTTCCCCTGGCCGACGAGGGTGCGGCCGTCCAGCTCGCGGCGCACCTGGAGCACCCGGTCGGCGACGCGGAGCCCGGCGGTGTCGGTGAGGCGCTCGAGCTCCTCCAGGGAGCGGCGGGCGCCCTGGGCGTTCCCGACGGTCACGGAGATGCAGACGGCGGCGTCCCGTGGGTCCACCTGACGGTTGGCGGGACGGAACTGGGCCTCGAGGCCCTTGATGAAGGCGGCGAAGTCGTCGCCCCAGGCGTAGACGTCCACCGTTTCGACGCGCCAGATGTCCCCCGAGCCGGGCGGGAGCAGGTGGGCGAACTCGGTGGGGCCGGGGAGGCCGTCGGTCTTCACCTGGATGGCGGCGATGCCGTCGAGGCGGAGGAGCGCGAGGTCGGTGAGGTCGTCCTTGGTGAGGCCCTCGCCGCGGAGGTGGGTGTGGAGGAGCCGCACGCCGCGGAAGCGCCCGGCGCCGGCGCGGGCGCGGCCGAGGTCGGGGATGTGGAGCTGGTGCGCGTCGCCGACGATCACCTTCTCGACCACCCCGAGGCGGTCCACGAGCACGCCGACCTGGCGGTTCACCTCGCGGGACAGCTCGGTCATGCGGCGGGCGAGCTCGGGGGAGACCCACCGGTCCGCCGGGACGCGCCGCTGATACAGGCCTTGCAAGGCCTTGTTCTCGGAGGGCTTCAGGCCCTCGGTGTTCCCGAAGAGTGTCTCCAACCCGACTCCACGCGCCGACGGGGAGTCCGACGGAAGCGCCGAGGAGCTTCACACGATGGGGGGTCGGGTCAAGGGTGGGAGGCGCGGCGCCTCAGGCCCAGCGGGCGACCGCACAGTTGGCGAGCATCGAGCGGTCGGCCGAGAAGAGCGGGAGATCGTCGGCGAGGGCGTGGGCGGCGATGAGCCGGTCGAACGGATCGCGCGTCCAGGTCAGCGAGGCGGCCACCTGGGTGACCCGCTCGAACGACGCCTCCGCCGGTCGCAATCCGGCTCGCCCGGCGAGGTCCTCCAGGAGCACGGCCGGCGCGACCGCGATGCGCCCGACCTCCTGCAGGAACGCCAACTCCAGCCGGACCATGGGGCTGTACAGGAGCGTGGCCCGGCTCAACGCGTCGGCGACCGACTCCGGGAACCGCTCGCGCGCCCCGGCGTAGAGCCACACGAGCACGTGCGTGTCGACGTGGATCATGGGAGCTCCGGCGCCCAGGCTTCGCTCCAGCCCACCTCGGGGAGCTCGCACGGGTCCCCCACGATGGCCTCGGGGCGGCGGGGCAGCGCGTCGATCCACCGGCGCGGGCGCGGCGGCACCAACCGGACGACCACGCCGTTCCGCTCGATCTCGACGACCTCCCCGGTGGCGATGGCCCGGTCAAGGATGCGGTACACGTCCGCGCGCAGGGCGGATGCGGTGACGGTGGGCGCGGGGGCGGACATGGGGTCAGCGTATGCGCACGTACGATGGCGTCAAGCGATCGTACGATAGTTCCCCCTCCCGGCCCGCCGACACCGTCGCGAGCCATGACAAACGTCGGCGGCGCCGCGTCGGCCCGCTCGCCGACGAGGTCGTCCGTCTCGACGGCTACGATCAGCCCGCCTCCGTGTTCTTCGATGTCGCGGGGCGGTGAGCGCCCACCCTCGCCATTCTCGCCCCGGCGGCTCCTCGACCTCGGCGCCTCCCGACAGGCAAGTCGGTGGAGCGCCACCAGTCCTTCACCAGCGCCTTTCGGTCACCGCTGAGCGTTCACCCCCGCCCCTTCCACGCCGCCACCCCCCAGCCCGAGATCATGCACAGCCCGCCGAGCGGCGTGACCGGGCCGAGCCAGTTGAGGTGCAGCGCCACGAGGCCGTAGAGGCTCCCAGCGAAGAGGATCGCGCCGGTGAGGATGAGCCTGCGAGAGAGCAGGGGCAACCCGGGGATCGTGAGCGCGATGCCGTGGAGGAGCTGGTAGTGGGCGCCGGTCTTCCAGCTCTCTACGAGCGGGTTCTCCTTCAGCGCGTGGGCGCCGAACGCCCCGGCCATCACGCCCACCATCGCCACGAGCGCCCCGATGGTGCGCCAGCGCCGATCCACAGCGGCTTGGGTCTCGGCGGCCTGCGAGTTTGCTGCGTCGTCGTTCATCCTTCGCCCTCCAGCGCCGCGATGGCGGCGACCAGCTCCTGCACCGCGCGGCAGCGCAACATCACGCCGCCGACGCGCACCAGGAGCACCCGCTCGCACGTCTCGCACTTGTCGAAGCAGTCCACCAGCGCGAAGTCCGCGCCGGCCTCGTGGACGACGGAGCGGAGGTCGGGCGCGTGCCGCGCGACCCCGGTGCGACAGGCCACCACCTCCACCGAGGTCACGGACCGTCGGCTCCCAGGCCCGCCACCTCGTCTGCGAGGCGCTCGGCCAGCGGGTGCGGCCAGTCGTGCGCGATCGCCTCGGCGACCGCCTGATAGTACCAGATGGTGCCCTCGCGACGCCCGCTGAACCGGGCCCAGATCGCCTCGCCAACCGCCTTGTGATCCCGGCGGATGGTCTGGCAGTTATGAAGCTTGTCCGCGGCCGAGATGAGCTTCAGCTCCGCGGGCTTGTTGCGCAGGGCGGCCACGTAGCCCTCCTTGCGCGCGCGCCAGGGCGGCTTGGGCTCACCGACGGAGTCCGAGAGGTCCTCCACCAGCTTCCGAACCCGGGCGCCGAAGCGGACTTCGAGGAGGTGCGGGTGGGCGCCGGGCACGTCCTCCAGCCAGTCGTGGAGCACGGCGGCGATGAGCTGATCTTCGTCGCCCCCGTACTCGCCCACCAGCGCGGTGACCGCGAAGAGGTGCGTGATGTACGGCACGGTGGTGTTCTTTCGGTACCGTGCACGGAAGTCGGTGACGGCCAGCGCCACCGCCTCGTCGAACCGGGGGCCGTACGCGGAGGTGGGAGTAGCCATCCGCTAGGATAATCCGTCCTGGGTTGCCCCGTGGCCCGGTGGGCCATACCAGCGCACATGGCGATGGAACAACGGTGGCGGGTCACCTGCGGTGACGCCGACCACGAGGTGACGGCGGAGAACTGGTTGTCGGCGCTGGCGGCGGGTCTTCCGGCGTTGGGCCTCGATCTTGCCCAGCTGGCCCGGCTGGTCATCGCGGCCGAGCCGGATGGATCGGCCACCGCTCGCGACCCGCGCAACGGCCAGGAGGTCCGCGTGGTGCCGCTCGGCGCCGCCAGGCCCCCCGGCTTCGAGATGCCGATCTCGAGCTTCGCCTCGGTGAACGCGCCGTTCCTGCGGGTGCCCGCGGGGAGCGTCGCGCCCGATTCCCAGCCCGATCCGACTCCTTCTCGGCCGGTGATCCCCCGGGCGGCGGGCGAGAACCCCAC
>CAIXRH010000319.1 GCA_903921785.1 uncultured Pseudomonadota bacterium
CCGGGCCGCCGCCCACACGGCCACGCAAAGACGCCGAGGCGCAAGCCAAGGATCGCGCTCGGTGAGGGCCTCACCCTTCGAGTTCCTTGGCCTCTGCGGCCCTCCAGCCCAAGGAACGCCGTGGGTGAGGGCCTCACCCTTCGAGTTCCTTGGCCTCTGCGGCCCCTCCAGCCCAAGGAACGCCGTGGGTGACCGCCTCACCCGTCGAGTTCCTTGGCCTCTGCGGCCCCTCCGCCCAAGGAACGCCCTGGGTGACCGCCTCACCCGTCGGGTTCCTTGGCCTCTGCGGCCCTCCAGCCCAAGGAACGCCCTGGGTGAGGGCCTCACCCTTCGAGTTCCTTGGCCTCTGCGGCCCTCCAGCCCAAGGAACGCCGTGGGTGACCGCCTCACCCGCCGAGTTCCTTGGCCTCGGCGGCCCCTCCGCCCAAGGAACGCCCTGGGTGACGGCCTCACCCTTCGAGTTCCTTGGCCTCGGCGGCGGCTCGGCCCAAGGAACGCCGTGGGTGACGGCCTCACCCTTCGAGTTCCTTGGCCTCGGCGGCCCCGCGCTTCTTTGCGTCCTGGCGCCTCTGCGGGCCCTTGGAGATCGTGGCCGCTGGCAGGCCCACGAAAAAGGCCCACGCAAAGACGCGGCGGCGCAAAGCCGAACGGCGCCTGGCCGACGTGTTTCCATGCCGGCGGGACGCGGCGGCGGCGTTCCTGTGGCCGCTTGCGCGGCGCCGCTTGTGGTTCCCGGCGTCAACGGAGGGGTTCCCGGCGATCCGCCCGGCGGGAAGGTCCTCGACGTGGGCCGGTGGCGCTTGGTGAACGGCGCGACCCTCGCCCGCGTGCACGAGCTCCCGGGCGGGGCGCAGACCTCGGGGCGCTGCGCTCAGGCCAAACCCGACCCGCGCTCGGGCTCCGTAGGCGTTCCTGCTCTCCTCCGCGCCCTCCGCGCGCTCCGTGGTGACCCCCTCGGTGCCGTCGATGCGGACGCCGCATGACCCGACCGCCGCGTGCCACACCGCTCCGTCGCCCCCCTGCCGATGCGGCACCCCCCCCCGACTCGGGTGCGGCTCCCCCCTCGCCATTCTCGCCCCAGCGGCTCCTCGACCGCCGAGGTGTACGGGCAGCAAGCCGGTCTCGCGCCACCCGCCCTTCGACATGCTCTCTCTCCCACCAGACGGCGGCGGGCAGCGTCGCGGGCCGCCAGGCCGTCCTCCGCACCCCCCTGGAGCCGCGGTCGCTCTACCAGGACCCACGGGCGCGGAGGATGTTGAGGTAGGAGGGGCCGAGGCCGCGCCCCTCGGCCACCACGCTCGGTTATCCGATGGACCCGTCCCTCCGGAGCGCCCCTGGACCGCCTCGCTTTCCGCCTGCTGCTGCTCCTCACGCGCGGCGCCTACGTCGAGGCGCTCGGCGCGGAGCGCGCGTTGCGATTGCGGACCGACGCACCCGCCGCCCTCGCGGGCCTCCTGCCGCTGATCCCCGCCGATGCCCCCAGCGGGGCCCGCTCGTTCTACCTCGCCACCTGCTACGTGGCGGCGGTCCACCGCGCGCTCCCCGAGCGCAGCGCGGCGGACAACGTCGCGCTGGTGACGCAGTCCCTCCGCCGCCTCGCGCGATGGCTGCCCGGGCCGCTCGTCCGCCTGCGCCGGTGGTTGTGGTTCCAGCCCTGGTACAACCGTCCCTTCGCGAAGTCGATCCTCGGCCCGGGGCCGGACAGCTTCGTCGGCGAGTACGTCCCCGGGCCCGACAAGAACAGCTTCGGCGTGAACTACCACCGCTGCGGGCTGCAGCTCTTCCTCGCCCGCGCGTCGCTGCCGGAGCTCGGGCCGCTCGTCTGCGGCCTCGACCATCTCGAGAGCGAGATCTTCGGCCTCGGCCTCGTCCGCACCGGCACCCTCGCCCAGGGCGCCAAGATGTGCGACTTCCGCTGGACGCGCCCGCCGGAGCGCTGACGCCCCGTGCTGACGCCCGCCCCGCGCCATCCCGCGCCGCCCCGCGCCATCCCGCGCCGCCCCGCGCCATCCCGCGCCGCCCCGCGCCATCCCGC
>CAIXRH010000320.1 GCA_903921785.1 uncultured Pseudomonadota bacterium
ACTTCTGAGCGATTTCGACGCCTCGCGCGTGCACAAGTCGCCGAGGTCTCCGAACCTCGGTGAGTTGTGAGGCTCGGCGGGGCGCTCCGGGCGGCGCTTCGGGCGCGACCGGTGCACAACCTCCTGCGGTGCCGGCAACCGCGGTGACTTCTGAGTCGCTTTGGCCGCCTACGCGTGCACAAGTCGCCGAGGTCTACGAACCTCGGGGAGTTGTGAGGCTCGGTGGGGTGCTCCGGGCGGCGCTTCGGGCGTGTAGCGCGCCACGGTCATGCTCCCCCTGGAGCGTCATCCGCACCACGAACTAGGGACCGCCTCCGCGCCACGATCATGGGCCCTCCCGTGGTGGCGCGCGGGTGGCGCCCTGGGGCAGGGATCACCTGGGCATCCCGCCCAGGGAGAGCGGATGGCGTACCGGGAACTGCACATGGTGGAGATCAAGGAGGTGCTGCGGTTGTGGACCCGCGGGCACGGGCTTCGGACGGTCGCGTCTCGGACGGGCGTGGACCGCAAGACGGTGCGCCGCTACGTCGATGCAGCCCAGAAGGCGGGCCTCGAGCTGGGCACGACCACGGTTGAGGATTCACTCCTCGCGGAGGTGGAGGCGGCCATCCGTCCCGGGGCTTCGCCGGAGATCGGCGGGATGCGGGAGCACCTTCGGGCGCACGCGGAGACCATCCGGGGTTGGGTCGAGGAGGGCTGCCACGGTCCGAAGCTCGCGCGGCTGGTGCTGCGGAAGACGGGGGTTCCGGTGCCGCTTCGGACGATCCAGCGCTTCGTCGCGGAGGATCTTGGCGTGGAGAGCGGACAGGGGGACACCGTCCGGGTGGTGGATCCGGACCCCGGGGTTCTGGAGGTGGACTTCCTCACCCTCGGTGAGTTTACCGAGATTGGAACTGGCGTGAAGCGGAAGCTGCACGCTGTGCTGTGCACCGCCGGGTACAGCCGGCACCAGTTCCTCTGGCCGTGCCTGAGCCAGACGCAGGGGGACCTGCTCGAGGGGTTGGAGGCGGCCTGGGTGTTCTTCGGCGGGGTGTTCCCGATTCTGCAGCCGGACAACGCCAGCGCGATCGTGAAGAAGGCCGATCCGGTCGCGCCGCTGTTCACGGAGGGGTTCCTCGAGTACGCACAGGCCCGAGGCTTCGAGATCGACCCTGCCCGGGCGAGACAGCCGAAGGACAAGGCGCGGGTGGAGCGGCAGGTGCAGTTCTCCCGGGACGACTTCTTCCGCGGAGAGCGGTTCCGGTCGCTGGACGAGGCTCGGGTCGCCGCGCGCGGATGGTGCATGAAGGAGGCTGGGGAGCGGACGCACGGTCGCACACGCCGGCAGCCCGTGGAGGCCTTCAACGCCGCGGAGAAGGCGCTGCTGTTGCCCGCGCCCACGGAGCCCTACGACGAGCCTCGCTGGGGGGACTACCACGTGGGTCGTGACCACGCGATCGTGGTGGACCACGCGCTCTACTCGGTGCCCTTCATGCTGGGGGAATGCGACCTTCGCGTGCGCCGCGACCGCAAGACGGTGAAGCTCTACCGGGGCGCACGGCTGGTGAAAGCTCACCCCCGACAACCGGCGGGTGGCACCCACATCGACCCCGCCGATCTACCCCCGGGGAAGGCGGCGTTGGCGACGCGAGACGCGACGAGTCTCTGCGCGCAGGGAGAACAGTTCGGCCCCCACGTCGGCGAGTACGCGCGCCGGCTGGCCGAGGGACCGCTGCCCTGGAGTCGGATCCGGCGGGTCTACCGGCTGCTCGGCCTCGCGCGTCGCTTCGGCGGTGCCGCGACCGACGAGGCCTGCGCCCGCGCGTTGGAGCTCGACGTGGTGGACGTCATGCGCATCGACGCCATGTTGGAGAAGGGGCTCGTCCGGCGGACGCCCGTGTCCTCGACTTCCCCGCCCCAGGCCCCAATGGGCACGGTCCTGCGCTTCGCGCGGGACGCCCGCGAGTTCCGACGGGGAGGGTCCGATGCCTCCGCGTGAACTCTCCCGCGACCTCGTCCGCGTCGTGAAGAGCCTGAAGCTGGGCAAGTTGCTGCCGACCCTCCCCGAGCGCCTTCGCCAGGCCCGAGACCGCGGCCTGGACCCCGAGGACGTGCTCCTGCTCCTGCTCTCGGAAGAGGTCCAACGCCGCGATCAGAACCGGCTCGCGGCGCGTGCGCAGCGTGCGCAACTTGCCCCGTCGATGGTCTTCGACGCGTGGGACGCCGACGCGAAGATTACCTACGACCGCCAGCTTCTCGACCAGCTTCGGCTGTTGCACTTCCTCGAGAAGCACCACCACGTGCTGATCATGGGCCCGGTCGGTGTGGGCAAGACGATGCTGGCGCATGCGCTGGGCCACGAGGCGAACCGCCGGGGTCACTCGGTCCACTGCGAACCCGCCGAGAAGCTGTTCCGGAGGCTGAAAGGCGCCCGACTCGATGACACGCACGCCGCCGAGCTGCGCCGCCTGGCCACCGTCGACCTGCTGATCATCGACGACTTCGGGCTGCGCGCCATGGACGCGCTGGAGACGTCCGACATCTACGAGCTGGTGACGGCCCGTCACCAGCTCGGGTCGATGATCCTGACCTCCAACCGGGACCCGTCCGAGTGGCTCGGCATCCTCGCCGACCCGCTCCTCGCCCAAGCGCTCGTCGACCGCTTCACGAACAACGCCTACGACCTGGTCGTCGAAGGCGAGTCCTACCGAAGGAAGCAGAAGCCTAGGTTGAAGGCGGACTGAGCGACGAGCCTCAGAACGGGAGCGCGGAGGCCTCCGACGCCTCCCGGCCGTAGTACGGGCGGAGCGGATCGGTCCGGTGCGCGGTCAGGATCCGGGCGGCGACCTCCGCGCGCCGGTGAAGGTCTCCTCGGGGAACCTGCCGAAGCCATGCGTCGGGGATGGCCACGAGGTCTGCGAACGCAAGCACCTGCTCCGCCACCACCTCCGCGTGGCGGGTGCCGACCAGCCCCACCACCAGCGGGGCCCCCAAGGACCCGAGCACGCCCGCCAGGTCGCTGGCGTCGACGAGGGTGGAGCAGCGCCGGAGCCGATCCCGCGGCCAGCGCACGAACACGTGGTAGCCGAGGGGGCCGGGGAAGACGATCGCGAGCGTGGTCATGGAGCACCTCCTGTCGACCGCCGATCGATTCGGCGTGTCTACGAAAGACCTACCAGAACCTGGTCCATGCCCGCCCGACCGGCTCCGACGGGGTGGTCCCTAGATCGTGGCGCGGGGGTGGTCCCATGCAGGTGGCGCTTGACACCGGGGGTGGAGCGGCCGCCCTCCGTGCACAAGCGCCCTCGGTCGCCCCGACCTCGGCGACTTGTGAGCGATTTCGACGCCTGGCGCGTGCACAAGTCACCGAGGTCTACGAACCTCGGGGAGTTGTGAGGCTCGGCGGGGTGCTCCGGGCGGTGCTTCAGGCGCGATCGGTGCACAAACGCCCG
>CAIXRH010000321.1 GCA_903921785.1 uncultured Pseudomonadota bacterium
ACGAGTTCACGCGGGACGAGATTCACGCCGTCTACCTGGCGATGTCGAAATCATGGGATGAGAAACGAATCCCGACCATCGGAAAGCTGGTCGCGTGGATCGCGGACATCGGGGGTCACTCCGGGAAAGCGTCGGGAGCCCCCGCCGGCGTGATCGTGCTCGCCCGCGGTTGGGACCGCGTAGCGCCACTCGTCCCGGTCGTCACCAGACTTCTAAAGCTTCAACCAGCATGATCTGAGAAGCGATCAGTGCTCAGGACATCCTCCGCCTCCACGAAGCAAGTGATCCCGAGTTCGGGAGTCACCTTGATATTTCCCTCTCCGCCGTGGCGATCCCGGTGGTTCCGACCACCGCACTTCATCGCCAAGGCACCGTGCATGTGGAGCTGAAAGTCGAGCCGTTCGGCCGCTCGTGGCAGCGCCAGCTCAGCCCCGAGGGTTGGCGCCGACTTCTCCATGGGCTTGGGTGGCCTCGGCGTCGAACGTTCATGCTCGCCGACGAGGCGTTCGATGGCGTGGCCGACTTCCCGGGTGCCGACAAGGCGTTTCGGGCGGCGCAGGACGCGCTCCTGCGCGGAAAGCGGGGCGACGCGATCGCGAAGTCCAGGCTCATCCTGGAGCAGGTGCTTCGCGAGACGGGGTACCAAGAGCCGCGCGGGCGCATGCTGTGGAAAGAAGCCGCGGATGCTGGCTTGCCGCCCGAGGTGGTGGAGCTGATCAAGGCGTTCAAAAGCGCCGCGAGCATCGAACACCACGATCCTCGCGACGACTGGCGCCAAGCCGATGCCCAGTTTCTGCTCATGCTGGCGCTGGCCCTCGCCGAGTACGCGGGGACGTTGCCGAAACGGGTGGTTGCAGGTGGGTAACAACCGCCCGAACTACACCACCTCCCACCCGCCACGCCCATACATCCCGTCGAGCAGCTCCTCGTCGACCGGGCGCCGGATGTCCTTCACCTCCAGGTGGCTCCAGTCTCCGGAGCCCGCGGGCTCGCCGACCACTGCGACCTCGATGATCCACGGACCCGGCTCATCGAGCTGGTCCACGTGGAGAGCCTCGAAGAAGCCGCGCCCGAGGGTGTACCCCCAAAGACTGCCAACGCCGGTGTCGTAGAACTCGGCGGCTTCGAGGATGGCGACGACGCAGCCCGAGCTGCCGCCAACGGCGCCGGTGCGGCCATTGCCAAGGTTGGTGCAGCGGTGGGCGGTGACGAGCAAGCGCGACCGCGGGGAAAGGGTAGAGAAGAGCATGATGAACTCCGGACGAGGGGTTGGACCGCGCCCGTTCTACCACGCATCCATGCCATTTTTTGGACTGATCGTAACCGATGCGAATATCTATACAGCCGTTCAGGTATCCCGGTTACCCCGAGACCGTCCTCCACCCGGTCCACCGTCTCCCACGGGGTAGCTTCATGCCTGCGCTCTCGCATCTCTCCTCCCCTCCCGCGCGCTCCTTCTGGTGCGACACCCTCTGTTTCGAGGCGTTCGACGAGCTCGCCGACGAGGCCGGAACCGAGGCCGGCGCGAGGGCGCTGACCTCGCGCCTGGTGGGCGACCCGCTCACGCTGCGCGTCGTGGAGGAGATCGTCGCCGAGGCGGGTGGCGGCGCCGACGCCCGGGCCAACGTCGCCCTCGCGCTGGCGTTCGTCCGAGAGCGTCGCTCCCAGGCGATCGAGGACGCAGCGGCGGCCTTCTTCACGCCATCGGAGATCGCCGAGCACCACACTCGCAGGGGGAAGGTGCGGAGGCACGCGCTGGCGTTGCGGCTGTTCGAGGCGGCACCGGAAAGCCTACTTGCCATTGACCTTTGGGACCAGTGGCACACCCGCCGCGGGGCGTGGTACCGCCAGGAGCCGAACCTCGTCGATCGTGTGGTGGTGGAGACCGTCAATTGGGGCGCCATCGCCGCGACCTCGCTCGCAGCAGAGGCCGATCGCCCTCACTCACGATGCGCCGGCTTCGAGCGGCCGGTGGTGTTCCCCGGCGGCGACGGCGACGTACTCATCGGCTTTCGGGAGTGGCCCCGTCGCCAGGCGGTGAGGCTTGAGCAAGGCGTCGTCACCGGCGATCAGGCGAGCTGGTTGCTGCTCCGGGTGTACGACGGGGGCGGTCGCGTCGATGTCGCCGACACGGTGGCGGATCGGGGGGCGGCGCTCGCGACGTCAATGCTCCATCTGCTTCGGCCGGAGGCCGGGGAGTTCGAACAGGTGCTCAACGAGCTCACCGACGAGGTCTTGGACGGCTTCCTCGCGCGAATCACCGCCGAGGCCGGGGAGTTTCCGCTCATCGAGATCACCGCCGACCTGCCCTGGGACGCACGCCACCGGGGACTCACGCTGCGCGGCCGGCCCGGCGCCCCGGCGGAGCCGATCGTCCGGGCGCTGAGGGACCTCGGCCCGTTCGCGACGAACTGGCGCACGGTGAAGTCCGCGAAGCTGCTGTTCGAGGGGGAGTACAAGATCGAGGTGCACTTTCCCATTCCCGGTCGGCATCGGTCGCTCTCCTACTCCGACGTGGACCGCGACAAGCGGGTGACGCGCAGGTTCGCCGAGGCGCTCAACCGCTTGCTGAAGTGTGAGGTTGCACCGAAGGCTCGCGCGGGTTCGCGGCTGCCGCGGCGTCGGGAGGAGCCGGCACTTCGGGCGCGTACGGGCCCGTGGTGGGCGCGGCTCCTGGCCGCGAAGCACGATGAGCCACCCCGCTGGGTTCTGGATGGACTCCGCGAGCTCGCGAACGAAGGGTTGGTTCGCTGCGTCGAGGTCGGAGTCCTGCAGTGCGGCAGTCCACACCTCGATCGCCGGCAAGCTCAAGCTGATTGGGCAGAGTGCAAGGGCGAAGTAGAGCTTCCGCTCGCGCTCGGTGCCGACGACGACCCGACGCAGCCCGAGGACGACGGCGGCTACGAGTGCAGCGAACATCAGCACCGGTGGCGGCCCGTCGGCTACCGCGTGCCGATCGACCTCCGCGTGCGCGTGGAGCTGGATCACCAACGGGCGTGGGCGTGCGTGATGGAGGAAGCCAGCCGATACGGCACGGTCGAGCCGGAGCCCGGCCGTCCCGGCGTTGCAAGTGTACGATTGCCCGATCGCCGCGCGTACATCGCCTACACCGCCCTCGCGAGCGAGGTCGACTCCAGCGCCGGCGCGCTGGGCCAGGCGCCGATTGCCCTCGTCGCGCCACCCTTCGGGTCAACCCGGCCTCATGAGCCCGGGGGCATCGCCTTGGCGAGCGTGCTCGGGGGGGACGACGTGCTCGCCGCGGCGTGGGGCGACCCCACGCTGCGTCGCCGACGTACACCCGGTCTTCCGCGGGCGGCGTCCGCCGACAGCGCCACAGTGGGCCCCAACGTCATTGAGCTCCTTGGTCCCCGAACGGTGCACGTCGGCGGCCGCCCGGTGACCAAACAGGTGCCCTCCGTCCGCCGAATCGCTCGGCTGCTGCTGCTCTCCGAGGTCGGGCTCGGCGAGCGTCGTGCTCGTGAGTCGAAGGCGCTCGTCGCCTTGGCCCAGACCCACGGGATCCTCGCCGCGACGGACATCGAGACGCACCTCCACGTCCTCCTCCGTCGCGCGCGCGATGGCGTGGACAGCGCAGCAGGCATCCCTGGGCGGGGCGAAGAAGCGTTCGTCACGGATGGGCACGATGGCTACCGTCTCGGCGACGGGTGGGAGGTCCGCCATCGAACTGAAAGGTCGCCCGACGAAGTGAAAGGAATGGGCTGATCCGGGGTAGGTAGAAGGCTGGGAATCCGAGGGCACTGAAAGGTGGCCCGAAGAACTGATCGGGGAAAGATACCCTGTAACGGGCCACATTTGGGGGGTGGAAGTCTCCCGCCCGAACCGCCGCGCTCGCCCCGTTGATCAGCTGCATGAGGCGCTGATCGACCGTGCCCTGGTGACCTACCAGCCGCGAGCCCGACGCACATTGGACCGTGAAGACGGGCGGGAGATTCTCCACAACCTCTCTGGCTTCCTCTCCGTGCTCTCCGAATGGAAGCGCAGGGAGAAGGCCGCCAAGTTGCCTGGAGACCCCACATGACCACCTTCCGCTTCACCGAGACCCGGCTGCGCTTCGTGCGCTTCGCCGACGAGCTCGACAACCTCCCCGCGCCCGACGAGGACCTCGTCCTCCGCGCCCTGCCGCCGCACCACGCGCGTCCGTACAAGCGCGGCACCCGCGCGGTGTCCTTCGTGCACTACGCCGAGGGCGAGCGCCGCGGGAAGAAGGGCGTCCGCGCGGTCACTGCGCTGGTGTACGACTACGACCACCTGCCCACCGAGCGCGCCCGCTCCCTGGTCACCCGGCTCCGCCAGCTCGGCGTCGCCTACCTGCTTTACAGCTCGTTCAGCCACCGGGCCAAGGGCGACGAGGACAACTGCTTCCGCGTTGTGGTCCCGGTGTCCCGTGAGCTGCTGCCTGCCGAATACCCGGCCGCCTGGGCGGCGTTCGACAGCGACCTCGGCGCGCTGGCCGACCCCAAGGCCCGCGACCTCGCCCGTATCTGGTTCGTCCCCGCCTGCCCGGCGGAGCGCCTGGCGCTCGCCGTGTACGAGTACCGCGACGGCCCGCCCGTGGACGTGGACCGGCTGCTTGAGGGCCAGCGCTTCCTCCCCGACGACGACGGCCCGCCGCCCGGTCGAACGCCGCCGCCTCCGGTCGCGTTCCGCCCCGATCTCGCCGTTCGGGTCGCTCAGCATCGGCTCAATTCCGACCCCGGCGTGCGCGAGCGAGCGGCCGAGCACCTCCGGGGTCGCATCGGTGGGACGCGCGCCACACGGATGCCCTGCCCCGGCTGCGGCCGGCGCTCCGTGTGGTTCTACCTCGATCCCCTTCGGAAGAAGACGGCGACGTGCAACCACCGGAACTCCTGCGGCTGGTGGGGCCACCTCGACACGCTGCTCGACGCCCCTCCTGCCGTCGCCGCCGCATGACGGGCCCGCTCCCCGCCTCGTTGGAGGTCGCCGGCGTCACGCTTACCGAGCCCGATGCCGGCGTCTTCGAGATGTTGGAGAAGGGCAAAGATGGTGTGCCCGTGTCGTGCCTGCTCAACCTCGTCACCATCGTCGATGGCGATCCAGCCTTCCGGGGCCGGTGCCAGCGGGACGACTTTCGCCTCCGAACGCTCGTCGACGGCAAGCCCGTCCGCGACGACGACGAGACCACCCTCAACGTGGAGATTTCACGCATGTACGGCATCAAGGCTCCAACTTCCCTCGTTGGTGAGGCCGTCGGGCACGTCGCCCAGCAACACCTCTTCCACCCCGTGCTCACCTACATCGACGCCCTGGCTTGGGACGGGACTCCGCGCGTGGACACCTGGCTGATCGATCGGTGCGGCGCTGAGGACACGCCGCTGGTCCGCGAGATCGGGAGCTGCTTCCTGATCTCCGCCGTCGCCCGAGTGAAGAAGCCCGGGTGCAAGGTTGACAACGTGCTCATCCTCGTCGGCCCGCAGGGCATCGGGAAGAGCCGCGCGTTCGCCACCCTCGCGGGCGAGTGGTTCAGCGACAGCGCGATCGACTTCGCCGGCAAGGACGCCTACCAGCAGCTCCCCGGCGTCTGGATCTACGAGCTCGCGGAGCTCGACAGCCTACGACGCTCGGAGACGAGCGCGATCAAGGCGTACATCAGCGCGCAGGTTGACCATTACCGCCCCTCCTACGGGCGGAACGTCGTGGACGTACCCCGCCAGACCGTCTTCGTGGGGAGCACGAACGAAGCTGAGTTTCTTCGAGACCCGAGCGGTAGCCGGCGGTTCTGGCCGGTCGCCGTGCCCGCCGTGGACCTCGCCGGGCTGGCCGCCGACCGTGATCAACTCTGGGCCGAGGCGCGCGTGCGTTTCGAGCGCGGCGCTCTGTGGTGGCTCTCCCCCGAGGCCGAGGCCGCGCGCGTCACCGCCTCGGAGCCCTTCCGCGAGGTGGACTCCTGGGAGGCGCCGGTTGCCCGCTGGGCCGCCGAGCGCGAGGAGCCGTTCGGGGTCGCCGACGTGCTCTATACCGCTGTCGGCATTGACACGGGGCGCCAGACCAAGCGCGACGGGATGCGCGTCGCCGGCATCCTCGGGCGGCTCGGGTTCGTGAAGCGGCGTGTGCGTGTCGGCGAGCAGCGGCCCGTGATGTGGACCCGCGCCGACGCCCCGGAGGTCGCGTGAGCCCGGGTTGGACGCACCTGGACGCACCTCATCGCGAAGGTGCGTCCAGCTACGACCGGCGTTCGAAGCCGTTTGTCCACACCGGACACACCGGACACACCTGTTTTCCCAACATTGCGGGCGCAGGTGCACACCCGCGCGCGCGCACACACCCACACACGCACATGGAAAATGTTGGGGATCGAGGTGTGTCCGGTGTGTCCACCCCGCAAACCTCGCCTCCAAGCTCCCCAAGCTCTGGACGCACCTCGGGCCGCAGGTGCGTCCAAGGTGTGTCCGGTGCGTCCACCCCTTCCCCCACCGGCCTGAGCCGGATTCACCCCCACGGAGTTCACCATGTCCATCACTGACCCTGAAAGCCCCGAAGTCCCGAGCCCGGCCCCCGACGAGTGCCCCGAGCTCGTCCCCCGCATCACCGCTGACGACCTCGTCGCCACCGTCGAGCAGAACGCCATCCACGCCGAGGTCGAGTTCGCCGGCCAGTGGCTCGAGGTCGAGGGCCTGGTCGGTACCGTCCGGCGCAACAAGGCCGGCGGCCTGATGATCTACATCCCGGCCTCGGTCTTCGGCACCGTGGCGTGCTCGTTCGCGGACGGCCACCTGGAGGAGCTCGCGGGCCTGCGGCGCGGGGACCGGGTCGTCGTCGAGGGGAAGGTGGCCGACGGGGCGATGGGGCTCACGGTGCGGGTGAACCAGTGCATGATCACGGAGATGGACGCGGGGCCGAACCAGGGTGGCCCGTGGGGCGCTGGAGGGCCGGACAGCGGGGGGTCGGGTGGAGGACTGAGGTTGGTGAGGGAGGCGGCTTGAGGGGCGTGCTCGGGCGCGCGGGCGCCACGCGGGCCGCTTCCGCCGGCCCGTTCGTGCGTCAGCCACGGCTTTCCTCGACGTCGCGAACGTTCGACGTGCACCTCGGCCCCGCTGGGGTCGAGCTCTTGCACGCGCCCGTGGCGAGGCTCGGCACCCCACGGTGATTCACACGATTCTACACCAGCTACGCCCCTTTGTGGGCGGCTGGCTAGAATACGAACGAAAAGAGAGAGGTGCAGCCGGCTTCGGTCCACCTCCCCACCCACTCTCCGTCGATCTCGGCCCAGGACGCCCAGACATCCGCAGTTCGATCACGTGCAGTGTTGGTCGCCACGAAGCAGGAACGCCCGGGCGGCCGACGGCCGACCATGTGGTACGGGCTGTCAGCCTCGGGATCCTCCACATCAACCACCATTTCCTCGCCGGAGGGGGTGTCACGGATCAGCACTTGAGCCTCAAGCACGTCCGAGTCCTCGCCGTCGTAGAGCCACCGGATCTGGACATTCTGGCGCCTTCGCATGACTCCCCCCCCTGTCATCAGGTAACCCCCCGTCGCGACGAGCGACAGCGAGTTGTGCGCGTGCTGCGCGGGGACGGCGCGACGGGCGATGTCGTCGCGTCGTCAACTCGCGGGGGCGACAGGCTCGAAGACGATGTGGTGGAACTCGCCCAGCGCCGGGAACTCCTTGGGCGGCGTCCAGATGGGGAGAAGCACGCCTGCGAGCCCGAGCCGGCTGCAACTGGAGGCGACCAACTCCCGGACGAACGCCCAGGCGTGGTACAGGCCGTTGACCTCCGCGAACTGGTCCACTGCGCTCGGTTCGAACGTCGCGACCGGTTCATTCAGGGCGTAGATAGCCCACAGAGCACCGTCGGTTTCGCATAGCGGCTCCCCGTCGGCGCGCGTGACCACGAAGCGGAACTCGATCATGGCCGCAACTAGCTCCCCGGGCATGGCCCGATGCTGACCGCGGAACGACATGTCTTGCTTGACGGAGTTCGCGGAGATTCCCGCGAGCGGTTGGGACGCTCGCCCCCCAAAGCGCTCCACCGTGACGTCGAGCAGCGTACACGCTCGCGACACGACACGAATGGCCTCGTAGTCGATGGACCGGAGCGGCCCGACTGCGCCACCGGGCTTCGGGGTCGGCGGCTCGCGTTTACGGCTACCCATGGCTGGACCTCAGCACGGGCCCGGGACTGGGACTCGGCACATCTGTGAAGTCGGCATTGGCCTGCGTGCTCAGCCAGCCGCCAGCACCGCGGCGAGCGGACTCGGCGTACTGCGAGAAGTTGTAGACCGTGCAGATCTCCGCTCGGGCTACACCCTCCGTGTAGGTTGCCTCGGACTCACCGCGCTTCACGAAGCTCGCGCGCAGTTCGTAACCGCACGCCCAGGCGAAGCGGGCAACGGTGTCGAGGGTGGCGTTGTAAGCCGCGCCCGCGAGCAGGCGCTGCAAGGTAGACGGGGAGGCGTTGCCCATCGCGAGCGCGATCTCGCGACGGCTGGACCCGGACTCATCCGCGATGATCTTCGCGGACGCGGAAAGCCGGGCCAAGTCCTTCTTGATCCGCACGAGGCGCTTGGCGTCGGCGGTGCTGATACGGGACTGGATGGCGGTCTTCATTGGGTGTTCCCTGGCGGGGTGCGGATGACGGTGACTCGGAATTTGTCGCCGAGCTGAGCTTTGTAGTCGGAAAGGTTGCTTTGTTTTCCCATCTTCTTGATGGCGCGTGCCCGAGCGCACGCAGGCTTGATCTCAACGGCGCCATCGTTCGACTTCTTGAGTCCCGCTGCGAGAAAGAAGTAAGAGTCGTGCTCCCGGAGTAGAAAGAGGCGTAAGGTGCCGCCCTTTTGATTCTTCCCGTACTCACAGACGCCGTCGCCGACGACGTCTCGAGACTGGGAGCGAAGCAACACCTCCGCTGCCTCGAGGTCACCCTCCTCGACGAGGTCCAGCATGGCCTGAAAGTCCGACGCGGCGTTACACCACGACGGCTCCGTGAGCCACCCTGCGAGCCGTTCGGCCACGTCCTCATGCACAGCACAAACGCGGAACCGCGGTGCAGGCTTCGGGTTCGGCGGCGCGCCTTTCGGCTTCTTGGGCGGCATCTGCCTCGGGCTCTCTCAGCCGTGGGGTCGTCGTGGCGCTGCATCGGGGTGCCTCGTGTACTCTTTTAGTGGAACACCGACAAGGGGAGTATCGTCCCGCGATGCACATTAGGCAAGACGAAGTGGGATGAATCCCAAAAAAAATTTGAATTCCCCTGCGTGTTGAGCCGGGGTCCTAGGCCCCCGCCTCCACCCCAATCTCCCCAAAGCTCCCCAGCGGCACCGCCTTCCGCATCCCGGGCCGCAGCCGCACGGCGAACTCGGCCACCCTCAC
The DNA here is from genome assembly GCA_903921785.1 of uncultured Pseudomonadota bacterium. Taxonomy (GTDB): domain Bacteria; phylum Myxococcota_A; class UBA796; order UBA796; family SXON01; genus SXON01. The sequence continues at coordinate 9,350 of CAIXRH010000321.1, forward strand.
GCCGCTCCCGGTGTCCCGGCGGCGCGGCCCCTTCGCTTCGCCCGACGCGAGCTCGCGGACGAGCTGCGCGGCGACGACATCGACGGCGGCGGGAGGCACGCGAAGGATGAGGATCGAACGGTCGTTGTAGAACCCGAACTCTCCGAGCAGGCGGATCGGGATCGACAGCCCCTCGCCGTCGGGGATGGCGAGGGGGTACACGTCCACCAACCCGCCGCCGCTCTCCCGCTGAAAACGCGGGCCGATCATCAGCGGCGCGAGCGCGTCGGCGAAGTCCATGCCGAGGAGCGCCTTCAACCCGTCGAACTGGAACGGCCCGAGGCGCACGGTCGTGGTGGGCGTCGTGAGGTTCACCCGCAGCGCGTCACGGTCCTGAGCGAGCGCCGCGTTCACGACGGCTCCGGGGCCGGCCGACGGGCCCCGGCCGGCAACACCTCGGGTACGACGGTCTCGATGGCGTCGCCCGTCCCGTGGTCCTCGTCCTCGACGACCACGGCGTCGTCTTCGCCGTCGAGGCCCTCGTCGTCGTCCCCGTCGTCATCGCCGGAATCGTCGTCATCGTCATCGCCTCCCGCGTCATCATCGTCGTTGTCGCCGTTCACGGCGTCGGCGAGGCCACCATCCGCGACGAGGCGGAGCAGCTTGTTCTGGCCGCGGGCGATGCTGACGAGCGCCTTCTTCATGGTCGGCAGACCCTTGAGCTCGGCGAGAACCCCGGGGTCGAGGCCGGCGAGTCGGGCGTCGATCCTTCGCAACACCAGGAACACGTCGCCGAGCGCCTGGACGTGGCGGAAGGCGATGTGCGCCTGGTGGAACGCCTGGTCGTCCGGCGACATCTCGGCGAACGCCTCAGCGCCCTCGATGAGCGTCTCCGCGGAGGTCGCGTTGAAGCTCTGCTTGTAGACGTCGAGGGCGGCGAGCCAGGCGGGGATTCGGGGGGTACGGGCGCGGGGCAGACGGGTAGCGGTCTCCGACATCGGAGCCTCCTTGGGTGAGTCGTTGAGGGTGGATCAGGCCGCGGCGGACTGGCCGTTGGGCGGGGAATTGGCGGCGGCGCTACCGGCGGCCATCAGGAGCATCGCAGCGAGCTCCTTCCGGTTCTTCTCGTCGCGCATCAGCTTGCGGACCTCGGGGTTCTTCATCGCCTCCATCAGCTCGGGCGACGCGCCGACCATCTCGGCGAGCTCCACCAGCTCCGGGGCCATACCGAACTTGGCGGCGGCGACGACCCGACCGAAGGTGCCGATCTCGCTGATGAACTGCTTGCCGAGCTCCTCGCGGACGCGGGTCTCGCCCTGATCCGTGCGGCGCTCGTCGTCTTCGCGGAACGCGGTCACCTGGGCCTTGATGTGGTCGGCCACGAGGTCCTCGACGCACTTCTGGAGCCGCAGGATCTGGAGGTTCTGGTTGCCCACCGTGGTGTTCTGGAGGGTGGCGAGGTGGCCGTAGGTCTTCTGCGCCAGCTCCATGAGGCGGGTGTGGGCGTCGCCGAGCGCGTCCCACGCACGGGCGGGCGGGTAGAAGTCGCGGCGGGCGATCATCTCGGGCGTGGTGGCCATCGCCGCCGTCAACGCCGAGCTCACCGTCGGCATCAGCTCGGGCGCGGTCTCGAGGGAGGGAAGCGCCTTCGTCGGCGCCGGGGGAACGTGGGCGGCGTCGGTGCAGCCGAAACGAGCGGTGAACAGCACCTGCTCGCCCTTCGGCCGCCACACGAACAGGCGGAAGCGGCCCTCCTCCTGGCCGTGCATGTTGTTCGTCACCATCTCCCGGATCCACCGGCAGACGGCGTCGGCGTGGCGCATCGCCTCGTCCTGGGTGCCGCCGGCGTCCCCGAGGTCGCCGAGCTGGCCCGCGGCCTCGAACTCCGGGTGGTCCGCCTCGAAGCAGTACGGTGCGAGATCGGTCTCCGTGAAGTCGATGCGCCCGATGTGCTCGTACGTCTTGCGGTCCACGACCTCGGAGATCGTGATGTACCCGATGTCGGCGCGCACCTGGTGGATGCGGCGCTCGATGGGTTCCAGGGCGTCGTAGAGGAGGGTCGGCATCGGGTCACTTTGGGGTGCTGAAAATGTATCCCTTGATCTTAAAAAGGCCCGTCATTACTGCTTACCACCTCCTACAGCACTTGCAGCGCGAACCTACAGCCGAGCGGCTCGAACTTGCAGCGCGGGTTTCAGCGGCGGTGATTCCACCAACCCCCTCGCTGGCACTTTCCAACAGCACCGCGTTCCGTCGCCTACAGCCGATTCCGTTCACCTTCAGCATTCGGGATCGGGCCTACAGCCTCGTGACGCTCGCCTACAACGGCCCGCTGTAGACCAACAGCGCCGCCGCGGCTCCCAACCACCCCAAACGCCGATGCGTGCTGTAGGAGGTGGTAAGCGGAAGGCCCTTCCAACGCCGAGTTCGTGCTCATAGTGGTCGATGTCGCCGGGAGAACTCGGCACCACTCTCCACCCCTCGACGAGGCACCGAATGAGCACCGAACTGAACAAGGCCATCTCCACCGGCAAGGTCGCCGATTCCAAGAAGAACGGCGTGCTCGCCGAGGCGCTCGACAAGGTCAAGAGCATGGGGGGCCGCTTCAAGAGCATGAAGGAGGTCTCCGAGACGCTCGCCGACGCGGTGATCGCCACCGCCGAGACGCAGGGTACCGTGTTCGCGGCGTCGTTTGCCGAGGGCTACTTCGGCGAGGCCAAGATGGACATCGGCCCGGTCGATATCCGGCTCGGCAGTGGGCTGTTGCTTGGGGGCTACGGCCTCTACAAGACGATGTCCGGGAAAGGGGGCGCCCACGCGCTCGCCCTCGGCAACGGCCTGCTCGCCACCGGGATCGGCCGCATCGGTCGCCACGCCGGCCTGGCGCTCGCCGAGAAGAAGGGAGCGCCGGCCACGCCGCCCGCCGCTGCTCCGGCCCCCGCCCCCGCTCCGGTCACCGCGGGCGTCGCCCAGCCGCAGCTCGCCGCCGACGACATCGGCGAGATCGCTCGGATGGTCCGCATGACGCCCGGCACCGAAGGCGAGTCCATCGAGGGCCGGCGCCGGCGCCAGCGCGAGGGCCGCTCCGACCGCTTCGTCCGCAACCGCGACTGATTCACCTCTCTCCACTTCCAACCTTCCGTTTCACGTTCACCGTTTCACTCCGAGGACTCTCACATGGCACAAATCTGGGCCCGCATCTCCATCCGCAACGGCAAGGTCGCCGTCGATACCTCCTCGCTCCCCCCGTGGGTGCAGTCGCTCCTCGACGGCCATCGCGAGCGCTTCCAGCCGAACTTCGGCGCGGATGATCTCGGCGACGACGACGACGACGACGATCTCGGCGACGATCTGGGTGACGACGACCTGGGCGACGACCTCGGTGATGACCTCGGCGATGACCTTGGGGACGACCTCGGGGATGACCTCGGCGACGACCTGGGCGACGACCTCGGGGACGACCTGGGCGACGAGCTCGGCGACGACCGGCACCTCACGCCGAAGCAGCGCAAGCTCCGTCGGATCCACCGCCGGCAGCGCCTCCTGGCGGCGCGGGAGAAGAAGCTCAAGCACAAGAACCGCGCCGTCAACCGGAAGATCCGCCGGGCGCAGAGGGGGAAGATCGTGGAACGCAACGTCACCGTGAGCGGCATCGTCGCCACCGCCGTCGGGCAGTCCATGAGCGTCACCCTGACGCCCCGGACCAGCCTGCACCTGTCGAAGATCTTCGCGACCGGCGACACCGCCGCGACGATCAACACCATCATCTCGGGCGACGACCCCGTGGTGCTGGACAACCTCGACGCCGCGCTGATCTCGCCGACCGCGTACCACGGACCGTCGTTCGGCGGCCGCGTTCTCCGGGCCGGCGTGCCCGTCACGATCAACTACACCGCTGGTTCGACCACGACTGCCCTGAAGCTCAGCTTCTACGGCAAGGCGCGGGTCAAGACCCCGCGCTGCTGATCGGAGGCTGAGCCGTGGGCACCTGCAAACTCTCCCGTCGATCCGGCACCGCGCGGCTTCCCGCTGCGACGGTCGCCGGCTCGGCGGGGGCGGAAGGCGAGGTGCTCACGGCCCAGTCGATCGGCTCGGGCGACGGCGACTGGCGCATCATCGACCTCTGGTCGGACGAAGGGACTCCCTGGGAGGCCCGGCTCGCCTGGTCCGGCGGTGGCGGTGCGCAGCGCACGGTCCTGCTCGATGTCCCACGGTGTACGCGCGTTTGCGTCCACGCAACGATGCTGCAGGTGTTCGGCTCGAACCTGTCCACCTCCGCGAGCGTGAACGCATCCGCGGCCATCGCCGACGGCCAGTGCGACACCGAGAACCAGTGGACGGTCCGCGGCCTGATCGCGGACGCCTCGGCCAACGTCGACGTCGTGCCCCCTCCCTGGGCGAAGTTCGTTCGCCTCGAACTTTCCGATTCTACGCTGCTCGCCACCTCGTTCGTCGAGCTGCGCGACGCCAACGCGATGACGCGCGGCCGGTACCCCGGCAACGCGCAGCCCGCGCCCGGTGCCCCGATCGGGGACGCCGCCACCCTTCGCCTCGTGCTCCCCGCCGGCACCTACGCCTGGCGACTCGTCTTCCTCCTCCACCTGTGAATCCAGAGGGTCCCCGCCATGAAGTGCTACGCCTACCAGCTCGTCACCCATCTCCTGCAGATCCTGGCGGCCGCCGCGGTCACTGTCACCACCAACGGCACCGTGTACCGGATTCTCCCCGGCTCCGGGGACGATCAGAACGACGATGCCCAGGACTTCCGCTTCGTCACCGCCATGACCTTCACCGGCGGTGCGACCTCACCCACCGCCCAGTGGGTGATCCAGGGCTCCGTCGATGGCGCCACCTGGATCGACCTCGCGACGGGGACCAGCCGTATCACCGCCGGCACCTACCTCGAGGTGATCGACGCGAGCAGCGTGGCGCTCCTCCCCTGGGTCCGCGCGAAGCTCGTGCTCGGCGGCGGCACTGCGCCCACCGTGTACGGCACGGTCGACGTGGTGGCCAATGGCCCGTTCCAACTCTCCTCGACCTGATCGGAGCGCACCCGTGGACATCAAGGTCGCCCTCACCTTCAACGAACGCGATGCGGTCAGCCTGCTCAATTGGCTGGCGCGCTGCAACGCGCGGCTCATCCGGGACCAGCCCAAGCTGCCCCGGCTGTACGACTCCCGCGTTGTCTACGCGCGTGAGGAGGAGGAGACCTGGTCCGACTACATCCAGCTGCTGGCGCAGGGCAACGAGGACTGTGACGCGCTCGCCGCGGCACGCGCCGGCGAGCTGATCGCCCGCGGCTGGACGGCGCTCTCGCCCGAAGACCCGGGGTACGCAGAGGCTAGGGCCTCGCGCCTCACGACCATCCCCAGCGAGGTCGCGCTCACGACGCAACTGCGCCACGGCGAGCACGGCCTCTACCACTGCGTCGTCCGCTACGTGGTGAACGGCACCATCTGGTTCGACGACCCCAGCGCGCGGCTCGGGATGCTGCCCCAGCGCCTCGATGGGCGGGAGTGCCACGCCCGAATCGTCGCTCGCGTCCGCCTGGGCGGCGTGCACACCGAACGCGACTTCGCCGCTTCTCAACGCCATCCGCGCCGTCCCCGGCGCAGGGAGCTCGCATGAACCCGTCCCGCTTCTTCCCCGCCACGCTGGTTGATTTCTCTGGTGAGCGCCTCGGCGACGTCGATGTCGCCGGCCCGCGCCGCCGGCTCACGCCGAAGGAGCGGCAGATCCGCGTGAAGCTCCGTCGGGCGCGTGCGCTGAAGAAGCACATCGCGCACCTTCGCATCCGCAAGCCGCTCGGCTGGAAGGGGGCGGTGCGCCAGGAGAAGACCAACCTCCGTGTCGTGATGAGCGACCTGAAGCAGCTCGGGTGGAAGCCCAAGAAGCCGCGTCGGCCGCTCCGTCCCGGCGAGGACGAGATGGATGCCGCCATCGACGACATCCCCGAGGCCGAGCCCGGGGAGAAGGACAACGGCGACGACGAGCTCGAGGAGCTGCCGGAGTCGCCCGAGGGCGACATCGAAGGCAACTGGCTCGACGGCTACGTCGGGGTGGAACCGAAGCCGAAGCCGGCGAAGCCCCGGAAGCCCGGCCTGCTCGACGCCGCCGCGAAGCTGTTCCGGGGCAAGTGGCGTCCCTTCGACCACCTCGGCGAGAACGCGCGCATCCAGACCCGCACGGGCCAGAGCGCCATGATCACCACGGTGAAGCCGGGTTTGTTCATCGTGCAAATCGTGTCCGACGAGGCTGGGAAGAAGATCGCCGGCGACAACGTCGGCATCCTCCCGCTGCTCTTGTTCCCGATCGTGAAGGACGCCATCCAGAAGCAGCTGGCTCCGAAGCCCGCCAAGCACGCGGCACCCGCACCCCCCGCCCCCGCACCGACTCCGGCACCCGCCGCAGCCGGCGTCGGGTGCGATGGCTGCCGGGAAGGGCGCTGAGATGGGCGCGGCCGTCACCCCGATGGTCGTGAGCCGCGAGGCCGTGGCCGAGCGCATCCAGGCGATGCGGCTCTCGGCGGAGACGTCGATCGCCAGCGTGCAGGCGTCGCTGGAAACGCGGGCGCAGCCGCTCGCGCGCGTCGTCGCCGCCTACCGCGATCTGCTTGCCAGGACGGGCACCCGCATCGTCCAGGCGCAGGTGCGCGTGATCGCGGCGCGGTCCGCCAGCCCGGACGATCCGACGCTCATCGCGTTGGAACGCCGCATCGTCGAGCTGCTCACCACCTGGTCGGCGCACGCCCGTGGGTACACGGCGTACGAACGTCCCGCCACCGCGGCGGAGAAAGGCGGCGCGATCGAGGTGGGCGTGGCCCCCGCGGTGATCATCGCCATCGCGGTGGCCGGTGCGGTCATCGCCGTCTCGCTCACCGGCATCGCCTGGGCGGTCGTCCACTACAAGGAGGCCACCGTCCTCTCCGACGAGGTCGCGATCATCGAGGCGAATCCGGCCCTCGCCGACGCCATCGCGAAGGTCAATCAGTCCGTGCCTTCCTCCTCCCCTGCGGACGACGCGGCCAAAGCTGGCGGCGGATGGGGATGGCTCCTCCTCGGCCTCGGCCTCGCCGGAGCCGCCGTCTACTTCGCCCCCAAGCTGGGAAAGAGCTGAACCATGTCCACCAATCCCGAGAAGTTCCGCCTCACGATCACCGGCGCCGACGAAGACGTCCCCCGCCTGCTCCTCTGCTGGGGCCGCGGCTGCGGCGGCGAGGTCGCGTTCGTGATGCGCCCGCGCGACAACACCGCGCTGCTCGTGCACCAGGTGAAGCGGGAGCCCGCGAAGGTGTGGCGCACCGACCTCGGGCTCGCGCCCTCGCACCCGCCCGAGCTCGACGCCGCGCCCGCCGAGGCCGTGAACGAGGTGAAGCGGCTGCGCAGCAACCCGCCGCCCGCCGGTCCGGCGACCCTGCGCGGGAAGTGGGTCGGCACGCTCCTTTGCACCGACGGAAAACCGTCGATCACCCTCGAACGCAAGGTCGCCTCGTACGGCACGTTGCGTCTCACCTCGAAGCCCGATGGTCGCTGGACCGCCACGTTCGACCGGGCCGGGAAGTGGTTCAGCCAGGCGAAGCAGGCGAGCGTCGAGCGGACCGCGCTCGCCGAGGCGATCACGGCCGGGATGGGTCTCGTGGTTGGCCTCGTGAGCGAGGCGTGCAGCTTCCGGGACACGCACCGGCGCAACACCGTCGATGCCGATTTTGCCGCGCAGCACCCGTACACCGCGCCGAAGGACCCCAAGGACCCCACCGACCGGTACCAGCCGAAGTCCAGCTTCCGGGCCGTGGAGCAGGCGGACGGGTGGGCCGTCATCAACGACGTGGGCTCGGTCGTCACCACGTTCGGCACCCGGGAGAAGGGCAAGGCCACGAAGCACGCCAGCGCGCTGTCCCGCGGGAAGGCGCCGGCCGCAACGGTCTCGCCCGAGATCGCGGACGGGTTCGGGCTGGGCGGGATGCCCGGGGTCGCGCTCGCGCCGCTTTCGGCGATCCCGATGCCGGACTCGCCGTCGTGTCCCGCGAGCGTCGCGAACATCGCGTCGGCCACCGAGAAGGAGGCGGCGGCACTCCAGGAGTTGTCGAACTCGCTCTGGGGCTCCACCGAGGCGCCGGCGTTGCTCCACCGCGCCGGGAACCTGCTCCGCCACGCCGAGGCGCTGGTGAAGTCGCCGTTGTGCTCGGGGAAGGAGCAGAAGATGGCGTGGGAGGACCTGCGCCGGGCGGCCGACGCCTACACCCAGGCCCGCGGCGCGCTCGGGCGCGGCGAGAAGCCCGACATCGTGACCACGTTGCGTCGCATCTCCGAGCGCGTGTCGCTCGCCGCGGCGCGCGCCGCGAAGTCGTGCGCCGCCGGGCAGCAGAAGATCACGCTCGCACCACGCTCGGCCGACGCCATCGCGGCCGGGATCAGCCGTCGCGAGGCGCCCGCGCCCACGGTGTCGATGCAGCCGGTCTGGCCGCCCGCGGCGCCGCCGATGGCGGTGCCGACGAAAACGCCGCGGGCGAAGAGGGAGAAGAGCCCCGAGGTTGATCCCGCGAAAGACCAGGCGCTGGTCAATGCCTTCGCCGACGCCATCAAGCAGGCCGCGTCGCAGATGGGAGGTGGAGCGTGAGCCGCTGGTTCCTCGTGGTGGGGCTGGTCCTGTGGCTCGCGTCGTGCGCGGTGGCGTTCGCCCAGGATCCCGGCGCCGTTCCTGGCGCCGTGGGCTCCATGCCGAGCGCGGACTTTCTGCTTTCGATGGGGCCTTACGGCGCGCTCGTCTGGGGCGCGTACCTGCTCGGGAAGGGGGTGAAGGTCACGGTGCAGATTGAGCTGAGCGAGAGGGATCGGGAGATTCTGGAGCGGATGGGGAAGGGTTCTGCACCCTGACGCCGCCGAGCCTCAGATCGCTTCGTACGCCGCCAGGCGTCCTGGTTCGCCGGCGGGCGTGCCCGATTCACGAAGCGGGTAGTCTCGACGATGCCTTTGGCCCACGCAGAGGCTGACCGGGGATGAGGCCCCACCCCGTCCGTCGCTCCAGCAGACGCCGCGCGCCCATCCCGACTACCGCGAGATAAACCGGCGAATCGCGGCGATCGTGCCCGGGAGGTCTTCCCGCCCCAGCAGATGGCCGGCGCCGGGAACAACATCAACCGTCGCGTTCGCGGCGAGCGCGGCCAGCTCCTTCACGTACGGCGGCGGGGTGGCCGCGTCGGCCTCGCCGACACGGAAGTACATCGGAACCCTGATCGCTCCGATGCTCCCGCGGACGTCCGGGCAGGTTGCGATGGCTTCGAGATCCGCAGCTACACGCTCCACGCGGACCCCCTCGACGAAGCGACTCACGGCGTCGAGGTCGGAGGGGTGGCTCGCTGCCCATGCGGGAGACAGGAAACGTCCCGCCAGGATGGGCCCGACGGCCGCGCCCGCTCGCGTGACCGACGCGGCGCCGTGGAAGGCGGCGCGCTGTTCGTCGTCGAAGAGGACCGCCGGGCCAAGCCCGATCAGCGACAGGGGCGGCGGGCCTAGCCCCTGGGAGAACGCATACACGGCGCGGTACACCCCGAAGGAGCAGCCTACCCAGTGCGCTGCGGAGAGGTCGCCGAGGAGCTCAGCGATGTCCCGTGCAACCCCGGAAAAGTCGGTGCTGTCGCCGATATCCTGAGCTTCGCCCCAGCCAGGTAGGTGCACCAGGTTGACTCTGAAGGACGAGGCGAGGCCCTCCGCCAGCGGGAGGAGGTCCGAGGGCGGCTGCGGGCACCCCGGAACGAGAACGAGGTCGGGGCCGGCGCCGAGGGTCTGGATGAACGTCATGCGGGCCCGTTAGTATCATCGACCCATCCAGGACGTCGATGATCTCCGGCCCCCGCGCGACCCTCGCGGACGCGGTACACGCACTCGAGGAACCCGAAAATCTCGTGCGGCTCGCGTCGGACGCGCTCCATGAGGCCGTGCCCCGGGGATTGGCCTACGCCTACATCCTGCGTGGGCGACCGGCGGAGGCGGTGGCTTCCATCGCGGCGCGCATGGAGGGCGAGGTGGTCAACTGTGCGTTTTTCTACAGTGTCTATGCGAAGATTCCTCGCCAGTTCGATCCCGACTCTGTCGATCCCGTCGATCGTGACCGGGTGGTGCATGTGCGGGAGCACGACCACGCCTGGTATGAAGGGTATCGACGCTCTCCAATGGCCGAGCTGATCGTCCCTCGTCGGCTCTTGCATTGTGCACGGTACCTCGCATGCCTCGCCGGCCGACCCCTCGCGAATCTGGGGCTGTTCGCGCCGGAGGGCCCGCAGCCGTTCACCGAGGCCGAGCTCGCCGCGTTTGTTTCCGCCGCCGAGGTCATCGGGCCCGCTCTGCGGCTCGGGGGGCTCCTCGCTGGCGCGGCGGCCGAGGTTCCCGCCCTCGATCACCTGATGGCCAGCCGGATGGACTCCAGCTTCCTGCTCACGAGCTCGGGAGCGATGCTCCACGCATCCCCCCGAGGGCGGCGCCTCGTCGATCGATCCCCGGGTGTGCTGCCGATCATTCGCGCGCTGGTCAGGCGTGGGGGATCTGTTCCCCTGGTCGAGCGGATACCGGCGCTCGCGTTGGAGGTTCACGCAGCCCCCTGCGCTCCGCGCGGATCGAGCACCGCATGGCTCGTCACTGTCGCCGCGTACGCGCCCGCTGGGCGTGGGCGCGTGACGCCGCGGCAGGCGGAGCTGCTTGATCTGGTCGCAGAGGGCCTTTCGAACGCTCAGATCGCGGACCGAATGACCGTGAAGCCCTCGGCCGTCAAGACGATGCTCGAGCGGCTGTACGCCCGGTACGGTGTCCGCGGGCGCGGCGAGCTCGTCAGCCGGACGACGAAGTAGGCGCATGGGTGCGCGGCAAGCCGGGACCCCGCCAGCCCACCAAGCTCCGGACGCCGTGGCCTCGGCGGCGTGGGGTCGAAGCCCTGGGTCCAGGGTTGATCATCGACGTGGTCCGGGCCAAGTTCCACGTTCCGCGCGTTTCCGGCGGCCTCCTGGGCCGCACCGGCATCGGGCACCCTGAACGCCAGCGCGCGACGCCTGCGCGCCTTCGCGCTCGTCGGGAGATGGAGTTGACGTGTACGCCGATCGGCGTCTGGCGTTCGGGACGGAAGGCGCGCTACCGTTCGAGCCGTGCGGAGCGCCCATGTCATGCTTCAACGTCCTGCTCTTGTCACTTTCTCTTGCCTACGGGGAAACGAGCGGGACCGAAGGGCCTCCGGATGTGGCGCTCAGCGCGGTTCAGCACCGCATCGTGACGATCGTGGAGCGCGACGGCGCGCAAATCACCGGCCAGCTTCTCGCATTCGATACGTCGGCGGTGGTGTTGCGGGCTGAGGGTGGCCAGGTCCGGACCATCCAGCGCGCCGCCATCGACTCGATCACGGTGGCTGCCGGGGAGCTCCGCGCGGATCGAGAGCAGGGCACTCGGGTCGCAATCCCAGAGCACGATTCCGTTGCGATCCAACGCGAGAAAATCGCCGAGCTGCGCGCCGAGTCCGCCGCGCACAACGCCGCCGGGATTAGGGCCTTCGTCATCGGCCTGCCCCTCGGCGGCGGACTCGCGGTGGTTGGCGCCCTCGCTGCGACGAATGGGGACTCCTCCACGCAGGCCACCGGCTGGCTGGGGGTCACGGTCGGGGCCGGGATGTTCCTTTACGGATGTATCGCTCTGCCGGTGGAAAGTGGGAAGTCCACCGCGCTGGACGAGCAGGCCGACGCGCTCGAGGCGGAGCTGGGGTCAAGCGGTTCGCTGACACCCCGGACACTCACTGTCGCGCCCTTCGTCGCCGATGGCGGCGGTGGTTTGCTCGTCACCGGCTCGTTCTGAACCGCGAAGCGTTCGGTGTAGCCGGTTCCGTCAAGCCGTGACCCCCCGAAACGCAGGATGTCCTCGCCGCCGCACAGCTCACGCCCCCGCGCGGCCGCTGGCAGGATCTGGTGCCACAGGGCAAGGTGAAGGAGGGTGCCGGCAGCGAACCGGTGGGTCAGGATGAGCAATAACAGTGGTTTCCCGGCGAGGTCTCGCCCGGCCGGCAGAACGGGGTGAACCTCGGGGGATCGCATTGGTAGGGGCCGAAGGGGTCGGAGTCGGCTCCCTCGCCCGTACCCGTCATCGACGTCCAGCCACCAGAAGCGCAGGAAGTTCCACCCCCATCCGCGCTGGTGGGCATGCAGGCAGCCAACTCCTCGATGAACACCGAGCCATCCCCACAGTCGGCCGTTCCCTCGTGAAACGAACACATGTCGGTGAAGACCTCCGTCGTCTCGAACGTTCCCGCGTAGCTGATGTCCTCGGTGTCCTTCCCGCTCCAAGTCCCATCCACTGACCACTCGCCGAGTTCGGACTCCACGATGTCGCCGGCGGCGGTCCCGGAGAGCGACCCGCCGGAGTCGCCCCACTTCAGGGCCACCGCGGGGGTGCCGCGTGCGTCGGCGAGGAAGTCATCGGCGCTTCCTCGGATATACCCGTTGAAGAAGCCACCCCAAACACCCTCGACGGCCCCGCCAGACGGGGCGACGAAGACCCATGCGCCGTCGACGCTTAGCCCGTCGCTACCGCTGCCCTCGAAGTCGCCAGCGAAGGTGGGGGTAAGCGCCCCACCTGCATCAACGCCGGAGATGGAGCCGACAACCTGGTCCCACCCACCATCGGCGCTTTCCTGGTAGAAGGTCGCCTCAACGGCACCGGCTGCCCGGTCGATGGTACCCGACAACGACCATCCGTCGGCGTCGACCGCGGAGAAGGTGTCTCCGTCGACCGGACCGAAAAGGGCGAGCAACGACGGAGAGTCGGCTGGCGCATCAGGGATCGGCATCACCACTGCGACGGACTCCCCCTCCGTTTCGTCGTCCACGACAACAAGTATCTCACCGCCGCCTACGAACGACACGTACGAGTCATCCTCCTGCAACACCACGAATTCATACGCGCAGGCGAACGTCTGCTCCAGGCCGTTCGTGTCCGTGCGATCCCTGCCAGTGCCCGCGTCGGTGGCGCACGCCGTGCAGGCGGCGCAGGCGAGCGCAATCAGGAGGCTGGACGCCGCCCGGCGCATCCCACCGATGCTCCTCTTTGCTATCGCAGAAGAAATGGCTCCGCCCCGTGGCGTTCGTCCTCCGCGGACAAGCCGCCGCGCGGGAGGAAGTGACGAGTCCGGTTTTTCGGTAGTCATCAGTGAACCCGGATCAGCTTCACCATCCCGACGTACGCGGGAACGTTCGACTGGGAGTCCGAGTTCGTCCACCCGCCCGACGGATAGGTGGTGACATCGTGATCGTGGTCGGGCTCGGTATCGGTGTAGAAACTGTCGTCGCTGGCGCCGTTGTCCACCGCCAGCGGTGCGAGCTCGTCGATGCTGCTGCCGCCGTAGTCGCCGATCCAATCTCCCCCCCAATCCAGGTGCTCGCCGTTGCCGGAGTACCATTCCTGGCCGTACCCGTCGAAGTAGAAGGCCTTATGCTTGTGGGCCCCGTCTGCGGAAGTGTACCCCGTGTGCGAGTGCGTCGTGTCCGTCCAATGGGAGTGGGAGTCGGCGCCGCCGGAGACGCCAACGTCGGCGTTGGTGGTCATGTCGCTCACGCCGCGCGTGAACTTCTCGCGCAGGTCGGGCTTGGTGGCACCATTGAACGGGCTCGCACCGTCCGCGACCACCGAACCGTCCGCGTACTCCCACCCGTCCGGAAGGGCCGTGGCGGCGCTCGGCCGGTACCAGTCGATGATCGTGCCCACCGGTACCTGCTGATCCTCCAGCGACGTCACGCGCGTGTCGAGCGCGCCAAACTCCGCTTCCAGAGCGGCATCGCCGGCGTCGATCGCCGCCTCCAGGGACGCACCGAGCGCATCCACGGCGGCACCCACTCCCTCAAGCCCCGTCTCCAAGCTCGTCACCCGGCCATCGAGGTCGTCGCCCAGCGCTTCGAGGGCGTCTGCCCTGCCCGTGAGCTCCGCGATGGCGAGGTTGATCGCTTCCACCGAGGAGGCGGTCGCAAGATCTGCGAGCCCCTCCTCCAGCGAGGTTACCCGTCCCTCGAGCGTGGCGACGCGTCCATCCGCCAGTTCTGCCACCGCCGCGTCGAGGTCCGACTGCTCCAAGCACCCGGCCAAGCCAAGACTCAGCGCCACGGTCATCGCCGGCCACACGCGATTCGTCCTCATCGAGCATCCCCATTGAAAGTGCGACTACATCGTCGCCTCTCACGCTTAGCCGCCGGGCGTGGGTCATCACCAGACGCCGTTCGGCGGACAATTGGCCATCCACGGTGCCCGCCGGCTTCCACCCGACGGAACCCGCGCGAGCGCAAGGGGGCGGGGTGATCCTTCGCACGCTCGCCTGCTGAAACAGACGCACTTGGGGCGGCGTGTACACCGCTGTAAGCGAAACCCCCCCGCTGTAAGCGAAAGTCCCTGTTGATCGGGCCTTCCGGTGGGTACGAACCCTCATGCGTTCGCCCACCATCACCGCGACGGTCTGCTCGTGAGCGTCGCCGCCCAGCTCCTCGACGCCGTCGTCCCCATCGTCCGGACGCGCCTCCCACGCGGCGTGGACGTGGACTACCTCGACGACTTCGTCACCCGCAACCGCTGGGCGCTCGAAGCGGTCATCGAGCAGAACCTCGGCCCGGTCCTTCGGCGGATGGAGGCCGCCAACAACGCCAGCTTCCTCGTCGAGTCGGACGCGACCCGGGACATCCCCGAGTTCTGGACCGCCTCGAAGCGCACGGCTGCGAACATCGCCGCGATGGCCACCGCCGCGAACCTCTACGCGCAGAAGCGCGGCCCCAACAACGATGAGCGCACCGTCCTCGCCGGCTACTCCGGCTGGGGCGGGCTCTCCATCGAGCACGCCGCCGGAAAGTTCCCCGCGGGCTTCCCCCCGCCAGAAACGCGGGGACTCATTCATGAATTCTATACGCCGAGCAAAGTCGCCCGCGAAGTCGCCCGCCTCGTGGCCCCGCTCGTCCCGAGCCTCCCGCACGACGGCGACACCGTCCACGCCCTGGAGCCGTCCGCGGGCATTGGCCGCTTCCTCCGCGCGTTCGAGCCGGTGCCGGGCATCACCTGGCACGCGGTGGAGTGGTCCGAGCTGTCCGCCCGGATGCTCCACGTCCTCCGCCCCGACGTCGACCTCATGCTCGCCCCGTTCGAGCGGTGGGTACGCGAGAAGGGGCCCGCCGCCACCGGCCGCCTCGGGCTGGTCGTCAGCAACCCGCCCTACGGCATCCGCGGCGCGTCGATCGCGGAGGACCCCGACCGGGCCTACCGCGAGAAGATGGCCTACCACTACTTCCTCCGGCGTGGGCTCGACCTGCTCGCCCCCGACGGGCTGGGCGTGTTCCTCGTCCCCGGCGGCTTCCTCACCAGCCGCACGGCGCAGTTCGTGGCGCTCCGCGAGAAGGTGCTCAAGCGGCACCACCTGGCCGCCGCCTTCCGCCTCCCGAGTATCAACGAAAAGCGCCGCGAAGCCATCTTCCCGGGCGCCATGCTCGTCACCGACCTGTTGTTCTTCCGCGCCCGCGGTGGGGAGCTCGACGCCGTGGACGCCAACGACGAGGCGATCGCCGCCGGTGGCTACTTCAAGCAGTACCCCCGGCACATCCTCGGCCGCGAAGTCGGCGACGACCAGGGCGAGGACGACCAGACCGCCAAGCCCCGCTGGGGCTACCAGGTGCAGGGCGAGTTCACCGGCCTGCCGGACCTCGTGGAGCGCCCGATCTGCGGCGACTGCAAGGTCGTGACGTTCCCCTCCCGTTCGGCCGCGCCGGCGGCGGCGGGGCGCATCGGGGTCACCCGCGTGACCGAGGCGGACGTCACCGACCTGCCGCGCGAGCTCGCCAGCGCCGTGCTGCTCGGCCTGCGCGTGGATCGTTACCTCGCGCTCGTCGCCGCCGAGAACGCCGAGGAGCCGCCTCTGCTCTGGCCTGAGCTCAACGCCGCGCTCACCGCGTGGCGGACCACCAACGGCAACCCCCACGCCCTCGTCGAGCTGGTGAAGCTCGCCCGCGGCGGCAACACGGGCGCCGAACGCTTCCTCTCCGCATTCGACCGCGCGGGCGCGCTCATCGACGGGCTGCGCAACAAGCCGCCGACCATCGAGCCGCGCTTCACCGGGCGACCGGA
>CAIXRH010000322.1 GCA_903921785.1 uncultured Pseudomonadota bacterium
CGAGCTCGTAGGTGGCGGCCCAGCGAAGCCAGCCACTCTCCGGGTGCGCGGCCGCGGCGGCGATGAACGCCGGGCCCGACTCGGCGTCGGGGCGGCAGCGGAGCGACAGGTAGAGCGCGTCGACGTCGTCGGGGTTCGCGGCGGCCTTCGCCGTGTCCACGGCGCACGCGGCGTCGTGGTCGACCTCCTGCCACAGGCGGTGGAGCTCGACGCTCGGAGGGTCCGCAGCGCCTTCTTCCGCGACGCGGGCGCGGAGCACGTCCCCGACGTCGACGCCGAGGCCGATGGCCCGGGACGTCCAGGTGGTCCAGTCCGCGCTGTCGGTCGGGTCCCAGCGGATGTGGGGGCGGGCGAGGGCGGCGGGGTCGCCCGCGGCGGTGAGCTTGCCTTCGGGCGACCACCCCGGCTCTGCGGCCAGCACGCTGCGCGTCTCGGCGTGCTCGGACTGGATGCTCTGCGGCGGGGCGGTGAGCACGTAGTCCTGCCCTGCGGGGAACCACCTGCCGCCGTCGACGGGCGTCGGCGCGGCGGGTTGGCCGCCGCCGTAGGAGACGTGCTCCAGGACGAAGAGGTCTGCCCCGGCCACGTTGTAGACCACCCGATCCCCGGAGAAGGTCTCGCTGAACGCGTCGATCTCCTCGCCAGCCATCGTGGCGGTGCGCACCTCGACCGGGGCGTTGCGGGGGACGTCGACGCGGAGGTCCTGGTGCGCGGTCACGGGGAGCGTGCGGGCGCCGAGCTTCACGATCACCGGGATGCCCAGCCCATTGTGGACGACCACCTCGCCCACCCCCAGCGCGGTGGACGCCAAAAGCGCCGGCCCGAGGATGACCGACGCCACGCCGAGCCGCAGGAGCCCCGGGCCGAGCCCCGAGGCGGTCTGGAAGCGTTCCCACCAGCCCAGCTTCGGGCGGGGGCGTTCCCCGCCCGGGACGAGCACCGCGTACTTCTCCGGCGCGACGGCACCTTCGGGGGCGGGCCCGGGGTCGGCGCCCTCCCGAAGGCAGCGGGCGACGTGGGCTTCGGCGTCGAGCAGCGCGTCGAGGGTGGCGCCGACCGCGTCGTCCAGGCTGCCGCTCGCGGCGTTGACCCAGGTCTCGGCGGCGGGCAGCCAGTTGCCGGCCAGCGCCTGGCGGCTGGGCGGGCCGAGGCGGAAGGCCTCCAGGGCGCTCTCCCACGACTTGACGCGCAGGGTGGAGAGCGCCGCCGCCGGCAGCCGCACGCCCGGGGATTCCAGGTAGATGGGGGCTAGCGCGTCGAACAGCGTGGTGCAGGCGCGCAGCACCATTCCGATCTCGGCCTCGGTGAGCTTGCCGTCGGCGGTGACGACGTTCCAGAGGCTGTCGAGGGCGACCTTGGCGTCGGTGAGGTCCGCGAGGCGGTGTTCCAGGTAGTGGAGGGTGTGGACACACGAAGCGAGGTACGCCTCCCACCCCTGCCCCAGGCGCGCGGCGGCGGCGCGGTGGGCGGTGCGGACCGCCCGGTCGTGCTCGGTGAGCCGGCCGCGGAGCTGGTCGCGCTCCCGGGTGGCCTCGGTGAGCACGGAGGACAGCTCGCTCCGCGGAAGATCACGGCCGCGGAAGCGGAGGACCCCGCCCGGAGCGGTGAGGAGCCCGTCGCGGAGCGCCTCGAGCTGCGCGACCTGCCCCGTCGCGAGCTTCCAGGCTTTCACCGTGCGCGCGAGCTCCGGTGGGTAGAGCGCGTCGAGCGCGCTGGGGAGGTCGGCGGGTGGCGTGCCGACGAGCTCCGCCACCGACTTCGCGATCCGAACCGAGGAACGCCCGACATAGACGCCCCGATGGGCCTCGTCGAAGCGCGGGCGCCGCCATACGCGCTCCAGCTCGACCTGCGTCGCGTCCGCGGTGACCACGGGCTTGTCCTTCGCTGCGGGAATCCGCTCGTAGAACCGGTCTGTGGCCGATCGGCGGCGGGCCGACGGGTCCATGAGCACGCTCCAGGCCGGGCGCGCGTCGAGCACCGACGCGACGTAGACCCGCTTGAGGTTCGCCTCCCGTTCGTGATCCGCCGGGTGGGTGGCCCACATCCGCGGCGCCTCCGCCAGCTCCGGCGAGAACAGGCGCGCCCGCTCGCCGTCCGCGTGGCGCGGCGGCACCTGCCCGAGCTCGGGGTCGGCGAGGACGCGGCGGAGCTCGCCGAGGACCGCGGTCTGTACCGTGTAGACGTCCCCGACGCGGCGGCCGGCGTGGCCCTCCGACGCGACGAAGCTGAAGGCGCGGTTGAGCGCGTCGTCGGCGGGGCCCAGGCGGCGCAGCGCGTGCACGAGGCTGTCGCTGCCGGTGACCGAGGCGGCCACGAGATCGGCCTGGAACTCCATCTCCCGCGAGAGCGCGCGCTGTACGAAGACGAGCCCGCGGTAGGCGGTGTCGAGCACCGCGCGGACGGACCAGACCAGGATGCGCAGCGCCCACCCGATCCACGCGATGCGCAGGTCGGTGCGGGAGAGGCCGGAGAGGAACCGGTCAAAACCGTCTCGGCGGGCGACCAACGCGCCGATCACCTGGCCCGAGACGTACACCCAGGTGCCGACGGCCATGGTGCGCTGGGCGAAGTGACCGAGCTCGTGGGCGAGGACCGCCTTGAGCTCGTCGAGGGTGAGGACGTTGAGCAGCCCGAGCCCGAGCCGGAGGTTCTTCTTGGTGGGGAAGACCAGGTTCCAGAAGGAGATGTCGTAGAAGACCGCGGCGTTGACCTCGGGGGCGAGAAAGACCCGATGCGGCCGCGGGGACCCGACCTCGTCGGCGAGGCGGTCGAGGAACACGAAGAGCTTGGGCTCGTCCGTGCGGGTCACCTCCACGGCGTCGCCCACGTCGCCGCGGCGGATGAAGAACAGCCCCTTCACGAGGAAGGCGCCGAGGAAGATGGCGGGGATGAGCACGGCGATCGCGACGCCGGTTTCTCGTCCGCCCAGCGAGTCGAGCGCGAGGAGGATCGCCCGCGCCAGCCACCCCAACAACCCGCCATAGAGCGCGACGAACGCCACCAACGCCAGGACCGCCGCCCAGGTGTGTCGCCGGTACGCGGCGCCGGGTCGAGCGAGGTCCGCGGGGACGTTCGGCGGCGAGGGCGGGTAGGGCGTGTCCATGAGGGAGTGTCACACGTTCCGGTCAGAACCGCGCTACACGCTTGCTTCATTCCAGCCGATCCCGGGGCCGCGGGAGCGGCCGGCGGCGCCCGCCCGCCGAGGCGCGGATGTGCACCAAAAATCAACGTGCGGAGCGCGGACCCCGCGCGGCGAGGCGGTCAACGCGACCCGTCCCACCCATGTTTGTGGAGGATTCGAACGAGAGCGGGATCGTCGATCGTCAGCGGGCGCACGTAGTTTCCCTTGGCGGTGCGGGTCCACCAGCCGGGCTCGCCCCAGTCGGTGAAGTGGTACTCGAAGCGCGCGAGACGGACCGCGCGGGGCGGGGTGTCGGCGAACGGCGGATCGACGAAGGCGGACCGGGCGAGCGGGTCGTTCTGGAGGAGCTTCGCCAGGAGGTTCGCCACCCACGGGTGGTCGTCGAGGCCCTGGAGCGGGATGAACCACATCTGCCAGTCGAGGTGCAGGTGGTAGGGGGTGATGAAGCACGGGCGGCGCATCGGGTCGCCGGGCTTGCAGGGAAACTCGTAGTCCACCCACGCTGCGTCGGGGTCGGAAGGGTCGTCCGTGGTTCCCTGGATGACGGCCTCCTCGCGGGTCTGCCCCACGCTCCCGAACGCGCCGTAGGTGTTCACCAGGTGGAGCGGGTCATAGCCGCGGTTCATCGCCTGATGGTCGGAGAAGAAGAGGTTGCGGACCACGGGCGCGCTCCGCCAGGCCACGAGCGCCACGGCGAGCGCCAGCGTGATTTTGCGCAGGCCCCGGAGCGGTCCGGCACGCTCGATCTCCTTCGTCGCGAGCCAGCCCCGGAGGCGCGGAAGGAGGCGGTCGAACACCTCGTCGTCCAGGAGCGACAAGCCGAGGATCAGGGTGAGCCAGTTGAAGAACGCGAGGTTTCCCGAGGCGATGAGCAGGAGCTGGAAGACGGTCAGCAATCCCGCGGCGATCCGCCGCGGCCACTTCGGCCCGAAGACGAACCAGGGCGCCACCAGCTCAACCACGTGATTGTACGCAACACCGCCCTCGTTCACCCAGTGGGGGAGGTGGTGGAAGTACCAGGAGAGGGGGTGGGGGTTCGGCTGGGTCTCGTAGTGCCAGATGAGGCAGGTGAGCTCGCGCCAGCACGGATCCCCGCGGAGCTTGATGAGGCCGGCGCCGAGGAGGACCCGGAAGACGAGCCAGCGGAAACTCCACACCGGGATCGCGCTCATCGGCGCGAGGCCGCGCGGGGACCAGGAGGTGAGGGGACAGAGGAAGATGCTGAGGAACCCGACCTCGCACATCAACAGTTCCCACCCGTACCCGTACCAATCCTGACCGGCGTTCATGATCGAGACGTACAGCAGCCAGAGCACGATCTGGACCGCCGCGTTGGTGAGGCCGAACATCACCGCCGCGCCGAGGACGGTGCCGACGGCGCCGACGGCGGCGATCGCGACGTCGGAGTGGTCGAGCCAGAAGATCGTCGGGAGGCGAGTGAGGCCGTCGCCGCCGAATTCTTGCGTGACGTCGTCGAGGAACAGCCGCAGCGGGGTCAGTCCGTGCTCGCCGACCAAAAGCGGCGCCTGGTTCCACCAGATGAAGAAGGTGACGAACCACATCGCCCCGAGGCCGCGGAGGAGGACGAAGCGGGTGAGGTCGTGGCGCATCGTCGGGGGGGCGACCTGCGATAGTATCCCGCGTATGCGCCTCCACCCCCTCGAAGGCAACCGCCAACGCCTCGACGGCGGGGCGATGTACGGCAACGCGCCCCGCCCGCTGTGGGCCCGGTGGTCCCCGCCAGACGAGCAGCACCGCATCGAGTTGGCCTGCCGCGCGATGCTGGTGGAGACCGACGACGGCCGCCGCGTGCTCTGCGAGGCGGGCATCGGCACCTTCTTCGCGCCCGAGCTCCGCGAACGCTACGGCGTGACCGAGTCGGAGCACGTACTCCTCCGCAGCCTGTCCGCGCTCGGCCTCACCCCCGCCGACATCGACGAGGTGGTGCTCTCCCACCTGCACTTCGACCACGCCGGCGGGCTGCTCTCCAGCTTCGAAGACGGCGCGCAGCTGTTGTTTCCGCGCGCGCGCTTCTTCGTCGGCGCCGAGCACTGGGCCCGCGCCACCCACCCCCACCCCCGCGACAAAGCGAGCTTCCTCCCGGACCTCAACCGGCAGCTCGTCGCATCGGGTCGGCTGGTGCTCGTCGAGGGTCCCACGCACGCCGCGCTGCCGGGCTTTCACTTCCACCGCTCCGACGGCCACACCCCGGGGCTCCTGCTGACCGAGGTTTCCACCGAGGAAGGACCAACCGTCTTCGCGGCGGACGCCGTGCCGGGCGTGCCGTGGGTGCACGTACCGATCACGATGGGCTACGACCGGTTCCCCGAGCGGCTCATCGAGGAGAAACAGGCGTTGTTCGAGGACCTCCTCGGGAGGGGCGGGCGGCTCTTCTTCACCCACGACCCCCAGGTGGCCGTCGGAACGCTCACGCGGGATGAGAAGGGGCGCTTCGGCGTTCGGCGCTGATGGTGCGCATCCCCACCCTTGGCGCTTCGATCCGCCGACAACGAGCGCACGGTCGGCGCGTCGGGGGGCGGTCGGCGTTTTCTCTGGCGGGAGCGGCTCGAGCGCTCCCGGTCGTCGGGGCGCTGCTCTCCGTCGCGGCCCCGGCCGCCGCCGCACCGGCCCCGCTCCGCGCGCCCGCCGTCGATCGGCGGATCAACGTCGCCTTCGGCGTGGCGGCGCAGCTCGGGGTCACCGGCACCACCGGGGCGTGGGCAGACACGCTCGCCGAACGGGTGGAATTCTCCGGGGAGTTCGGCGGCCGCTCCCGCACGGCGTTCGGGCTGGAGCTGACCCACGCGCGCCCCGAGCTGCGTGACGCGGGCGTGCTCGTCACGGGCGGGGAGGTGGGGCCGGACACCATCACGGGGTGGCGGGACGAGCTGGGGCTGCAGTTCGTGGTGCGCGTCCCCGTCGATGTCGGCGCGGTGTTCCCCAGCGTACATCCGGTGCTGCGGCTGTTCCCCACCTTCGGCGTCTCCGGCGGCTTCTTCGCCATCGACGCCCACCTCGACGTCCCCGGCTTCGACGCGCGCGTGGCCGCCCGTTCACGCGCCATCACGCCGCTCTTCGGGGCGCGTGTGGGCCTGGAGGCGCGGGTGTGGGAGTGGATGTCACTGGTGCCGTATGGGGAGTTCGCCTTGACCTACGCGCCGAACGCTCGGGAGCAGACCGGCGGGCAGGAGTGGGGCGTGGAAGGACGGATGCTGGTCGGCGCGGACGCGGTGGTCCGGTTCTGAGGCGACTTCGGGAATCCCGCCCCCCGGCGCCGCGTCCTCGCCGGGCGAGCGGTGATCAAGGCCGGTCGGTCTCCGGTCCAGCCGGTTAGCGGTGCCCAGTGTCCCCCTGGCAGATCATCGCCGAGGCCCTCGGCCAGCGGCTCGACGCCGACCTCATCCCCGCGCTCTACGCGGCGGCGAGCGTCCCCGCCCCGGTGCTGCGCGCCGAGCTGCGCGCGGCGGGCCAGGCGTTCGTGGACCCTGAGGCGGGGCAGGTCCCCGAGGCGGACGAGCTCGCGCGCACCATCGCCTGGGTCGTGAAGGGCTCCTCGCGCACCGCGGCGGCGATCGGCGCGGTCGGCGGCGCGGGCGGGCTCCTCTCGGTCGCGCCGGAGCTGGCGGCCTCCGCGGTGAGCGTGCTGCGGCTGGCGCAGCGCCTCGCCCTGGTCCACGGGATCGACCCGGACACCGACGGGGGAAAGCTGGTGATCGCGCGTGCCCTCGCGGCGGCCTACGAGGTGCGGCTGCCCGACAGCACCCGGGTCACCACCCGGGTGAGCGATCTGGGCTCCATGGTGCGGGTCGGGCCGGGCGGCGGCGCCGTGGCCGGCTGGGTGGGCAAGCAGGTCGCCCGGCAGTCGCTCGCGGCGGTGGTGCGGCGGGCGGTGCGGCTGGTTCCGGGGCTCTCCATCGGCCTCGGCGGCTTCGGCGCGTGGCGGCGGCAGCTCGTCTACGCGGAGCGGATGTGCGCGGTGTACGCCCGCACCGTGGAGGCGCTGCCCTTCGACCTCGGCGATGAAGCCTTGGCCGAAGAGGTGCGGTAGCCCGCGTGGAGGGGGTCGTCGCGCTGCAGCTCGCGGGCGACCCGGCCGTGGCCTGCTTCGTAGACGGCGAGCTGCGTTGTGCAGTTCGCGACTCCATCATGACGCGGCAACCGCCGGGCGACGGCTTCCCCTCCGCGGCGCTCGACGCGGCGCTGCACACGTCCGGGGTGGCGCTCCGCGACGTGCGCCGGGTGATCGCCACGGGGGTGGCGCCGCCGAGCGCCGCAGGGCGCGTACGCG
>CAIXRH010000323.1 GCA_903921785.1 uncultured Pseudomonadota bacterium
CCTACACCTACGCCTGGTACGTCAACGGCTCGGTGATCGCGCCGACCACCTCCACGCTCACCGGCACCTACTTCAGCAAGACCAACACGGTCTACTGCAAGGCCACCCCGTCCGATGGCTCGACCAGCGGGACCGCGGGCACGTCCTCCACGATCACCATCAGCAACACCGCGCCGACCGCGGCCACCGCCACGCTCACGCCGACGACCGCGTACGAGGCCACGACGCTCACCTGCGCGGGCAGCTCCACGGACGCCGATGGCGACACGCTGAGCTACACCTACGCCTGGTACGTCAACGGCTCCGCCATCGCCGCCACCTCCTCCACGTTGACGGGGACCTACTTCGCCAAGGCCGACACGGTCTACTGCAAGGCCACCCCGAGCGACGGCACGACCACCGGCACGGTGGGCACCTCCTCCACGGTGACCATCAGCAACACCGCCCCGACGGCGGCCACCGCTGGCCTCACGCCCACGACCGCCTACGAAGCCACGACGCTCACCTGCGCCGGCTCCGGCTCCACGGACGCCGACGGCGACGCCGTCACCTACAGCTACACCTGGTACGTGAACAGCTCGCTCATCGGCGCGACGACCTCCACCCTCGCCGGCACCTACTTCTCCAAGGGCGACGCGGTCTTCTGCAAGGCGACCCCGTCGGACGGCACGACCACTGGCACCGCCGGAAGCTCGTCGTCGGTCACCATCAGCAACACGGCGCCCACGGGCGCGAGCGCCACGCTCACCTCGAGCGGGGGCGCATCCGCGTACGAAGCGAGCACGCTCACCTGCGCGGGCAGCGGCGCGACGGACGCCGACAGCGACACCGTCAGCTACACCTACGCCTGGTACGTCAACGCCTCGGTGATCGCCCCGACCAGCAGCACGCTCTCCGGCACCTACTTCAACAAGACCAACACGGTCTACTGCACCGCCACCCCGACGGACGGCAGCAACGCCGGCAGCGCGGCCACGTCGTCCTCGATCACGATCAGCAACACGGCGCCGACCGCGGCGACGGCCACGCTCACCCCGACGACCGCCTACGAGGGCAGCACGCTCACCTGCGCGGGCAGCGCCTCGACGGACGCCGACCCTGCGGACACCGTCTCCTACACCTACGCCTGGTACGTCAACGGGTCGGCCATCGCGTCCACGACGTCCACGCTCACGGGCACGTACTTCAGCAAGACCAACACGGTCTACTGCAAGGTGACGCCCACCGACGGCACCGCGTCCGGCACCCTGGGCACGTCGTCGACGGTGACCATCAGCAACACCGCCCCGGTGGTCAGCGCGGTCAGCCTGACGCCGACGACTGCGTACGAAGCGAGCACGCTCACCTGCGCGCCGACCGCGACGGACGCCGACGGCGACACCATCAGCTACACCTACGCCTGGTACGTGAACAGCTCGCTCATCGCGCCGACCACCTCGACGCTCGACGGGTCGTACTTCGCGAAGACCAACAGCGTCTACTGCAAGGCCACCCCGTCGGACGGAACGGCCTCCGGCACGGCGGTGAGCTCCTCCGCGGTGGTCATCAGCAACACCGCCCCGGTCACCTCGGCGGTGACCATGTCGCCGACGTTGGTCTACGAAGCGTCGACGATCACCTGCACGCCGACGAGCACGGACGCCGATGGGGACTCGATCAGCTACACCTACGCCTGGTACGTGAACGCCAGCGCGGTGGCGGCGACCGGCTCCACGCTCACCGGCACGTACTTCAGCAAGGGCGACTCGGTGTACTGCAGGGCCACCCCGAGTGACGGGAGCGCATCCGGCTCGGCCGTGAGCGCTTCGGCGGTCACGGTGGGCAACACCGCACCAAGCGCGCCGGTCGCCCAGGTCTCGCCGTCGGCGGCCGAGGCCGGCATCGACGACGTGGCCTGTACGCTCGCCACCACCAGCACCGACGTCGACTCGGCCGACACCGTCTCCTACACCTTCTCGTGGAGCAAGAACGGCTCCGCGTACGCGGGTGCCAGCACCACCGCGACCACGAGCACGGTCAGTGGGTCGGCGATCGCGGCCGGCGACGTCTTCATCTGCTCGGTCACCGCGACGGACGGAACGGCCACCACGGCGGCGAGCACGGCGACGGCAACCGGCTACAGCGGCACCACGATCGGCGAGTACACGGCCTTCGCGTCTACATCGCCGGGGGAGACCGCGGGCACGATCTATGCCCAGAAGGTCCACATCACCGGCGGTGCGTTCCACCTCACCAAGCTGGGCAAGCGCACCGGGGTGGCCTCGGGCACCTGGCAGATGGCCATCTACAGCGACTCCAGCAGCGCCCCGGGCACGCGCCTCGCGTACACCAGCAGCCAGGCCGAAGCCGTCGGCATCCAGGACTTGTTGGTGAGCGGACTGCCGTACACCCTGAGCTCGGGGAGTGACTACTGGCTCGCCTGGCTCTGCACCGGCGCCGACTGTCGCACGCTCTATTCCACGAGCTCGGGCGACGGCGCGAACACGAACACCGTGTACACCAAGTCGGGCCAGAGCTCGCTGCCGAGCACGTGGCCTTCGGGCTCAAGCAGCGCCACGGGCGCGATCTACAACATCTTCGGCGTCGGGTACTGACCGCAGGCGCCCCCGCGGCGCCCGCCGACGCTTGTTCCGGCTCGCGACGTTCCTGCCGAGGTGGGAGGGGGAACGATTGTGCCCTTCCCTCCCGGCCCTCCTCGACCGTCGCGAGCCAGGATCGGCCTCAGCGCCTGGCGGGCGGAGCGTGCGCGCTTCGGCCGCGCCGCCATCGTGACTGCGCTGCGCACTAATTTCAAGAACCCGATCCTTCGGCCCCCATTCCTCGGGTCTGGCGCTCGGGCCTTGGAATTCGCGACCTTTGAGGTTTGACAATCGTCTGTCGAGCGCCTGACATCCGTCTGACAATCGTCGGTCTCCACCGGGTGATCAGGGTC
>CAIXRH010000324.1 GCA_903921785.1 uncultured Pseudomonadota bacterium
CCGCCGCAGCCCCCAGCGCCCCGCCCAGCGCCGCGACCGCCACGGCCCCCACGCGCGAGCGGGACCGCAGGGAGCCGGCGCGCCCGCCCACCCGAATCCTCCGCCCCGACCCCGCACCCGCCCCCCAAAACGGTTAGCCACGCGCCCCCCCGGCGCCACATGTCCTTCGAGAACGCCCACCCTACCCTCGTGAAGGCCCTGATCGAGAAGGGCTACGCCGAGCCCACCCCGGTCCAGGCCGCCATCCTCGACGGCAAATTCGGCGTGCAGGACCTGCTGGTCTCCGCGCAGACCGGCTCCGGCAAGACCGTGGCCTTCGGCCTCGCCCTCGCCCCCTCGCTCCTCGGCGAGGAGTCGAAGTTCGGCGCCCCGCACGCCCCGCTTGCCCTGGTCGTCGCCCCCACCCGCGAGCTCGCCCTCCAGGTGCAGCGTGAGCTCGCCTGGCTCTACGCGCCCACCGGCGCCCGCGTCATCGCTTGCGTCGGCGGGATGGACGTGCGCCGCGAAGCCTGGCAGCTCGAGCAGGGCGCCCACATCGTCGTCGGCACTCCCGGCCGCCTCTGCGACCACCTCGACCGCGGCCGTCTCAAGCTCGACAGCGTCGTGGGCCTCGTGCTCGATGAAGCCGACGAGATGCTCGACCTCGGCTTCAAGGACGAGCTGGAGCACATCCTCCAGGCCACCCCGCCCGACCGTCGCACCCTGATGTTCTCGGCCACGGTGCCCAAGGGCATCGAGTCGCTGGCCCGCAGCTACCAGCGCAACGCCGCCCGTGTGGCGGTCGCCGCCGGCGAGGCCCACCAAGACATCGAGTACCGCGCGGTCGTCATCCACCCCCGGGAGACCGAGCGGGTGATCGTGAACATCCTCCGCTTCGTGGACGCGCCCGGCGCCCTCGTCTTCTGCCGCACCCGCGACCAGGTGAACCGCCTCCACCAGGAGCTCGCCGAGCGCGGCTTCGCGGCGGTGGCGCTCTCCGGAGAGCTCGGTCAGGCCGAGCGCAACCGCGCGCTGCAGGCCCTCCGCGACCGGCGCGCCCGCGTCTGCGTGGCCACCGACGTCGCCGCCCGCGGCCTCGACCTCCCCGACCTGGGCCTGGTCATCCACTCCGAGCTCCCCCACGACCCCCAGACGATGACCCACCGCAGCGGTCGCACCGGCCGCGCGGGCAAGAAGGGCCTCGCGGTCGTGCTCGTGGCCGGCGCGCGTCAGCGGGCCGCGCAGCGGATGTTCCAGGAGGCGAACGTGGAGCCCCGGTGGATGGGCCCGCCCTCCGCCGACGCGATCCGCGCGAAGGACGAAGAGACCCTCCGCAAGACGGTCGTCGAGCTCGCGGCGGACGTCGCCGAGGAAGACCTCGCCGTCGCCAAGGAGCTCATCGCCGCGGGCGAAGCCGAGCGCCTGGTCGCGGCGCTGGTCCGCCACCAGCGCGGGCAGCTTCCGGCCCCCGAGGAGGTCACCGAGTGGCGCGCGCCGCCCCCGCCGCCGCCCCGTCCCGCCCGCGGTCAGGAAGACGCCTACCCGCTGCACGCGCCCCGCGCTGCCCGCAACGATCTCACGGACGCCGACCCCGACTTCGAGGCCGACGCCGCCACGGCCGACGGTACGTGGTTCCGCATCAACGTCGGCCACGCCCACCGCGCCGATCCGAAGTGGCTCCTGCCGATGTTGTGCCGCCGCGGCGGCATCCAGAAGCAGCACATCGGCGGCTTCCGGGTGCTCCGCCACGAGACCCGCGTTCTCGTCCACTCCTCGGTGGCCGAACGTTTCGCGAAGTCGGCCGGCCGCGCCGACCCGGCCGACCCCAACATCCGCATCGTGCCCTGGTTCGGTCAGGGGTGAGGACGTAGGGGGAAGGAGGCAGGTAGTTCCACCTCTCGGCCCTCCTACACCGTCGCGAGCCAGGACCAACGTCGGCGCGCAGGGGGACGCGAGGGGGTGGTCAGGCTGGAGGTGCGACGACGCCGCAACTCAGCCCAAGGAACGGCCTGGGTGACGGCGTCACCCTCGGGGTTCCTTGGTCTCGGCGGCGCTTCAGCCCAAGGAACGCCCGGGGTGACGGCCTCACCCATCGAGTTGCTTGGCCTCGGCGGCACCTCAGCCCAAGGAACGGCCTGGGTGACCGGCTCACCCACCGAGTTCCTTGGCCTCGGCGGCGCTTCACGTCAGGGACACGCGGGCGTAGCCGGGAGCGCGCCGCACCACGCCTCCTGCTCGGGCGTCGCGGAGACGTCGGGGTCCTCGTTCGGCCAGGCCTGCTCGCAGTACTGCGGGAGGAGCAGGCAGGTGTCCCCGTCGGCGAGGCGCCAGGCCATGTCGCCGCAGTCGTAGCTCTCCGTCGGGCACTCGGCGTACTCCCACCAATACGCTGCGTTCACCGTCAGGTCCACCCACTCCCAGCAGCCCCGGGCGAGCTCGTACTGCTGGAGGTGCACGACGACGGTGCCCTCCCTCGGGCACTCGCCGGTGTCGTCGGGGGTCCCGGTCTCCGCGGCGGTGTCGCCCGTGTCGGGAGCGGTACCGGTGTCGGGCGCGGTGTCCGTGGGCGGGTCGCCGCCGGGCGAGGCGATCGTGCAGCCGAGGAGGAGGAACGCGAACAGGATCACCGAGGGCTCGCGCGAACGGCGAGCGGATTCGCGTCGCGTGCGACGAGCCCGTTGGGGTGGGCACAGGGGGGTCGCGGCGCCGGCTGCGGCGCGGGAGTGACGGGGTTTTCCCCTCATGGCGAGGGGTCCGGCGGGCCGGTACGATCGGGATGTCTGGAAGCCAGACAGTCGGAGACCTTCTCCGGTTGAACCATCGTTACCGAAGGTGTGCCCATGCTCTCCGCCCTCCTCTTCCTGTCCACCGCCTACGCCGACAGCTCGTTCGGAATCACCCCCTGGAACGGGGCGAGCTTCCTCGTCACCCAGGGTGGCGAGTCGATCAGCGGAGACGGCGCCGTGCAGTTCGGCGCCTGCAACGGCGGCCGTGCGGAGGCCCACGTCGCGCTTCCGACCCACATCTTCGACGGCGGCACGGACGCCTCGCTCGGCACCTACTCCGGCCACCTCGGGGTCCAGTGGTTCGCGGGGCGCTCGGCGGCGGCGTACGCGATGGCGAACCACGGTCAAGTGCCCGAAACCTGTGAAAACGCCAAGGTGAACGACGGAAAGGGTGCCGGAAAGAAGGTCCGTGATGTCACGACGGCAGATGTGGTGGCTCCGGAGGGCGAATACGACTCGGACCTTTCCGCCGCCTTCGCAACGGGCGTCACGACGGCCGGTGCGGGCCCGGAGAAGGCGGCGGCGGACGGTTACCTTCCCGAGGAGCTCTGGCTGTTCCGCTTCGACACGGACATGCAGTGGAAGCGGACGTCGGGCTTCGCTTCCGCCGGCGCGGCGACTCCGACGATCGGCAACTCCGGAACCGCCGATGTGTCCCTCGGCCTGGGCTTCCAGACTCGAACGGCCGGCAAGTTCTCGCTCGACCTGCACGGAACGGCGGTTCAGGGGGAGTCGGTGGACGACGCCGCGTCGCTCGTGCGGGGGGAGACGGTCTTCGCTGGCGCAGCGCCGATCACCGGGGACGTGAACGCGAACCTGGCGTGGGAGTTCCTGTTCAGCGGGAAGAAGGTCGAGGTGCTCGGCGGGGAGGATGGCGCGGCGCAGATCTACCCGTTCGTCCACGTGGAGGGGTCGCTCGGGAAGATCGTCGACGACGCCAGTGGTGTCGTGAGCCCCGACCACGCAGCCTGGTCGGCCTCGATCTCCACCGGCGGCAAGTCGCTGGGCAAGGGAGGGGGCCTGGGCCTGGGCCTGAGCGCAACGGGAACGTTCGACGGGGCTCCCGTCCAACTCACCCCGCTGTTCATGCTCACCGGCACCATCGGCGGCACCGGCGACAGCAAGGGGCAGGCGGCCGCCGCCGCAGCGGCAGCGGCCCCCCCGGCGGTGGCGCCCACGGAAAAGTAGGCGGCGACTCGCCACCGACGCCAGTCCTGGCTCGCGACGGTGGAGGAGGGCCGGGAGGTGGGAC
>CAIXRH010000325.1 GCA_903921785.1 uncultured Pseudomonadota bacterium
GAACGTATTTCCGCCGCGGGGGCGGGAGGGCGCCGCGGCGGCAACCCGCCTTGAACGAGCACTTGGCGCCGCCGAGGAAGGCGATCGCCGCCGGGGTCAGGTCGATCGCGATCGCATTTCGGCCGCGGGGGCGGGAGGGCGCCGCGGCGGCAACCCGCCTTCAACGTGCGCTTGGCGCGGCTGCGGAATGCGATCGCCGCCGGGGTCAGGTCGATCGCGATCGTATTTCCGCCGCTGGGGGGGCCGCCGACGCGGGTCCTGGCTCGCGAGGGTGGGGGTGGGCCGGGAGGTCAGCGCACGATCAATCGCCCACGGCGGTGTCCGCCTCGCCGTCCCCGAGGTCCCCGTAGAAGCACAGGCCCCAGCTCTTGGCGTCCAAGGTCGTTCGGCCGCCGTCGACCTCAACCCGGGGGGATTCGAGCGTGCCGCTGTAGACGAGCCAGGCCTCGTCGAGCGTGCCCCAGTCGCGCTCGTCGGTGGTCGCGCAGGCGGCGGTCCACTTCGCGGAGAGCTCGGCGTGGACGTCGTCCGTGAGCACCCCGGCGTCGTAGATGGAGATCGCGTCGCGGCCGGTACCGGTGGCCTCGATCAGGGTCGAGCGGGTCTGTCGGGCGGCGCCGTCCGCGATGTCGATGGTGATCACCACCGGGATGCCGAGCGCGGTGTAGTCCGAACAATGTTCATCTTCACCGCCGTAGGTCACGGCGACCGCCGGGCCGCTGTCCCGGGTCAGCGACCAGGTGACCGGGGCCTCGGTGGTGCCGTCGGAGCTGAACTCGGTCCAGCTCGCGACGGTGGGCACGAAGGCGGCCACGGTGTCCCACACCTCCTCCTCGGTCACCGGCGGGGTGGCGGCGTCGAGCGCGACCTCGGTGCGCTCGCAGCCCAACCGCAGCATGTTGTCCGTGTCGCAGGCGGCGTAGGCGAGGAGGAGCATCGCAACAGCTTAGCCGGCGGTTGGGGCGTTCGCGCGGCCGATCGCTGCGACCACCGCGGCGCCAGCCGCCAGCCACCCGGCGCCCCACATCCACGCCGGGACGCCGATGGCCGCCGCGAGGAACGTCGCGTCCGACGCGGCGCCCGGGTTCACGAAGACGTCCTCGACCACGTCCACGACCGTGACCGCCACCAGGGCCAGCGCGGCCGCACGCGCCACCGTCGCGGACCGGGGAAACCGCGCATGCAGCGCCCCCGCCGCCCCGGCGAGCCCCGCCGCCAGCACGACGCCCGTGAGGTAGCCGCTCACGAGGATGAACGTCTCGTTCCCGCCCTCCGTGCGCGTCGCTCCGGCGCCATCGGGACCGGCGGTCCAGGAGAGCACCCGGCCGCCCGTCGCGAGCGCCGCCGCCGCGTGGCCGCCCTCGTGGAGCCACACGGCCGCCGGGGCGAGCACGCCGCCCCACGCCGCGCCCAGCGCCACCCCGAGCGCCAGCGCGACGAAGATCCTGCGGCGAGCGGGGCGATCCACCGGGACGAACTCTCCGTGGAGGGGGTTATGCTGCGCTCCCGCCGTCGGCCCGCCTGGGTCGGCCCTCTCCCGCCCCGAGCCTCCCCATGCTCCTCGCCCTCCTCTCCCTGGCGGCCGCCGAGCCCTACGCCACCCTCGCGCCCACCGCGCTCGATCCCGAGTTCGCCCTCCCAGCGACCGTCGTCGAGGCGCTCGGCGATCGGGACCATGCCACCGCCGTCTCCGGGTTGGCTTCGTTCGACACCAAGGGGCTCTCGGCGAACACCGCCAACGACTTTGCGTTCCTCCTCGCCTGGGAGCAGGTGCGGGCGGGAAAGGCGGCGGAGGCGGCGGCGAACCTGGAGGCGATCGAAGCCGCGCCCACGCCACCGCCCGAGTACGTCGCGCTCGTGGCGGGCGAGGTGCTGCTCGCCAACGGCAAGGCGGCGGACGCGATCCCCTGGTTCGAGAAGGCCAGCGCCACCCCGTCGCCCATCGCCGTCCGCGCCCAGGTCGCCCTGGCCGACGCGTACCGCGGCGCGGGCCGCGAGGCCGACACTCGTAAGGTGTTCGAGGCGCTCGCCGCCCGCCCCGACCCGTCGCAAGGCTCGGAGAAGGCGCTCACGTGGCTGTGGCAGCGCGTCGGAAAGGGCACGAAGGAGGCCCAGCCCTTCGCCCAGCGAGTGTACCGGTACTACCCGGGCACGGTCGAGGACGGGCTCTTGACCGAGTGGTTCAAGCCCTCCGCGGAGGACAAGGCGTACCGCGCCGATCGTCTCCAGGAAGCCGGCAAGTTCGACGATGCGGTGGCGCTTTTGAAAGACGGCATGGAGAGTTACGCGGCGGACGCGTGCGTGGCCCGCTACGCCTACGGGCGCGCGCAGCACAAGCTCAACAACGTCACGATCGCGGCGGCGATCCTCGATCCGCTCGGCGAGCAGTGCCGCACCAAGGACCCCGACCGCGGCGCCAAGGCGCTGTACCTCGCCGGGAAGTCCTACGAGCGCATCAAACAGTCCGGGGACGCCTCGCGCGCTTATGCGCACATCCCCGAGTGGTACCCCACCCACTCCATGGCCGACGACGGCTACGCGCTCGGGGGGATCGCCCGCATGGACAGCGGCGATCTCGACGGCGCCCGCAAGCTCTGGCAGGAGGGCATGGAGGCGTACCCCGAGGGCGATCTCGCCGCCGAGGACGGCTGGAGGCTCGCGTGGGGCGCGTGGCTGGCCGGCGACACCACGGCGGCGATCAAGTGGGCGGACGACGCGAGCTTGCGCATCCCGCTGAGCGCCGCCCCGACCGACGTCCTGGCCTCGATGTACTGGGCCGGCCGCTGGCGCGCCTGGCCGAAGGACAACCAGCTCTCCAGCGATGTCCAGGCCCGGGCTGAGGCGGCGGATCGCCTGGAGGCCGTCGCGAAGCGCGCGCCGTGGAGCTACTACGGCGGCCTCGCGGCGGCGCAGCTCGCCCGCCTGGATCCTGCGCGGGCGAAGGCGCTCGTCCGCCCCCCGATGGACGCCGACAGCGCCCCCTGGCAGGTCCCCGACGGGTTCGTCCAGGGGCGCTCGGGCCAGGCCGTGATCGCGCTCGCGCGGGTCGGCCTCGTCCGCGAGGCGCTCGCGGAGCTCGCCGCGGTGCCCGAGGAGCAGCTCGACGGCTCGCTCGCCGGGATCCGCATGGTGCTCGAAACGCGCGCGGGCGACTTCCTCGTCGGCCACGACCGCCTCCGCGCCTGGCTCAAGACCCACCCGCCCGAGACCCTGGGCCCGAACGCCTACAAGGTGCTGCGCATCGCCTACCCGCAGCAGTACTGGCCGGAGGTGCAGGCGGCCACGAAGTCCTTCGCCTGGGATTCGCAGCTCTTCCATGCGCTGGTGCGGGAGGAGTCCAACTTCAACAAGGACATCCGCTCGCACGCCGGCGCCTGCGGGCTCTCCCAGCTCATGCCGGGCACCGCCAAGATCGTCGCGAAGCAGATGGGCCGGAAGTACAGCTCGGGCACCATCTACGACCCCGAGACCAACCTCGCGATCGGCGGCTACTACCTTGACAGTCTGCTCGGCGACTACGGGGGTAGCCCGATGATGGCGCTCGCGAGCTACAACGCCGGTCCAGGGAACGCCACCCGCTGGCGGGACGCCCTCCCCGCCAACGCCCCGGCCGACACCTACACCGAGACCATCACCTTCCGGGAGACCCGGGGGTACGTCAAGCGGGTCACGAGCACCTGGCTGATGTACCGGCTGCTCTATGGGGAGGCGTCGCCGTACCCGGACTGGAGCGCGTTGGTGGTGGACGTGGATCCGAAACACTGACCGCCCCCAAACCGCACCCGCACGCAAGCTCGCTTACGGGCGGCCACGCTCCGCCGGGATAGGCACGCCCCGTGAGCCTCCCCGAACTCCCTCCGGTCATCGCCGCCTTCGACGACGCCCAGCGCCGCGCCATCGCCCTCGTCGCCGACGTGTGCACGCGCCTGGAGGCGGGCATGCACGCCCGCGACATCGAGGAGCTCGCGGAGACGCGGCTCCGGGAGCACGGGTTCACCACCTGGTTCCACGCTCCCGAGGCGGAGATCGGGGCCGACATCGGCCGTCGTCACCTCCTGCCCCGCATGGGCAAGGGCGCCGCGCTGCAAGCCGGCGGACTCTTCTCGCTCGATGTGGCGCCGGCCACGCAGGAAGCCTACGGCGACTTCGGCGTCACCCGCGTCTTCGGCGGCGGCGAGGAGCCCTTCGTCGTGGCGCAGGCTCGTGAATGTACGCGTGCGGCCTGCGGCTTCGCCAGCCGGTGGAAGACCTGCGGGGAGATCTTCGTGGTGGCCCAGGCCTGGGCGGTGAACCAGCGCTTGAAGCTGCTCAACGATCGGTCGGTCGGCCACCGGGTGCTCCCCCGCGAGGGCCTGCTCGCCAACGGGTTCCCCCGCTCGGCCTACGCGGCCACGCTCCTCCCCCGCAACCGCCTCCACCGCCTCCACCCCATCCGCATGGATGGGATGTTCGCCGTGCGCCCCGTGGTGGGCGACGGCACGCAGGCCGCGAGCTTCGAGGAGATGATCTACATCCACGAGGATGTGCGTCGGGTCCTCGGGCGCGGGGCGCTCAGCGAGATCGGGACGCTCTGAGGGCCGCCCGCGCGAGCGCCGGGCGCCCGCGCTAAGCTGCGGCATGCTCCTCCTCAGCTTCGCGCTGGCGCTTGCCGACTCGCGCCACCTGCTCTTCGTGGGCAACTCCTACACCCAGGCGGGCAACCTCCACCAGGTCGCTGGCGCCTTGTTCCTGGAGGGGGCCCCCACGGGCGACGACGTCTCCGTCGCCGTGGCGATCCCCGGCTACACCCTGCCTCAGCACCTCGCGGACGCCGACGGCACGCACGGCGACACCGCCTTGCGGGAGGCGCTCGTCACCGGCACCGACACCTGGGACTGGGTGATGCTCCAGGACCAGAGCCAGATCCCCGGCTTTCCGGAGGACCAGCAGGAGGTGCTCGACAGCCTCGCCGCCCTCCCGCCGCTGGACGCGCTCATCGCCGCCAAGGGCGCCCAGACCGTGCTGTTGATGACCTGGGGACGCCGCTCGGGCGACGAGATGAACCCCGAGTGGTACCCCGACTACCTCACGATGCAGGAGAAGCTCGCGGCGGGGTACGAGAACTACGCGGCGGCCATCACCACCCCCGAGCGCACCGCCTGGGTCGCGCCGGCCGGGTACAGCTTCCGTCATGTGTACGACGCCGCGGTGGCCGCGGGCGAGGACCCGCTCGACGAAGCGGGCCTCTTCTGGCGCCTCTACCAGGTCGACGGCAGCCACCCTTCTCCGCTTGGCACCTACATGGTGGCCTGCGTGGTGTACTCGACCATCAGCGGCAACGAGTGCACCGGGCTCAGCGCCCCGCCCGACCTCGCGCCCGACGACGTGTGGGCGGTCCAGCAGGCGGCGGACGCCGCGGTCTTCGCCGAGTCCCCTGAGCTCACGTACCCGTGGGGCGGCACCGGCGGCGACACCGGCACCGACACCGGGGGCGACAGCGGTGGCGACACCGACACCGGCCCGGACACCGCTTCGGACGCCGACACCGCCGGCAGCGGCGACAGCGGGGTGATCCCGATCGATGTCGCCGACGACGGCACGACGCCCGGCGGCTGCGGCTGCGCCACCGCTCCGGGCCCCAGCGCCGCGCTCGGCGTCCTGGCCGCCCTCTCGCTCCTCTCCCTCCGCCGCCGGAGCGCCTGATGCGCCTGTTCCTGCCTGTCTTCCTCGTCGCGTGCACCTCCGCCCCCGGCGACTCCTCCGGGACCGGTGACTCTGGCGAGCCGGGCGACTCCGGCGACCCCTCCCACCGCGACCCCGCGCACTACTTCCCCGACGGCGCCCCCTGGTACCAGGACGTGAGCGGCGCCCCGGTGGACCCCGACAACGACACCCTGATCGGCGCCTTGCAGGAGCGCAACTGGGGCTACGACAAGTTCCAGATCGACTGGTCGATCGACGTGCTCACTGCCGACTCCTCTACCGAGCGCGTGGCGTTCACGCCGTCCAAGGACTTCTACAGCCCCGACTGCGACGCCGTGCCGATGCCGCTGCCGGAGGGCGGCAACGTCGAGGGCGAGAGCGGCTACGCCTGCACCGGCGGCGGCGACTGCCACCTCCTCATCCGCGACGACGACGACGCCCAGCTCTTCGAGATGTGGCGGGCCAACGTCAAGGGCGACACGTTCTACGGCGGCTGCCTCGCCGTGTGGGACATGGACCGGCTCTACGGCGCGGACGGCCGCGGCGACCAGTGCACCAGCGCCGACGCGGCCGGCTACCCCATCGCCCCGCTGCTCTTCACCGCCGACGAGGTCGCGGCCGGGGAGATCGACCACGCGATCCGCTTCATCCTCCCCAACGACCGCATCCGCGACGGCGAGTTCTTCCACCCCGCCACCCACGCCACCAACGCGGACGGCGGCGGGGCTGACGCGATCCCCTACGGCGCCCACCTCCGCCTCAAGCCCGACCTCGACGAGTCCCGCATCGCCGACCCCGACGCCCTCGTGGTGGTCCACGCGCTCCAGAAGTACGGGATGTTCCTGGCGGACGGCGGCAACATCACCCTCACCGCCCAGAACGACGCCCACAGCGTCCACAAGTGGGACGAGGTCTTCGCGGAGGACGGGAGCCACTCGCTCTACGGCATCGAACCCCAGGACTTCGAGGTCCTCGAGCTGGACGCGCCGGGCGTTCCCCTCACCTTCGAGTGTGCGCGCAACCCGATGTAGGCAGCGCGGTGGGACGGCCCGGCCGCGCGCGCCGGCTCCCGGCCCGCACCGCCCGCCCGGCCGCTACAGCGAATCGTCGAGGTGTTTCGCCCAGAGCTTCGCGGCGTCGACGTGGCCCTTGGCGGCGGTCCAGAACTGGGCGAAAAAGGGCTCGAAGTCGGCGTCGGTGAACCCGTTGCGGCCGATCACCTTGGGGCTGCCCACCCGGAAGCCCTTGTTGGTGCCGCCGGGGATGTAGGGCACCACGATGTCCACCGCGCGGCCGTCGGCGTACTCCACCGCGCGGGCGAAGAGCGCGTCGCGCTTGGTGCCGTCGGGGAGGGTGAGCATCGCATCGAAGACGAGCACGGCGCGCTCGGCCTGCTCGGGGTTGGCCTCGATCCACTTCCTCCCGGACGCCACCGAGTCTTCCAGGGTGGTGCCGGCGAGGCGGAGCAGGTTGCGCTTTCCCCCGGCTTCGTGGCCGATGAGCGGGATGAACGCTTCGGGATCGGACACGCACCACACGCTGTGGGCGACGAAGCGACCGGTGAGGTCGGCGAGGGCGAGCATCCGCCCTGGTATCATCCCCCGCGCTTCTTCACTTCCCGGATGAGGTCGCCGACGTTGGTCGGCAGGGTGCTCTTCGCCGCCATCTCCCCCATCCACCGCGGGATGTTCCCGCCAGCGTCCGTGCAGATGCGGTAGCGGACGCGCGTGCCGGCGGCGCCGGGGGTGAACGTCCAGTCGCCGAGGTTGGTGCGGGTGGAGACGGCGCTCGGGAAGCGGGCCTGGAGGGCGGCGAGCTCGGCGGGCCAGGCGGTCGCGGCGTCCACCTGGTCCCAGCGGAAGATCCGGTCGGCCCCCTCCGTGCCGACGCGGGCGTGCACGAACCAGAAGCGGTCCGCCACGGGGACGGGGTTGTCGAGGAGCTGGTAGTAGTCGAAGCTGGTGGCGCCGCTGCCGAGCTTCTTCGCCACGGGCAGCTCCCAGCTCGACCACTTCGGCTGGTTCTCCACGTCGGTGGCGGCGGCGAGGAGCCGGTCGGGGTCGAGCTTCGCGGTGGCCGAGGCTTCGAGGCAGTTCTCGCCGAGCACGACCTTGTGGCGCACCGCCACGGGACCCACCTCGTCGATCGTACGGGTCTCCACGGACTCCCAGCCCTCCGGAGCCTCCATGCCCGCGCGCAGCGCCGCGGGATCGGCGGCGAGCGCCGATGCGGCCGCCGTGATCAGCCAGAGCGTCGTCACTTCTGGAGCGTGATCTTGGCGGTGTAGGGCATCGCCGGGGGGCCGCCGCCGGGTCCACCGTCGGGAGGGGTGAGCTCGCCCTCCCAGGTGAGGGTGGCGTCGTGGGCGTCGGCGTCGCCGGTGGCGCTGGCGGTGTCGGTCGCGTCCGGCGTCGTGATCGTCACGTCGGCGGACAGCGAGCAGCTCTCCTTCGCCTTGCCCTTGAAGGTGAGGGCGAAGTCGGCGGGCGGCGGATCGCCAGGGTTGCCGCCGCCTTCGGAGGTGCAGGTGGCCTCGCCGGTAAGCGAGAGGTCGTCCGCGATGGTGACCGAAGCGTCGCCGCTGCAGAGCTCGAAGACGGCGCCGCCCCGCGGGTCTTCCACCGCGAAGCTCACGGACCCTTCCCAGTCGCCCACGCAGGCGGGGTGGTCCTTGCCCGTGTCCCCGGAGCCGGTGTCGCCCGAGGTGTCGGCCGTGTCGGCGGCGCTGTCGTCGCCCTTGAGGTCGCCCGCGCCGTTGCCGGTGTCGCTGGCGTCGTCGCCGCCGAGGACGGTGGGCTCGGCCTTGCAGGCCAGGGCGCCGAGGAGGAAGAAGAACGACAGGCGCATGGGGAGCTCCAGGGTCACTCGGCCAAGACTGCCGACCAGTACCAGGTGGCGAGGCACGAAGGATAGCCCGCGGCGGCGAGCTCGTCGCAGCCGGTGCCCCCGCATGACGAGTTGAGACTGGTGAGGCCGTGGGCGGCGGAGGGCTCGTCGAACGTGCCCTTCATCAGCTCGTCGACGGAACGTACGGCGGCGAAGCCGTCCTTGGTGTAGTCGGTGTCGCCGTCGGTCTCGGCGAAGTCGCAGGTGAAGTCCATGCCGGTGAGCGGGCAGCTCGCCGCCACGTCCGTGTCTTCGTCGGTGAAGACGAGCGCGCCCTCGCCGAGCGCGATCGTGCCGTCGCCCGTGGGCTCCTCGCTGGGGAGGAAGCCGGCCGGACAGTCGGACTCGGTGGAGGTGACCGTGAACGTGTACGTGCCCGCCGTGGGCTGGGCGCAGGCGATCGCGAAGAGGGCGGCCCAGGGGCGAAGGGACATGCGTCGGTCTCCGCCGTCCCGCTAACCGGACGCCGGCCCGGCGCCGCCTGGGAGGATAGGGCGGGGGACCATGGGCGTCCTGCTGGCCGCGGTGGCGGCGCTGCTCGGTGCGCCGCTCACCGATCGAATCCTCTCCGGTCGACCCCGGCTCGCCAAGGGTGTGGACGCGGTGCTGGGCTTCGCGATCGCCCTCGCGGTCTTCGGGGGCGTGCTCCCCTGGGCGTGTGGCCCGCTGGGGCTCCCGGTCGCGATCGGCGTCCTCGCCACCGGCGGCGTCCTCGGCTTCCTCGCCCACCGTTTCCCCGCGTTGGGCGACGCCGTGAGCGCCTTCGCCTTCGCCGGCCTCGCGCTGCACGCCCTGGTCGACGGCGTGGCGTTGGCCGCCTCCGGTACCCCCACGCTCGGCTACGCGGTGGTCGCCCACAACGTGCCCGTGGGCATGGCGCTGTGGCGAGCGGTCTCGCCCACGTCGCCCCGACTGGCGCGCGGAGCGTTGTTGTTCTCGGCGTTCATCACCGTCTCTGGCTGGTTCCTCGCGGAGCATGTCGCCTCGCTGGCCACGGCCGCGCCGATGGCAGCGTTGCAGCTCCTCGCGGGCGGGATGCTCCTGCACGCGGCGTGGCATCTGCTTGCGCCGGCGCGCGGGGACATGTTGGACCATGGGGAGCATGGGCATGGGGATGGGCACGATCATCGGCATTGAAGGGGGCTTGAGGCTGTAGGCATCAGGCATCAGGCATCAGGCTTCAGGTCCGAACGCGCGTCGCGCGGGGGCACAGTTTTGGGTCCCGCCGTGAGCTGCGCTCCCGGCTCCCCACCCCCACTCCCCAACCCCTCGCCCCCGGGTGGGGCGAGGGGCTCGCTCCGCGGCCTATGGCCGCACGCGGTCTTCGCCGCACGCGGTCTTTGCCGCACGCGGTCTTTGCCGCACGCGGTCTTTGCCGCACGCGGTCTTTGCCGCTTTGCCGCTTTGCGGCTTGGCGCCTTTGCGTGCCCCTCGAGCGCGTGGCCGGCGGCGGGTCCGCCAAGAAGGCCCACGCAAAGACGCAGAGGCGCAACGCCGAGGGGGGGGGCGAGATGTGGGGTGGGCAATTCGGAACAGAAAGCAGGCATTTTCGCAGAAATTCGAATGCATTTCGCACGTTCAATGTTCGTGCTCGCGTCTTGCTGGCTCGGCGCGAGGGCTCGGTGAGAGAGTTCCTTTGCCGCACGGAAGTCGAAGTGTGGGTGGCGGGGCGGTTCCTTGGGGTTGGGCGCGACAGAGGCCAAGGAACGCGGGGGGTTAGGGGGTCACCGGGGCGGTTCCTTGGGGTTGGGCGCGACGGAGGCCAAGGAACGCGGGGGGTGAGGGGGTCACCGGGGCGGTTCCTTGGGGTTGGGCGCGACGGAGGCCAAGGAACGCGGGGGGTGACGGGGTCACCGGGGCGGTTCCTTGGGGTTGGGGGCGGAGGCCGAGCGCCGTCGCTCGGTAGTGTACGGGGCCCCGAGGAGGTGCTGCGATATTCTCAGCGTTCGGGCTAACGTTTCTGGCTTCGACGGTGGCGCATGTCGATAGTGCGTCTTGGCCCAATGGAATTGCCCGATACCGTTCGCGTGGTCGCGCCAGGTGGGCGTGTTTCCGCTCCGGCGGCACGCGGGTGCGGCGTTCTCGGCGCCGCTCGCGGCGCACTGGACCCGACACGGTGGCTGCCGGAATGAACGGAGGTGGTACGGGTGGTCAACCCTGGTTTTCGGCTCCAGCCTCCAGCCTCCAGCCTGTGCTCCAGCTACCCCACCATCGAACCGACCAACAAAAGCACAAACGCCGCCCCGATCGCCAGGAGGCCCCAATAGCGACGTTGCTGCGTACCGGGCGGCAGGGGCACCTCCGCGAGGAAGTACCAGCTCCGCCGGAAGCTGCCCTTGCCATCGGCCACGAGGTAGGCGCCGCTTGCCCAGATCGGCAGGAACAGGAGCACGAAGTAGTAGACGAGGACGTAGGTGCCGTCCGGGCCCGGCTGGTGGCGGCCGTAGCAGCTTGTCCCCACCCCGTTGAGCGTGAACATCGACGGCGCCGTGGTCGCGCGCGCCCAGAGCCGCAGGTCGTCCAGCTGGGCGGTACGCGCGGACCTCCGCACGGC
Organism: uncultured Pseudomonadota bacterium; assembly: GCA_903921785.1. Taxonomy (GTDB): domain Bacteria; phylum Myxococcota_A; class UBA796; order UBA796; family SXON01; genus SXON01. The sequence continues at coordinate 11,123 of CAIXRH010000325.1, forward strand.
GTCGTCGCCGAGGCGGCGGCGAAGCTCGCGGTGGGCGCCGAGCGGGTCGCCGCCTTCGTAGAGCTGGAGCACGGAGGGCGGGAAGAGCTCTGGGTCCCCCTGGGCCTCGGCGCGGCGCCGGAGCGTGTCGCGGGCGGGGAGGAACCGGCCCTGGCCGGGCGCCGGAACCCCAGGCGCGACGTCCGGCGCCGCCCGGAGCACCGCGGTGCAGGCCCCGCAGACCCGCGCGGTGGACGGGTTCTCATGACCACACAGCGCACACTTCATGGAGCTTCCGGGAGAGCGGGGGCGATCGCGAGGAGCTCGCCGGGGAGCGCAGCCCTCCCGGCCAGCGCGAACCAGGCGTCCCGGGCGGGGAGGTCGCCGGTGGCCTCGGCGAACCAGCCGGCGGCGAGCGCGGCGAGGGCCCAGTGGCGGGGCGCCCAGGGGCGGAGGGCATCGAGGCTCGGGGGGACGCGGGCGAGGCCGCGCAGCTCGGCGAGACGGGGGCCGCCGTCGCCGTCGACGTCCGCGGCGGCGGCCCAGGCGGCGGCGGAGGGGAGGTGGAGCGCCTCGGCGATGCTGGCCGCCACCCGCGTCCACGCGGGCGCGAGGGGCCCCACCTCCGCGAGCAGCGTGGTGAGCCGGCCGCGGTCGCCGCCGGGGCCGGCGTCCACCCGCAACGCGTAGGGTCGAGCGACGTCCCCCTGGCCCATGGTGTTCACCGTCAGGCGGGCGCCCGGGGCGTCGCCGAGGGCGAGCGCGAGCTGGAGGCGGGCGTAGGCCGGATCGGCGTAGGAGTCGGTCGCCGCTACGATAGCCTCCGCCGACGCCGGCTCGGCCAGCGCGTGGAGGCACTCTTCCACGACGCGCTCTTCGTCGGGGAGCTGGTCGGCGTCGACCATCGTCGGGGCCGGCAGGCCGCCGAGCCGGCGGACGCGGGCCCGCTCTCGCCGGGCGAGGCCGTGGTCCCCCTTGGCGGAGCGCAGCACGTCGTTCCAGGTCTCTTCCGCGCCGACCCAGTCGGCGAGGCGGGCGCGGCCGTCGGCGATCGCCTCGTGGGCGGTGGCCTGCTCCGCGTTGCGCTCCAGCACCTCGACGGCATCGTGCCCGCGCGACTGTGCGGTGGCCGGGTCCGGATCGAAGAGCGCTTCGAGGAGCGGCGCGGCCTTTCGCCCGCTGGAGCGAACCTCCGCGAGGAACGCCGCGCGTTCCGGCTGCAGCTCCCCGTAGCGCCGCCACACCGCCGCCGACTCCGGGGCTCGGGCGTGGAGGTCGGCCCAATAGGCGAGCAGCTCGGGCCCTGTGGTCGGCTCCACCGCCCGCGCGAGCTCGGCTTGATCGGGCGCGAAGGTCACCTGGGCCCGCGCCCACTCGCCCGCGGCCTCCGGCCCGTATTGCCGGAAGACGAACGCGAGCCGCTGACTGTCGTTCTCCCAGGTGGGGTCGGCGAGCGGGTTCACCAACCAGGAGAGGTGCTTCGGGCCGTTGCCCTCCACGGTCTCCGGCGGCTCGGCGAAGAGCACGTCCGCGCTCACCGCCTGGACCGTCTCCCGGGGCAGGAACGTGGTCTCCCGGGCGGTGGCGGCGCCGTAGGGCACGTCCACCAGCGCGAGGGTGGCGAGGTTCCCTGGGCAATAGACGAGGGTGCCGAAGGCGAGGGGGGCGGTGACCTCGTCGATCGTCGTACCCGCCGCCGTGGCGGAGAGCAGCGTCTCCCACCCGTACGCCCAGGTCGACGCCCAGCCGCGCGCGCCGATGCGCAGGGTCTCCCCACCAATCTTCGCCTCGATCGGCGTGGGGAGCCCGTTGGCGACGTAGACGTGGTGGGGCCAGAGCGGGAGCACGACGGCGAAGCCGACCGCAGCGAACCCGGCGAGCACCGCCGCCGGTCGCCAGAAGCGTACGCGCTCCTGGGCCTCCGTGAGCGGCACCTGCCCGAGCACCTCGGCGGCACCCCAGCGTGAGACGAGGTAGTTCGCCTCCGGGCTCACCCGCACGCCGAGCGTCCGGCGCCAGTACGTGCGCACCGGGTGGCCGAGCACATCGGGGAGCCCGTCGTCGTCCAGGCGGGGTGGGGGGACGTCGGGCGGAGGGTCGATCCACAGGGAGGCGTCCGCGAGCAGCGGCGCCACGACGCTCGCGGGCCCGGGCGGACGCCGCTTCCGGAGCATGAAGTGGGCGATGACCCGCCGCCCCGCGTAGTAGTTCTGTAGCGGAAGCGGCCCCACGGCCGGCACGACGCCGAGGGCTATCGCCCGACGCAGGAGCGCCTCGCGGTCGGGGATCGGCGGACCGGAGGGAAGTTCCATCGGGGAGGACGGGGCGTGAACATACTTCGGAACACGCCGCGGTGGCAACGGGCAGGGCCGCGTCAGGCGCCGCGAGCGTCCACGCAGCGCCCGCAGCGCACGCAGCGCCGCATCGCCGGCGCAGGCCGCATGACGGAAAAACCGTCACGGTTTTTCAGCGAAGCACGGAAAGCCCGTCTCCAGCTCGCCGCGACCGCGCCGCCAAGGGCGTTCTCCGGCCCGTGACGGCCACGGAACTCCCGGCACGGCCCTTGCTGGTCCCGCGCATGGCCCTCGCCGCCGACGCCCACCGTCTGCCCCCCACCGGGTGGCTCCGCTTCTTCCCCGCCGTGGACGCGCTGCGACGCTACTCGTTCATCGACGCGCGCGCCGACTTCGTCGCGGGGCTCACCGTGGCCACCGTCGCGGTCCCGCAGGCGATGGCGTACGCAATGGCCGCGGGGGTGGAGCCGGTCTACGGGCTCTTCAGCGCGATCGTGGTGACCGCGGTCGGCGCGATCTTCGACTCGTCGAGCCAGCTCATCAACGGGCCGACCAACGCGACCAGCATCGCCGTGCTCAGCGCGACCGCGGCCGTCGCCCCTGACGAGAAGCTCGCCGCCGTGCTGCTCCTCGGCGCGATGATCGGCGCGGTGCAGCTCGCGATCACCCTGCTGCGCCTCGGCGACCTCACCCGCTACGTGAGCCACAGCGTGGTCGTCGGCTTCACCGCCGGCGCCGGGACGCTCCTGGTGCTCGACCAGCTCAAGAACCTCCTCGGGCAGAAGGCCATCGGCTCGGCCGACGACTACTTCCTCCTTCGGGTCTACCACTCGCTCACCGAGGGCGGCGCGGTGCACGGGCCGACCCTGGCCATCGGCCTCACCAGCGTGACGCTCGCCCTGGCCTTGCGCTGGGTGAAGGACCGGATGCGCTGGCCACTCTTCCCCGACCTGCTCCTCGTGGTGGTGGTGATGGCGGCCGCGACCGCGTGGCTCGGGCTCGACCAGGCCGGGGTGAAGGTGGTCGGGGCGATCCCGGCCGCGCTCCCGCACTTCGTCACCCCGAAGGGCACGATCGCCGAGATGCAGGCGCTCGCGCCGAGCGCGTTCGCCATCGCGCTCCTCGGGCTGCTCGAAGCCCTCGCGATGGCCAAGGGCATCGCCGCGAAGACCGGGCAGCGGCTCGACCTGAACCAGCAGTGCCTCTCCGAGGGCATCGCCAACTTCACCGGCAGCTTCTTCCAGGCGATCCCGGGGAGCGGCTCGCTCACCCGCTCGGCGATCAACCAGCAGGCCGGCGCGCGGACGCAGTGGTCGGGCGTGTGGAGCGCCGCCGCCGTCACGCTCATCATGCTCCTCTTCGCGCCGTACGCCCGGTTCATCCCTCGTTCTGCGCTGGCGGGGCTCTTGATGGTCGCGGCGTTCCGCATGGTGGACTGGGCGACCATCCGCACCAGCATCCGCGCCACCCGCTTCGACGCGATCATCATCGGCGCCACGGCGTTCGCGGCCGTCTTCGTGACGGTGGAGTTCTGCATCCTCATCGGCGTGGTGCTCTCGTTCATGCTCGCCGTGCCACGCGCCGGGCGGATGCTCCTCTCCGAGTTCGTCGTGAGCTCCGAGGGGCAGGTGCACGAGCGGCTCGGTGACGACCAGCCCGAGCCGGAGCTGTTGATCTTCGGCCTGGAGGGCGAGATGTTCTTCGGCGCCGGACCGGCCCTGGAGTCCCACCTCGACACCATGGAGGACCGCCTCCTGCCCTCCACCCGGGTGCTCATCCTGCGGGTGAAGCGCGCCCGCAATCCGGACGCCGTCGGCGCCGCCCTCCTCGACGAGTTCGTCCGGCGCGTGCACAAGCGCGGCGTACACGTGCTCCTCTGCGGCGTTCGTGATGACCTCTTCGCGGTCTTCGACGCCACCGGCCTGGTGACGCTGCTGCATCCGGACCACGTCTTCCGGGAGCAGCCGGTGCGAAAGACGAGCACGGCCCTGGCGGTGGCGCACGCGCGGGAGCTGCTCGCGGCCGGCTGAGGGACGAGGAGGACAACGTCGAAGGGGTGGTGGCGCGAAGCCGCCTTTCCCCGCCGAACCCTCGGCGGTCGAGGAGCCGCTGGCGGCGAGAATGGCCCGGTGGGCGGTTCCCGCCGCCGCGGCGCCGCCGACGTGTGTCGTGGCTCGCGAGGGTGGGGTCGGGCCGGGAGGGCAGGGCAAGATCAAAGGTCTGCGGCCGGTTCGGTGCCCCAGGCCTCCGGGAGGGAGCCGTCAGCCGCCGCCGCGCCACGCCGCGATCGCCGCCGCGACGGCCTCCGGGCGCTCCACGTGCGGCCGGTGGCGCCCGGGCACGACGAGCGGCGTGAGCCCCCGCGCCTGCACCTCGGCCGCCGTCCACGTGACCCAGGGGTCGTCGGCGCCCCACAGCCAGGCGCAAGGCGCCGGCGGACGGGGCGGCAGGTTCCAGGCGGCGATCGCGCGGAGTCGGGCGGCGAGCACGCGGCGGGGCGGCGGGGTGGCCGCGTCCGCCAGCGCGGGGGACGCGCCATCCGCCACCAAGGACGCCCGGATCCGTCGCTGGTAAAGCGGCCGATAGAACGCCTCGGGCAACCAGGGGAGTACGGCGCCTGCGCGACCGCTGCGCGCCGCCGCCGCCGTCCGCCACGGCAGCGCCCCGATCGCCACCAGCGACCGGACCCGCCCCGGCGGCAGCGCCCACACCAGGAGCGCCCCGAAGCTCGCCGCGACGAAGTCGTGGGCGCCGGGCGGCAGCGTCGCCTCCAGCTCGGCGGCGATGGCGGGCAGCCGATCGGCCTCGCTCGACGGCAGAGCGATCACGCGCGCTTCGGGGCCGAAAACCGCCGCGAGCGGCGCCATCTCCCCCGGGCCCGCCTGGATGCCGGGGAGGAGGATCACGGCTCGGGGACCCCGCGGACGTACCCGGTCGCGGCTGCCGGGCCCGGGGCGCCGGCGTAGACCCAACCGGCGGCGACCGCCACGGCCGTGCCGAGCTCGTCCCGGGCCGCGCCGACCAGCAGCGGCGTGGGGGGGCCGCGATGATCGACCACGTAGAGCGCCCCGGCGTGCAGCTCTCCCGCGGCTGGCGCGCCGATGTAGAGCATGCCGGGGGCCGTGCCGCAGGCGAGCGCGGCCCCGAAGCGGCCGCTCCCGCTCGCGATGACCACGCCATCGGTGCGTACTTCTCCTGAGCCCGGCGCACCCACGAGGACCTCGGTGGTTCCGTCCCCATCGGTGTCGCAGAGAAGCAGCGTGGCCCCGGCTTCGTCGATTTCTGACGCCCGGGGCGTGGGGGTGGTCCCCGACCAGGTGGCGATGGGCCCGAAGGCCGCTCCGGCGCGCACGGTGGTCCCGTCGAACAGCAGCGCGTCCGGGCGACGGCCGAGCTCGCCGCGGGTGCCGTCGGCGGCCACCCAGCCGGTCGGGGTGCTCGCCACCCAGCCGCCCGGCCCAACGGCGAGGATCCCCCCGACGCCGGCTTCGCTGAGCTCGATCTGCCCGTCCACCGTGACGGTCCCGGGGACCGGCGCGCCCACGGCCAGCCCTTCGGCGGTCCAGGCGAGGCCGGCGCCGGTGAAGCTGCCCGCGGCCCCCTCCGCGACCGGCCCGCCTGCGGCCGCGTAGACGATCCCCGCGAAGGGCGCGGCGATCCACAGCCGCTCGCCGTCGGTGGCGAGGCGGGCGCCGAAGCCGCCGTCGGGGACGAGGCCGCGGATCAGGCGGTTGCCCTCGCCGGGCGGCTGAGGAGCGGTGGCGCAGGCGGCGAGCCCCAGGGCGGCGAGCGCGGCGCGGCGGATCATCGGCACAAGCTACCCCGGCGCGAAGGGGCGCAACGCGCTATGCGGGCGCGGTATGGCCACCATCCGCCGACAGATCTCCATCGCGGTCAGCCCGCGCACCATCTGGGCCGCCCTCACCACGGTCGAGGGCCTCAAGTCCTGGCTGGCGGACGACGCGAGCGTCATCGCCTCCACGGCGGGCCGCTTCTCGGTCACGCTGGAGGGGGACGACGGCCCCGTCGTCGAGACCGGCCGCTTCCACACCGTCCGCCCCACCTCGAAGCTGGAGATCCACTTCGACAAGGTCGGCGCGGGCGCCTGGAAGGGCACCTCCCTCGCGTTCACCCTGGCGCGGGAAGGGGAGCAGACCGTGGTGAACGTGGTGCACAGCGGCGCCGCGTTCGACGACGCTGCGGTGATGAAGGACAACGACGACACCTGGCGCCGCGCCCTCATCAGCCTGCGGGACGGCCTGGAGGGGTAGTCAGCGCCGGCGCCGACCGAGGAGCGCCGCGGCCAGAACGCCCAGCCAACCTGCCGCCGTGGCCGGCCCGTTTTCGCAGCCGCAGCCGCCGTCCGCGGTGAGCTTTGCCGCGCCGGAGCCGCCCGGGGCCCCCGGCGCGCCACTGTCTGCGGAGGCGGTGTCGCCGCCGCTGTCCGCGCCGGCCCCGGTGTCGCCGGTGTCGCCGGTGTCGTTCGGCGAGACGCCCAGGCCGCCGGCGAGGCGGAGGGTGCCGCCGTAGAGCACGTCGTCCCACCCGAGGGCGTCGCTCCACTCAGGACCGGCGATCGAGCCGCCGAAGCCATCGCCGTCGGCACGCCAGCAGCGGAGCCCGGCGTCGGCGCGGGCGCAGAGGTCGGCGCGGCCGTCGCCGTCGATGTCCGCGAGGTCGATCGTGGAAAAGTTCGGGTAGTCGCCCCAACCGTCGGCGTCGCGGAGCGCGGGGCCGGCGATCGCCTCGCCGAAGCCGGTGCCCGTGGAGGGCCAGCAGCGGACGCCGTCGGGGTCGCGGGCGCAGAGGTCGTCGAGGCCGTCGCCGGTCACGTCGCCCCAGCGGAGGGTGGCGTTGTAGGCGAGGTCGTTCCACCCGGCGCTGTCGGCGAGGGCGGGGCCGGTGAGCGTGTCCCCGAAGCCGCCGCCGGTGGAGGGCCAGCAGTAGACCACCGCGGCGCCGCGGGCGCAGAGGTCGGCGCGGCCGTCGCCGTTGAGGTCGGGCATCGCGATGGTCGTGTAGTACTGCTCGTTGTTCCAGCCCAGCTCGTTGGTGAGCGGCGGACCGTCGACCGCGGTCGGGAAGCCGGCGCCGTCGCTGAGCCAACAATCCACGCCGTTGACGCCGCGGGCGCAGAGGTCGTCCCGGCCGTCGCCGTTGATGTCGGCGGCGCGGATCGTGTCGGCGTACTGGGGATCGTCCCAGCCGAGGGCGTCGCTCCAGGCGGGGCCGGCGATGCGGGTGGGGAAGCCGGCGCCGTCGCTCAGCCAGCAGAGCACGCCGCTGTCGGCGCGGGCGCAGAGGTCGGCGCGGCGGTCGCCGTCCACGTCGAGCATGCGGAGGGAGTCGGCGTTGGACGCGTCGCCCCAGCCGAGGGCGTCGGTGAGGGCGGGCCCGGCGATGCGCGCGCCCCAGCCCGTGCCGGTGGAGAGCCAGCAGCCGAAGCCGAGGACGGCGTCGCGGGCGCACACGTCGGCGCGGCCGTCGCCGTCCACGTCCGCCATGCGGAGGCTGGATGCGGCCTCGATCGTCGCGTAGCCAGCGGCGTCGGAGAGGTCGGGGAGGAGGTCGCCCTCGGCGAACGTGTCCCCGGAGGAGAGGTGGCATTGGAAGCCGTAGACGCCGCGGGCGCAGGCGTCGGCGCGGCCGTCGCCGTCTACGTCCGTGCTGGCGACGGGGTCCTGCCTCCAGGCGGAGAGCGCCGGCTCGTCGGGCGCTTCGCAGACCCAGTCTTCGTCCACCGCGCCGTCGCAGTCGTCGTCCTTGCCGTCGCAGGTCTCGGTCGTGCAGTCCTCGATGCCGTCGAAGCGGATCGGCAGGTAGATCGAGGGATCGATGTCGCGCCAGCGGAGGGTCGCGTCGTGGCCGTGGGAATATTCTTCGTATACGTAGACGGTGCCGGACCAGAAGTCGCCGTCCACGTAGAGCATCACGTGCCCGGTTCCGTCGCCGGGATCGCCGGGGTAGTTCAGGGCGTCGCCGGGGAGGAGGTCGGCGGCGTCGATGAGGTGGGAGACGCCCGAGTCCCAGGGACCGCCGGCGAGGGAGTACGTGGTCTCCCCGGGGGCGGGGAGGCCCCACACGGCGGAGATGAGGCCGGAGCAGTCCGAGCGGTAACAACACTCGCCGGTCGTGGGGTCGGTGTACCAGGCGTCCCAGGAGTAGGGCACCGACGCATCGACCCAGGCCTGGGCGCGGGCGAGCACGTCGTCCCGGGTGATCGCGCGGGCGGGAGACGGGGCCACCAGGGCGAAGCCGAGGGCGGCCAGCCCGACCGCACGCGAGACAGCTTGACGCATGGCGCGGGGGTAGCCGGGCGGGCGGCCGGTGGCCAGGGATCGCCGCGCCTGAACGCTGGCCTGCGCGGCGTCCGAGCCCAAGGAACGTCAGGGGTGACGGGGTCACCGATCGAGATCCTTGGCCTGCGCGGCCTCCGAGCCCAAGGAACGCCAGGGGTGACGGGGTCACCCATCGAGATCCTTGGCCTGCGCCACCCCTGCCGCCGCGTCTTGCCGGGCGAGTCCGTGCAGCAAGCCCGAAGTGGGCCAGCCCCGGCGGGCTTCACGTTGTCGACGGTAAACCTCGTCGTTTTCGCCGACGGTTCAGGGTCAGGTGACGGGCCCGAAAGTGGGCCAGGCGGGTGACGTCACGAGCGAACCGGCCGAGCGCAGCGACGGCCGGGCGCTCGTGGCGGCAGGACCAAGCGCCAACCCTCACGTTCGCAGAGGCAACAGTGGCGCGACTCGCGACAACGGGAATCCCGCCCCCCGGGCGCCGCGTCATGCCGGGCGAGCGCCGCTCAGCCCCGCTCAGCCACCGGCGCCGAGGTGGCCCAGAACGACGCGAACGCGCTCCACAGCTCCCCGGAGAGGTACTGGGTTCCCCAGGGATCGCTCCCGGTGCGGCCCCGGAGGTAGTCGTTGATCACCATCCCGTCCGCGCTGAGGCGGTCGTGAGGGTGTTTGAGGTTCATCTTGATGCGCACCACCCCGTGGCTGCCGAGGTGCACGATGTCGATCGTGCCGTCGGACTCCACGTCGGCCACGATGCCCGAGTGGGTGACGGCGTCGTCGAGCTGGCCGTTGTCGTCGCGGTCGTAGGTGTTGTCCCAGAAGGCCACGTCGCCGGGGCGGGGGAGGTGACGGTGATGGAGAACGCCGGCTTCTCCAGCTGCTTCGTACAGCATCGCCGAGCTGCCCTCCCAGCGGAGGCCGGCCTTGGCCATCGAGGCCTCCACGAAGCCGGAGCAGTCGTAGCGGAACGACTCACCGTCCACGTTCAGGCTCGACGCGCCGACGAAGCTGGCGGCGGCGGCCACGATGTCCCGAGCCTTCGCCGAGGGCGCCGCCGTATGCCCTGCGGCCACCGCGACCGCGCTCTCCTCCGGCGGGCCTCGCCGCCGCGCGAGGTAGTCCCCCGTGGATTCGTTGGCGCCCCGCCCGAGACGGTCCAGCGGCCCGGGCATGCGGGCGAGCGTGGGCGCGCAACCGAGGAGGGCGAGGACGACGATCACGGCGGCAGTATACCTCCTCTTGACCGGTCAATCACCCCCGCCGAGGATCATTGGGCAGCGGCCTGCATATCCCCGAGCAGCCCGAGGATGTCGTCGCAGGTGAGGTTGTTGAGGAGCGCGGTCTCGGCCTGGCACTCGGTGTCGGTCTTGCCGGCGGCGGCGAGGTCGTCATTGCAGGAGGCGACCATGTCCGTCTTGGTGGAGCCGGCCCAGTCGTCGCGGCCCTGCGCGGCGTAGTCGCCGAGGTCGGACTCGCTGTACTCGCCGCAGGCGGTGTCGGCGGCGCACTTGTCCTCGAACGACTGCTGGGCGCACTCGTCGGTCTTGCTGACCACCTGGTCGCAGTACTGGTCGCAGGTGTAGGCGCCGACCTGCTCGGGATTGAAGAGGTCACAGGCGGCGAGGAGGAAGAAGAACATGGGAGGCTCCGGTCAGAAGGCGTGGTCGAAGGAGAAGTAGAGCTGGGGGACGGGGTCGGCGACGCCGAGGGGCAGGGCGCCGACGACGCCGAAGAGGGTGGGGCGGGCGCCGAACACGTCGACCACCGTGTACAGTCCGAGGTCGGCACCGTATGCCGCGACCGGGTCGGCGTCGCCATGGCGGTACACCACGCCGGCCTCGACGCCGGGGACGACCTGCACCTCAGACAACCACAGAAGCGGCAACGGGAGGGAGGCGTCGTGGACCACGGTCCAACGGTACTCCACGTTCGCCACCGCCCGCTCGTTTCCCACCACCTCGCGCTCGGAGGCGGCGCGCACGGCGTCGGCGCCGCCGAGGGGTAACAGGCGATTCGCGAGGTCCCCGCTGGTCCAGCCGGCGCGGAGACGGGTGGCGATCACATGGCGCGGGGTGATCGGGAGGAGCTGCACGTAGCTGGTGCCGGCGCTCGCCCAGGCCTGGTCGCTGCCGAGGAGCGCGCCGGTGCTCGCGCCGACCGAGAAGCGGTGCCCGGAGAACGCGTAGGTGTCCGCGGTGCGGGTGTCCCACAGGTAGTTCACGCTCCCCCCGAGGACCACCTGCCCTTCGGCGGCGCCGGCGTAGCTGGGATCGAGGAGGCTCGGCCCGAAGCTGAAGTACAGCCGGTGCGCGCGGAGCCGCCGGGTCACCTCGGGCCCGAGGTAGCGGACGACCGTCGCGTTGAGGGAGAGCAGGTCCTGGGCGTCGTGGGTGGCGCCGAGCACGTAGAGCCAGTGGGTGTCGCCCTGGCGGCGGAGCACCACGTCGCCCCAGGCGGTGAAGGAGCCCTGCGAAGGCGAGATGTCGTCCACCCAGCCGGTGACCACGGTCGACCAGCGCGGGGGCGCGCGGTTGTCGGTGCGGTCGGCGTCGAGGAGGCGGGCGTCGGGGTCCACGGCGACGGTCTTGGTGCCGTTCGGCAGCTCCAGGGTGGCGCCGGGCGCGGCGGTCCAGACCTGCGCAGCCGCGTCGGTCTTCACCACGACGGGCTCGGCGTCGCGGCCGCCCTCCCGCTCCACCGCGACCGGGCGCCCGGCGCGGCTGAGCACGTGGAGGTCCTGCGCGGGGTCCTCCGCGCGCAGCCACCCCTCGACGATCGCGGCGGGGACGCCGGCGGTGCGGGCGGCGTCCACCACCGGGGCGGGGCCGCCGTGGAGCGTGGAGGTCACCAGCGCTGCGACGCCGTCGGCGCCGAGGAGATCGCGGGCCTGGAGAGCGGCGGCGCGGGGGTTGCGGCGTCCGGCGAGGGTGAGGAGGGCGTCGGCGGGGGCGAGGTGGGCTTCGGAGAAGGTGTCGCCGTAGAAGGGGAGCGTGCCGTCGGTGAGCAGCTCGTCGATGATCGGGTTCCACGCCGCCCAGCCGAGCGAGCGGCCGACGCTGGGGGCGGGGCGGCCCTCGGCGAGCGCGGTGGCGACGAACTGCGCGTCCCAGTCGGGGAGCCCGCTGGCCGCGGCGTAGAGCGCCCGGCGGGCGGCGGGCCAGTGGAACCGGGCGAGGCCGGGGGAGAGGCGGAACGCGCGGTCGGAGAGGTAGACGACGCCCGGCCCGGCGGTGGCGAGGCGCTCCCGGTCGTGATCCGTGACCACCACCAGCCGCGGCGGCGTGGCGAACGGCCAGTCCTGCTCCACCAGCGCCCGCACCTGCTTCTGCACGTTCGGCCGCTGGGCTGCCCGCCCGACGAAGGTGATCGTGCCGCCCGCGACCTCGATCGTGGACACCGGCGCCCGCTTCGCTGGGAGCACCGCCAACGCCAGCCGCTCCGCCACCGTGTCGACCACGAAGGTCGTCTCCGTCGGCGACGCCGGCGACACCTGCCCGTTGAGCACCGCGACCACGTTCGGGGGGAGCGTGAGCTCGACGTGCCAGGCCGCGGGGCCGGTGAACGCGGCCGGCGTGGGCGGCGTGAGGAACACCAGGCTCGGCGGCCCAGGCGGCGCGGGGTGCTCCGTCGCCGCCGCGACGGGCAACCACGTCCCGTTCGCCCAGAGCCCTTCGCCGCGGAGCGCGCCGCTGTCGCCGTAGCGGCGGGGGAGGGTGGTCGCGAACGGGAGGGTGTCGCAGCCGGCGGGGCCGCAGGCGGCGAGGGAGCCCGGAGTGGAGACGCCGCCGCCGGGGTCCGGCCAGCCGGGCCCGGAGCGCTGGATCGCGAGGTCGCCCGTGGGGAGATCGAGCGCCCCGAACGGGTCGACCCAGCCGGAGGGGAGGGGGCTCGCCACCTCGCGGGGCCCCGGCGCGGTCGCTTCGGCGCCGGGGAGCGCGAAGCCCGGGAGATCCGGGCCGCTCTCGGGGTCGAACGCCGCCACGAACCCCGGCGCCGTCTCCGCGTCGCGGACCAGCCGGCCCTCCACGTGGGCGAGGTCGGCCGCCACCGTCGCGTACACCCCGTAGCGGGGCACCGGCGGCGCCGGCGCCGCCCACGCCCGCCCTGCCCCGACCACGCACGCGAGCGCGACGATCACCACCGCCGCCCCGCGCCGCGCCGCCGCCACGGTCCCGGGCGATGGAAGGGAGGGCTGACGGTCGTTGCGCCTGATCCGGGTCGTGCGGGCACTCCCGGTGTATGGCGCCCAAAATCCGGTTGCTCCCGGCACTTCCTCGCCGGGTGGGAAGGACGCCGGCCGTTCAGTACGTGAACCCGAGCCCGAGGTTGAACGTGACCGCGCCGCCGACCGCGTAGCCGCTGGTGAGATCGAACGTGAACTCGCCGCTCTGCACCTCGAACCCGCCCGCGAACGAGAACGGGGCGTAGGTGGCGTTGAACTGCGCGGCGTCGGGGTCGGTCGTCGCCGTTTCGAAGCCGGTGAGCTCGGTGACCCGATCTTCCAGGCGGCTGCCGACCAGGTCGACCCGAGGGGCGGCGTGGATGCGGGTGAGCCCGAGGTTGATGAACGGGGAGAACTTCGCGGTGTGGATCCCCGCCACCGGGCCGAAGGGGAGGGAGTACCCGACGTTCGCGCTGAAGTCCATCGCGCCGAGCTCGAACTCGTCGTTGCCGACGTAGGCCGAATAGCCCGCCTGCAACGACACATCCGGGAGGATCTTGTAGCCCTCGACGAGCGCCACGCGGCCGTAGGCGCCGACGACGCCGGTCTCGCTCATGCCGATCCAGCCGAAGTTGGCGCCGACCTCGAAGCTCCCAGGCAGACCCTTACGAATTTGCACGGTGGGCACGAAGAGCAGCGGCATCGGGTCTTCGTCCTGCGCCATCAGCTCCCAGCCATCCGGGTAGTCGCTGTTGACCCAGCGCCCGGGCAGGTGGGCGAAGGTGGTGACGAGGCCCACGTGGAAGCCGGCGGCCCCGAGGGTGCGCGCGGGCGCGGCGGGCTTGTTGGAGATGGTGCTCCCGAGCTCCAACGCCACCTCGCTCCAGCCGGTGGCGACGTAGTCTTCGCCGCCGATGGCCTCGGTGCGGGCTCCATCGTAGTCCCCCATCGCCCAGACGGAGAGGCGATTCGGCGACGCCGCCCACGCGGAGGTGGGGAGCGCGAACAGCACGACGGGGAGGAGGACTCGGCGCATCCCGACGAAAGTACCCGATGCACAGGGGGCGCGTCGAGGGGGGACGTGATCGTCCCGGTCGCTTTGTGGGTACAGTCGCGTTCTTGGCGGCCCCGGACGTCCGCCCGATTGCCCGCGCGGGGCCGCCGGCATAAGCGGGGCGTCCACTCGAAAGCCTGCTCCCAGCGGGATCGCAGAGGCCTCAATGATCGACGTTGGCCGCATCTGGCGCTCGAGCGCCGGGACCAAGGCGGTGATGGCCGCCACCGGCATGATCCTGTTCGGTTTCACGATCGTCCACATGCTCGGCAACCTCAACGTGTTCTTCGGCGAGAAGAGCATGAACGACTACGGCGCGATGCTCCACGCCGTCCCCGAGCTGGCGTACTTCGCGCGCGTCGTCCTCGGCGGCGCCCTGGTGCTCCACATCGCGGCGATGGTGAAGCTGCTCCGGCAGTCCCAGGCGGCGCGCCCTCAGGCGTACAAGGTCGTCACGCCGAAGGCGAGCACGATCTACTCGCGCACGATGCGGTTCACGGGCCCGGTGGTGCTGGTGTTCATCGTGCTGCACCTCTTGAACCTGACCTTCCACGGTGTCGGCTCGGACTTCCTGCACCCTGGCTTCAAGATGCAGAACGAGCATGCGCCCGAGGCCTACCACAACCTCACGACGCTCCTGCAGATGCCGATGTGGGGCGTCTTCTACATCATCGCGAACGCCTGCTTCGGCTTCCACCTCTGGCACGGCGCGGTGGCGATGTTCCGCAGCCTCGGCCTCTCGGGGGAGCGGCAGCTCGGCACGGTGAAGATGATGGCGAGCGGCCTCACCGCGCTGGTCGCGGGCGGCAACATCGTCATCGCCACCTCCATCCTTCTCCACGTCGTCAAGTAGGGGGCGCAGATGGACCTCAGCAACAAGGCTCCCACCGACGTCGACATCCGCGACTCGTGGGAGACCCACAAGTTCCGCATGAAGCTGGTGAACCCGGCCAACCGGCGGAAGTACAACGTGATCGTGGTCGGCTCCGGCCTCGCCGGCGCCAGCGCCGCGGCCACCCTGGGCGAGCACGGCTACAACGTGAGCTGCTTCGCCTTCCAGGACAGCCCGCGCCGCGCCCACAGCATCGCGGCCCAGGGCGGCATCAACGCCGCGAAGAACTACCAGAACGACGGCGACTCGGTCTGGCGCCTGTTCTACGACACGGTCAAGGGCGGGGACTTCCGCGCCCGTGAGGCCAACGTCTACCGGCTGGCCCAGGTCAGCGTGAACATCATCGACCAGGCCACGGCCCAGGGCGTCCCGTTCGCGCGCGAATACGGCGGCACCCTGGCGAACCGCAGCTTCGGCGGCGCCCAGGTGAGCCGCACCTTCTACGCCCGCGGGCAGACCGGCCAGCAGCTCCTCCTCGGCGCCTACAGCGCGCTGGAGCGGCAGGTCAACGCCGGCAAGGTGAAGATGTACTCCCGCACCGAGATGCTCGACCTCGTGGTCGAGAACGGGCGCGCGGTGGGCATCGTGGTGCGCGACCTGGAAACCGGCGCCGTCACCACCCACGCGGCCGACGCGGTGGTGCTCGCCACCGGCGGCTACGGCAACGTCTTCTACCTCTCCACGAACGCCAAGGGCTGCAACGTCACCGCCACGTGGCGCGCGCACCGGCGCGGGGCGCTGTTCGCCAACCCCTGCTTCACCCAGATCCACCCCACGTGCATCCCGGTGGCCGGCAGCTACCAGAGCAAGCTCACCCTGATGAGCGAGTCGCTCCGCAACGACGGCCGGGTGTGGGTGCCGAAGAAGGCGGAAGACTGCGGCAAGGCCCCCGACCAGATCGCCGAGGCCGACCGCGACTACTACCTCGAGCGGAAGTACCCGAGCTTCGGCAACCTCTGCCCGCGCGACATCGCGAGCCGCGCCGCCAAGCAGGTGTGCGACGAAGGGCGCGGCGTCGGCCCGAAGGTCGAGGGCGTCTCCCGCGGCGTGTACCTCGACTTCGCGGACGCCATCCGCCGCCTCGGCCAGAAGACGGTCGAGGAGCGCTACGGCAACCTCTTCGAGATGTACGAGCGCATCACCGGCGAGGACCCGTACAAGGTCCCGATGCGCATGTACCCGGCGGTCCACTACACGATGGGCGGCCTCTGGGTGGACTACAACCTCCAGAGCTCCATCCCCGGCTGCTTCGTCATCGGCGAGGCCAACTTCTCCGACCACGGCGCCAACCGCCTCGGCGCCAGCGCGCTGATGCAGGGTTTGGCGGACGGGTACTTCGTCCTCCCGTTCACCCTCCCGAACTACCTTGCGGGCGTGAAGGCCGGCTCGGTCAACGCCAACAGCCCGGCGTTCAAGGCGGCGGAGACCGAGGCCAAGGCCCGGATCGACAAGCTCATGTCCATCAAGGGCAAGCGCACGGTGGACAGCTTCCACCGCGAGCTCGGCCTCCTGATGTGGGAGAAGTGCGGCATGGCCCGCACCCGCGAGGGGCTCACCGAGCTGCTCGCCCGCATCCCGGTGATCCGTGAGGAGTTCTGGTCGAACGTGACCGTGCTCGGCTCCCCCGAGGGCATCAACCAGTCCCTCGAGAAGGCCGGCCGCGTGGCGGACTTCCTGGAGTTCGCCGAGACCATGGCGCTCGACGCGCTCGAGCGCGAAGAGAGCTGCGGCGGCCACTTCCGCGAGGAGCACCAGACGGAGGACGGCGAGGCCCTCCGCCACGACGACGAGTTCTGCTACGCCGCGGCGTGGGAGTTCACCGGCGTCGGCAAGCGGCCGATCCTCCACAAGGAACCTCTCGAGTTCCAGCACGTCCACCTGGCCACGCGCAACTACAAGTAGGAGCCGCGATGAAGCTCACCCTCCAGATCTGGCGCCAGGCCGACAAGAACGCCAAGGGCGCGTTCGAGACCTACCCGCTCGACGGCGTCTCCGAACACATGAGCTTCCTCGAGATGCTCGATGTGCTCAATGAACAGCTCATCGGCCAGGGCAAGGAGCCCGTGGCCTTCGAGCACGACTGCCGCGAGGGCATCTGCGGCTGCTGCGGCTTTGTGATCAACGGCAGCCCCCACGGGCCGATGCCGAAGACCACGGTCTGCCAGCTCCACATGCGCGTCTTCAAGGACGGCGACACCCTCACCCTCGAGCCCTGGCGCGCCTCCGCGTTCCCCGTGCTCAAGGACCTCGTGGTGGATCGCAGCGCCCTCGACCGCATCATCCAGAAGGGCGGCTACATCTCGGTGAACACCGGGAACCCCCAGGACGCGAACGCGGTGCTCGTCTCCAAGGACTGCTCCGACAAGTCGATGGACGCCGCCGCGTGTATCGGCTGCGGCGCCTGCGTGGCGGCCTGCCCCAACGCGAGCGCGATGCTCTTCACCAGCGCGAAGATCGCCCACCTCGGGCTGCTCCCCCAGGGGCAGCCGGAGCGGCACAAGCGCGCCCAGGACATGTTCGAGCAGCACGACGCCGAGGGCTTCGGCCCCTGCTCCCAGCACGGCGAGTGTGAGGCGGCGTGCCCCAAGGGCATCAAGATGACCAACATCGCGATGGCCAACGGGGACTACCTGTTCTCCCAGCTCATCTGGTCGCCCCGCACGGGTCCGTCGGCCGACGGGGGCTGAGCGCTGCACCGGCCGTCGCTGCGCCCCGCGTTCGGGTTCGCTGCGGCGGGCGTGCTCCTCGTCTTGCTCGCCGCCTTCGGGTACCTGGTGCCCGTCGGCAGCCGCACGTTCACCCCGCTGCAGGCCGCGCCGTTCGTCCTCACCGGGGTCGGCTTCGGGGCGTTGGCGGCGGCGTTTCTGGGGCTGGCGTTCGTGCGCGGGGCGCCGGCCGCGACCGATGAGGTGCTCTTCGACGGAGAGGGGGGCTGCCTGGTGCTCGTCCTCGGGGTGCCGCTGCTGGTCGGCTCGGGGGGGATGGTCGCGCTGGGGCTCGCGGATCTGCTCGGCGGGAGCCCGGGCGGCCTCGGCGCGGTCTGCGTAGGGCCGGTCCTGTTCTTGCCGGCTGCGATCCTCGTGGGCAGCGGGATGCGGACATTCCTCGCACCCGACGGTGCGGTGCGGGTGGAGCGGGGCACGTTGTGGCGGCGGGTGCGGGTGATCCCACGGGAGGAGCGCAAGTCGGTGGAGGTGCGTCAGCACAGCAACCGCGGGCAGCGGTTCTGGAACGTGGAGGTGGTCACGGTCGGGGGGGAGCGGGTGTCGCTCGGCGGGTGGCGGGACCCGGAGGCCGCGAAGCGGATGGCGGCCCGGGTGATCTCGGGTCGGTAGTTCATCTGGGCGATTCGGCGGGCCAAACCCCGAGGTGGGCGGGCAGCGCACCGAATCGCGGCGCCTCGGCGGCGCTCCCGGATGCGGCGCGCGCCTGCCCCCGGACGGCCGCGCGGCGGCGCCGCCGACGGTTGTCGTGGCTCGCGACGGTCGAGGAGGGCCGGGAGGTCAGCGCACCCACCCTCCCTCGTGGTTGGTGGGCCCGGACCCTCGCAGCCGGGCGCACGGAGGCGCTCTCGGCGAGGCGCGCACGCGTCCCCGCGGATAGGTCCCGTCGCGAGGATCCGATGCTCCCCTGCTCCTTGTGCACTCCGCGCGCGCCGCGTCGAGCTGGCTCGAAACGGTGGACCAGACGGTCGACGCCCACCTCGCCGAGCTCGCCCCCTGTGTCCAGTTCACCCACGCCGTCGACGCGGATGCGGTGGATGTGGTCGTGCTGTCCATCGAGTCCGGGAACCGGAGCGGCGTCCGGGTGCGGGTGCTCGACAAGTCGATGCGCGAGACCTCGATCGCCCGTTGTTTCGCCGACACCCTGGCTCGGGCGCCCTGGCCGGAGGCGGACGCGCCGATCGTGGTGGTCACCACCATCCGCATCGAGGACCTCCGGCCGCAGCGTGTCCTGCCGTCGTTCCTCGCCGCCGCGTCCGGCGAAGACGTCGGCGGGCCGCGCGCGCTCAACCTCGACTGGATGCGGCTGCTCTTCCGCCGCCAGGTGGACCTCGGGAAACACTGCATCCACTCGCTGGTCGTTGGCGAGAGCGACCACACGTCGGGGCGGCTGGTGGTGCGGTACGGGGTCGGCGACGGCGGCGACCTCGAGCGGAAGTCGGTGACCGGGCCGGAGGAGCTCGGGGAGATCCGGGAGTGTGTCGTCACCGAGCTCGACAAGGTCCGGCTCCCCGAGGGCTACCCCGACACGCGCCCGCTGGTGGTCAACGTGGAGTTCGCGGGGGAAGGTGGGCAGTGGGCGCGGTCGGACGCGAAGACCCTCGAGGGCGCCCGCGACTACACCTGGAACTATCGGTACACCTTGAGCCTCGACCGGGACCCGGGCGCCCCGCCGCCGCCGCCGATCGCCGATCCCGTGCAGTGGCTCTACGCGTACGAATCGGGCCTGGAGGGGGCGACCGCCAACCTCCGGGGCTGCGCGCTTCGGACGGACGTGCCACAGGCAGACGTCGACCTCCTGGTGATCGCTGGCGCCGAGGGAGTCACCGGGGTCGCGGCGAAGGCGCGAAAGGGCGCTCCGGCGCTGGCGGAGTGCCTCGCGCAGGTGGCGGCCGACGTGACGGTCCGCCCCTCGACGACCCGTGTCGTGGGCGCCGCGCGGGTGGAGGTCTACTCCGCGGAGACCGTGGTGCTGCACGCGCTGGAGCCCGCCGTCGCCGGGGAGGCGTGGTCCACGGAGGCGATCGCCGCCGCCAACGCGGGGGATGCCAAGGCCCTCGCCGCGGCCGTGCCCGCCGCGGTCCTGGTGATGGCCGCCGAGGCGCCCGCGCCCCTCCCTGCCGCGACCCTCCCCGCCGGCGCCTGGTCCTGGACCCTCGGCGTCCCCGGCCGGACGTGGAGCGAGCTGGTGATCGGCCCGGGCGACCTGACGGCCGCGGAGCGTGACCTCAGCCGGCTGCGGGCCGATCTCGGCGTCTGCGCCGTCGCCGCCCAACCCGGGAAGTCGCCGCAGCTCGTCCTGCGGGTGCACGCCGACACGTGGGCCGGGCTCCACCTCGACAGCGCCTACAGCAACCCGTTCGGCGAGACGGTGCTGGAGTGTGTGCGCACCGCGATCGAGGGGCGGCCGATGTCGCCGGAGGCGGGAGCGTTCACGGCGTACTGGCCGATCGCGCTGGCGGGGCGGTGAGGGGAGGGCGGGGCCAGCCCCGAGGTGGGCGGGCAGCGCACCGAATCGCGGCGTGGTGGGCGCGCTCGTGCGAGTGCGGAGTGGCCGGCGGCGCGCACGGAGTCGACGGTGCGTTTTGACCACGCCTTGACAAGGTGAATTTTCCGGGGGATAAACTGGGGGCTGGGGC
>CAIXRH010000326.1 GCA_903921785.1 uncultured Pseudomonadota bacterium
CCACCCCGCCATTCTCACCCCGGCGGCTCCTCGACCGCCGACGCCGGCCGGCAGGCAGGGCGACGAAGCGCCGCCGCCCCTCGCCATCCCCCGCCCCTCGCCATCCCCCGCCCTTCGACGCTCCGTCCGTCCGTCGCGTTCCCATCGCCCCGCTCACGTTTCCGCCCCCATCCGGGGTCTCGACGATCCTCCCGCATCGTGGTAAACTTGACAGGTCAAGGGTTATGCTCATGTTCGTCCTGCTCCTCGCGACCCGCGCTCTCGCCTGGCCCGTCGACTCTGCCTGGGTGGCGCTCACCCAGTCCGGCGCCGAGGTGGAGGACCCGTACAACGACCACGACCGCGACAACACCGGGCTCTCCGACGCGATCGACTGCGTGGGCGATCTGAGCATCTCCGCGCCCGCCCTCTACTGGTACACCGACGGCACCGAGCTCGACCTCCGCGTACGGGTGGACGACAACCCCTGGCTCTCCGAGGGGCTTTTCCTCCAGCCCGTCGACTGGTCCTTCCTGCTCGACACCGACGGGGATGCGTCGAACTACGAGTACGTGGTCGCCGTCACCGGCGCGCCGCCGACCGTCTACCTCTACCGCAATGGCGCTGGCGACGCGGGGCTCACCGCGACCCCGGACACGCTCGAGGGCGTCTACGACGACGCGTACGTCCAGGTCTCCGACGCCGGCAGCACCATCCACACGCTGGACGACTGGTACGTGGATGTGCGCCTCGACCTCGCCGATCTCCCCGCCGGGGTGAGCGACGGCGGCACCTTCCGCGTGGCCGTCGTCACCGGCGCGAGCACCACGCCCATCGGCGCCGACGCCGACCTCTGCGGCACCGACGACAGCTCCGCCATCGGCACCCTCGAGGCCGGCTGGACCGACGCCGTGGGCATCGACCAGGACGACGACGGCCTCCTCGACCTCGACGAAGACGCCCTGGGCACCCTGAAGGACGACGCCGACTCGGATGACGACGGCATCTCCGACGGCGAAGAGGTGAACCACTACGGCACCGTGCCGACCGCCTGCGACACCGATGGCGACGGGCTCTCCGACGGCCTGGAGGTCGGCGTCGCCGACCCGCTCGACGACACGGACGTGTCCGCGGGCTGCTTCGTCCCCGACGGCGACTCCGGCGGCACCACCACCGAGCCCAACTCCTGGGACAGCGACGACGGCGGCGTGCACGACAACGTGGAGGACCGCGACCTCGACGGCGTGCAGGACGCCTGGGAGACCGACCCCAACGACCCGATGGACGACATCGACAGCGACGGCGACGGCATCGCCGACGCGCTGGAGGACGAGTGCGGTGGCGCCGACACGGACGACCGCGACGGCGACGGCCGCTCCGACGCCGAAGAAGGCTTCGGCGACGCCGACGGCGACGGCATCCCCGACTTCTGCGAGGAGGACGACGACGGCGACGGCGTGCCCAGCGCCGACGATGGCGGCGGCGACCCCAACGTGGACACCGACGGCGACGGGACCCCCGACGTCGAAGACCCCGACTCCGACAACGACGGCATCGACGACGGCGACCAGCTCGGCGACGCCGACTGCGACGAGATCCTCGACGCCTACGACCTCGACGACACCGACGGCGGCTGCGCCGATCCCGACGGCGACGGCCTGAAGAACGCCGCAGAGACGGACTGCGGCACCGAGCCGGACAACGCCGACTCCGACGGCGACGGGATCACCGACGGCATCGACTCCTGCGACGAAGACAAAGACTGCGACCAGCTCACCGACGCGCTCGACGCCACCTTCGACGAGGGCCTCTGCGACTCCCCGGCCGACACGGCGGGCGGCGACGGGGACGTGGCGTGCGAAGACGGGCTCTGCGGCGGCGTGTACACCGGCGGAAGCTGCTCCACCGGCGGCGGCGCGGCCTCGCTCCTCGGGGCCATCGCGGCGGCCGGCCTGGTGCTCCGAAGGCGGCGCAAAACGAACCGGGCGGTGAACACGGCGGGCGGCGTAGCGGCCGGCGTCGTCGGCGCGCTGGCGCTCATGCCCACCCCGGCGCACGCGGTCGAGCCCACGGTCAACGCCCAGCGGTTCCACCCCGCGTTCGAGAGCGACACCTTCTTCTCCGTTCACGACACCCGGCCCACGGCGCCCGGCCTCGGCGGGGGCCTGTTCTTCAACTACGCAGCCTCGCCCCTGGAGTACCGCTACTCCGACGGCCGCGACCCGGTTCAGCTCCTCGGCTCCGTCGCCACGCTCGACGCGGCGCTCTCCTGGGCCACCCCCGGCTTCGGCCTCGCCATCGATCTGCCGCTGCACGTCGCCGACGGCGACCGCATGGACTCCACGTTCACCCCCGGCGATCTCCGCATCAACGCCAGCGGGCAGATCATGGACCGCACGAAGGCCCCGATCGGGCTCTCGATGTACGGCGACGTGGCGCTCCCCACCGGCAGCGGCCTCGCCTACGTCGGCTCCTCCTACCCCGAGTTCGGCGCCGGGATCGGCGTCTCTTGGGGCCACAAGGTGGTGCTCAGCGGCAACCTCGGCATGCAGATCGGCGCGCCCGCTTCGCTCGGCGACCTCGGCTGGGGCAGCCGCTTCCAGTGGGGCGCCGGCCTCGCCGTGCCGGTCACCCGCGGGCTGTCCCTGGTGGGCGAGCTCGACGGCGAATCGGCGTTCGCGTCGATCGAGACCGTCGGCGCCTCTCCGATCGAGTGGCGGGTGGGCGGCAAGGGCCACCTCACCCGGAACCTCGTGCTCAGCGTCGGTGGCGGCACCGGCCTCACCGATGGCGTGGGCGCCCCCGCCTGGCGCGTGCTCGGCGGCCTCACCTGGCAGCCCACCCGCGACGAACACCCGGCCCGAAACGGCGGCGACGACCGCGACGGCGATGGCATCGCCAACGAGCGCGACCTCTGCCCCGACCAGCCCGAAGACAAGAACGGGATGGCCGACGAAGACGGCTGCCCCGACGCCGGCATGGTCCCCACCCACTTCGTGATCACCGACCACGAAGGCAAGAAGCTCCCCGGCGCCTCCCTGGAGCTGCTCAGCGGCCCCGAGGTCGGCCGTTGGGCGGTGCCGGACGGCGACTTCACCCGCTCCCTCACCCCGGGCGACTACCAGGTGAAGGTACGCGCTCCCCACTACCTGCCGGCCGAGGTCACCGCGAGCATCCCCTCCGCGCCCCGCCACGAGCAGGTCTTCCAGCTCGACGCGGCGCCGACCGGCGGCACGGTCATCGTGTCGGTGCAGAACGCCGCCGGGCAGCCGATCGCCGCGCTGGTCACCATCCTCGGCGAAGGCCGCAAGTTCACCACCGGCCCCGACGGCCTGGGCAGCGAGCCGGTGCCCGCGGGCGAGGTGGAGCTCTCGGTGTGGGCCGAGCAGTACCGCCCCGAGCGGGTGAAGGTGAAGGTCGACAAGGACCAGAAGGCCTCGGTGAACGTCACCCTCGAGCCGAGCCGGGTCGTGGTGATGGCCGACCGGGTGGACATCCGCGACAAGGTCTTCTTCGACCTCGACAGCGCCACCATCAAGCCCGAGAGCTTCCGCATCCTCGACGACGTGGCCGCCACCCTGGAGAACCACTCCGAGCTGCGGCTCGTGGAGGTGCAGGGCCACACCGACGACCAGGGCGCCGAAGACTACAACCAGGAGCTCTCGCAGCGCCGCGCCGAAGCCGTCCGCAAGTACCTCATCGGCCAGGGCGTCGAGCCCGACCGCCTGGTGGCCCGCGGCTACGGCGAATCCCAACCGCTGCAGCCCGGCACCACCGAGGAGGCCCGCGAGGTGAACCGTCGCGTCGTCTTCCACATCCTCGCCGGCCCGTCCGAGGACGACGGCCCCCGTCGCGGCGGCCCGCGGCGGCGTTAGCCCCATGACGGACGTTCGCGTCGTCTACGTCACCGCGCCGACGGCCGAGGTCGCCGAGTCGTTGGCGCGCGCGCTCGTCGGCGAGGGCCTCGCGGCCTGCGTGAACCTCCTCCCGGGGATCCGCTCGATCTACCGGTGGGAAGGGGCGGTGCAGGACGAGGCGGAGGTGCTCCTCATCGTCAAGACGGTCGCCGAGCGCCTGCCCGCGCTCACCGCGCGCGTCATCGAACTCCACCCCTACGACGTGCCCGAGGTGGTGGCGCTCCCGGTCGAAGCCGGCTTCGCGCCCTACCTGGACTGGATCAGGGTTTCCACGAGGGGCTGATCAAGGGTCGTTCCCCCTCCCGGCCCTCCTCAACCGTCGCGAGCCAGGACGAGCGTCGGCGCGCGCCGCCGCGGCCGCCGACGCGATCGCATCATACTCGCCGTTGAAACGTCCCTCGCCTTCTCCCTCCGGGAGAAGGGGACGCGCAGCGCCGGATGAGGGGACTCAGGGTGCCCCGATGCTCCCCACGAGCAGCGAGCTCGTCATCGTCATGACAGCATACTCGACATCGAAGCTCCTCCCCTTCTCCCTCCGGGAGAAGGGGGCGCGCAGCGCCGGATGAGGGGACTCTCAGCGCGCCGACGCCGGTCGTGGCTCGCGACGTCCCTGCCGAGGTGGGAGGGGGAACGAACGTCGGGTGATTCAGACGCGCCCCCCTCACCTCCCCGGGATCTCCAGCCGATCCCGGCGCCATGCGCTTCCTCCTCCGGCTCGTCCTGGCGTCTGTCGTCGTCGTGGGGTCTGTCGCCTTCGGGCATCACGGCATCCGAGTAGAGGACTTCCTCTGTCTCTCTCCCGCCCTCCTCGTCCTCCTGGCCCCGGCCGCCGCCGCCCTGCTCCCCGAACCCGCGGCGGCGCTGCGGGCGCTCTACCGGGGGGAGGACGCCGCCGCCCCCGACCGGCGGCACCTCGCGGCCGCGGGGCGCAGGTTCGCCCGCTACAGCGTGGCAACGGGGGTGGTGGTCGGCGTCGTCGGGTTGGTTGCAGCGCGAAACACCCTGCTGGGTTGGGGACCGGAGAAGGCAGGCGAGTGGCTCGCGGTGGGCGTCCTCGCGCTGGTCTACGCCGCCGTCGGGTACGTGCTCGGCACGGCCCTCCAGGCGATGGCCTCCGACGCGCTTGCGCCCGCTCCCCGGCCCAGCGCGCCTCGGTCGCAGGCCGGGCTGGCGATCGCGGCGCTGCTCCTCCTCGGGTTCACGCCCGAGGCCCCCACGGCGGCCCTGTGTTTCCTCGGGATCGCCCTCGCACCGGTAGTGCTCACCGGCTGGACGCGCGCCACCGTCCACGTCTGGGGGGCCGGCGCCGTCCTCGCCGCCGTGGTCCTGGTGACGATGGCGGAGATCGACGGCTTCAAGAGCCTCCACGCATGGGAGACCTTCGGCTTCCGGACCTGGCGCGCGGTGGTCACCGCGGGCCTCTCCGCGCTCGCCGTCACCGCAACGACCTGGCTCGGCCCGCGCGTCAACGGATGGAGAATCGCGCACGAACCCATGAAGCGGCCCTAAGGTCAAGCCGTCTCGTTCCGACAACCACGGGATGCGCTTGTCCCTCCGCCTCAGCCTCGCCTTCCTGCTCTTCGCCGTCGCCGTGTGCTCCGCCTACCCGGGGGGTCACTTCAACGACTTCATCTCGCTCCCCCCGGCGCTCCTCGTCTTCGTCGCCGTGCCCCTGGCCGCGCTGGTGGGGGCGCCGACCGCGATCCTGCGCGCATTGTGGCGAGGAAAAGCCGCCGCGCCCGCCGATCGTCGGCACCTCGCCGCCGCAGGGCGCCGCATGGCGCGGGACGCGTTCTGGGCCGGCCTCGCCGTCTCCGCGCTGGCGCTCGGCGTCACCCTCACCGCGTTTGATAGCCCGGCCGAGGAGCTCGGCGAGTGGGTCGCCCTCTACGTCCTCACCCCCGTCTATGCCGGGTTCGGACACGCGGCGGGCACGGTCGTGGAGGCGCTCGCGACGGACGAACTCCCCAAGGGCGAGGCCCACGCGCCCGGCTGGCAGGGGGTGCTGGCGCTGGTGGCGTTGGGGCTGCTCGCGTGCACGCCCTGGTTCACCTCCACGCCCCTCCCATTCTGTGCGATCGCGACGGTCCCCGCCGCGCTCGTCGGCTACGAACGGGCGAGCGCGCGGGTGTGGGGCGTCGGCGCGTTGGTCGGCGCGATCCTGGTGGTCACGCGGGCGGAGATCGAGATCTTCAAGAACGTGAACTGGTGGTTCGTGCACGATCGACCGGTGGGGGACATCGCGTGGACCGCCGCGCTCGCCACCCTCGGCGTGATGGCGGTGACCCACCTCGGGCCCCGCCTCGCCCCGCCCATGCGCGTGCAGGTGTAGGGCTCGCCGCCGGCGGCCCCAGGATACCTCGCCCCATGCTCCTCCTCCTCGGGCTCCCGGCCTGGGCTGCGCCCGGCATCCCCCACGTCGACGACGCCCACATCGCCGTGGACGGCCGCGCCGACGAGGCCGCCTGGGCCGCCGCCACGGTCCTCCCGGACGCCACGGTCTACGCCCCCTCTTCCGATGTGGTGCCCCTGGGGACGATGGTCACCCGCGTCCTCTGCGACGACGACGCCCTCTACGTGTCCTTCGTGGTGACCGATCCGGAGCCCGAGAAGGTCCGCGCTGGCCTCGGACGCCGCGACACCCGCTACGCCGACGACCGGGTGGGCCTGTACCTCGACCCCAACGGCGACGGTCGCCGGGCCTACCTGCTCCAGGCCACCGCCATCGGCGTGCAGCTCGACGGCGTCCACCTCGCCGGCGAAGACCTCTACGATGTCGACCTCTCGTGGGACGGCGTCTGGCGCAGCGCCGGGGTGCGCACCGCGACCGGCTACGTGGTGGAGATCGCGGTGCCGTGGAGCACCATCCACCTCTCCGGCAGCGCCGAGAAGCTCGCGTTGGTGGCCACCCGCGAGGTGGCCCGCGCCGGACAGTCCTACGCCTGGCCCCGGGTAGAGCCGAACACCGACCCGCTCCTCGCCGAAGCGCCGATGCCCGGCCCCCCCAAGCTCCCCCGTCGCCTGGGGCTGGAGGTGCAGCCCGAGCTCACCGGGGCGTGGTCCGAGCCGACCGCCCCCAGCGCCCGACTGGAGTACGCCGGCCTCGGTCCCGGGCTCACCCTGCACTACGAGCCGAGCGCCCACTTCGGCGCCGCCGCCACGGTGAACCCCGACTTCTCGCAGTTGGAGTCCGACGCGACCCAGATCGACGCCAACCGGCGTTACGCCCTCTTCTACGACGAGAAGCGTCCGTTCTTCCTCCAGGACCAGGACTGGTTCGGGCACCCGATGCACGGCGTGGTCTACACCCGGTCGATGAACGCGCCGCTCTACGGCGTGCGCGCCGCCGGGGAGGTCGGCGCGGTGGGGCTCGCCGCGCTCAACGTGCTCGACCGCTCACCGCCACCGAGCGTGAACGAAGGCGGAGGATGGACCGCCGATCAGCTCGACGGCCACGACGCGCTGGCCACCCTCGCCCGCGCCCGCCTCACCCTCCCCGGCGGCAGCTCCCTCGGCCTCCTCGGCTCCGATCGCACCATCCTCGGCACCGACCTCGACAATCAGGTGCTCGGCATCGACGGTACCTGGCGCATCGACAAGCGCTTCCGGGTCTCGGCCGCCGCCCTCGGCTCGTCCACCACCTTCGCGGAGGGGGAAGCGCCGGTGCTCGCGCCGGCGGGGGTGCTCAGCGGGCTCTACTCCAGCGAGACGCTCTACGTGCTCGCCTACGGCAGCGCGATCACCCCCGACTTCCGGCAGGAGAACGGCTTTGTCACCCAGTCGGACCTGCTCGGGGGCGGCGGCGAGGCCCACTACAACCTCAACCTCCCGGGGGCGCTCTCGGTGCTGAGCCTGGAGCCGCTGGACGGCTGGGCGTACTGGGACTTCGCCGAAGCCCCCCGCGAGCGCGCCTGGGACCCCAGCGTGTGGGCGCAGTTCGCCGACGGCAGCTTCCTGAAGGTGGACGCGCGGGTCGCCGGCGAGTCTTTCGCCGGCACCTGGGTAGACTACGCCAACAGCGAGGTCTACGGCTCCACTTCCGCCGGTTCATGGCTGCGGATGGAGGCCGAAGGCACGTTCGGCACTCGCCCCTACTACGACTTCGCGGCGCCGCGAGCAGGCCTCGTGCAGTCTGGCTACCTCGGGGTGGAGCTCCAGCCGGTGCCGGCGTTCGTTCTCTCCCTCGATCCCGGGCTGGAGCACATGACCGAGCTCAGCGGCGAGGAGCTCTACCTGGCGTGGACCGGCCGGGTGAAGGCCGAGCTCTTCCTCGACCGCCACGCCTGGGTGCGCGCGGTGGGGCAAGCGAGCGGGTCCGCAGCCGACCTCGACGCCTGGCGCCTGGAGCCGGTCGCGGCCTGGGAGTGGACGCCCGGGAGCGCGCTCTACGCGGGCGGCACCGTCGGCGCGACGCGCATGCCTGACTCCGGTGAGCTCAGCCCGTTCTGGCAGGTCTTCGCCAAGGTGAGCTGGCGATTCCAGGTGTGAGCAGGCGACGAAGGACCAACGAAGAGGCTGGTTCCCCCTCCCACCTCGGCAGGCACGTCGCGAGCCAGGACCCGCGTCGGCGGGCGGCGGGCGGGCGCCCGCGTCGCGTTGACCGCCCCGCACGACTGGCGCAGGTGGAGTAGACTGCCGCCGCGATGACCTTCGTCCAGCCAGCGTTCGTGGTGCTCTTTGGCATCGTGTTCACGCTGTACTGGCTCGCGCCAAGGAAGTCCTGGCAGAACCTCGTCCTCTGCGTCTCCAGCGCGATCTTCTACGGCTGGGTGCACCCCTGGTTTCTCGGGCTTCTGGCGTTCTCGGCGGTGCTCGACTTCGTGTCGGGGCTCCAGATGGAAGCGCACCCGACCCGGCGCAAGCCCTGGCTCGCCATCAGCCTGATCGGGAACCTCGGCCTGCTCGGGGTCTTCAAGTACTACGACTTCTTCGTGTCGAACCTCGCCGTGGCGCTCGCCCGGCTCGGCACCCCGGTCTCCCTCCCCACCCTGGGGCTGCTGCTCCCGGTCGGGATCAGCTTCTACACCTTCCAGACGCTGAGCTACACGATCGACGTGTACCGCGGCCGGCTCGCCGCTCGCCGCAACTTCCTCGACTACCTCACCTTCATCCTGATGTTCCCCCACCTGGTCGCTGGCCCGGTGATGAAGGCGAAGGACCTGCTCCCCCAGCTCGAGGTCGATCGTCGGTTCGACGGCGCCCGCGTCCGTGAGGGCCTCACGTTGGCGCTGTGGGGCGCGGCGAAGAAGATCATGATCGCGGACTCGGTGTCACTCTACGTGGATCGGGTCTTCGCGATGGACAACCCCCCGCTGATCCTCGTGGCGCTCTCGTCCATGGGCTTCGGGGTGCAGATCCTCGCCGACTTCTCCGGGTACACCGACATCGCCCGCGGGACGGCCCGGATGCTCGGAATCGAGCTGATGTTGAACTTCAACCACCCCTTCCTCGCCGCGAACCCCGGCGACTTCTGGCGCCGCTGGCACATCAGCTTCTCCCGATGGATCCACGAGTATGTCTACGAGCCCCTCCGCGGCGGCGCCACGGACGAGCGCCGGCGCACCCTGGCCACCTTCGGCTCCCTCGGGATCTCGGGCCTCTGGCACGGCGCGAACTGGAGCTACGTGGTTTGGGGGATGTACCACGCGGTGCTCATCACGGGGTACCGCTACGTCACCCCACAGATTCCGGCCTCGTGGAAGGACCGACGGTGGAGCCACCCGCTCGCGGTGGGGATCATGTTCGGGTTCCTCCAGGTCCACTGGCTGCTCTTCCGGGAGACCCAGCTCTCCCGGACGTGGCACTACCTCACCACCTGGCCCGAGCTGAGCGACCCGACGCTCTGGGCGGTGGCCGCGCTCCTCGCCGGGGTCTACCTCTGGGCGGCCGTGCCGATGGTGCTGGTGCTCCTGGCCGAGCGGCACGTCTACCCGCGTATCCCCGACCGGTGGCTGCTGCCGGCCCAGGCCGGCGCGTGGGCGCTCTGCCTCGTCGCCATCGGCGTCTTCGCCCGCGACACCCGCGCCGACTTCATCTATTTCTCGTTCTGAGCCGCATGTCCACCCCCCCGAACGCCCGCACCTGGAGCCTCGCCATCGCCGTGATCGGGGCGGTGCTCGGCCTGTCCACGACGGCGATCAACCTCGTCGCGGCGCGGATTCCGGGGGATCATGCTCGACTCATCCTCGACGCCACCGGCCCGGAGGTCGGCGGGCAGGCCGTGCTGCTGGGGAACTCGGCGGTGGAGTCGGCGATGGAGCCCCGCGATCTCGAGTCGGCGCTCGGCCTCACCGTCACGCGCGTGACCGATCGGGGCACCGGGCCCCTCACCTGGTACGTGCAATTCGAACACTACCTGGCGCAGACCGGGCACCCGCCCGCGGTGGTGTTCATCGCCTGTCCAGCCGGGTGGTTCGGGAAGGTCTCCCCGGTCCCGGACGAGGACGTGGCCCTGGAGCTCGCGCGCTGGGACGATCGGGAGCTCGCCCGGCTCCTCGGAGACCCCCAGGCCGTGCTCGCCGTGAAGCGGCGCCTCGCGGGCCGCCTTCGGGTGCGAGAGGCCTGGATCGAGCTCTTCGGGCGGCCGCTGGGCGAGCGGATGGCGGAGCAGATCCACGACGATCGCCCGCGCAGCGGCGATCGGCTGGACCTCGCCGTGGAGGACACCCTCCGCCAGAACGGACGCGCCAACGTACGGGACCACGCGGGAGGCGGCGCCCCGTCCACCCCGGACAAACAGGCGACGGTGGCGCCTGAGCCCGATCCGGCGCTCCTCGCGCTCGCGGCCTCCGCCGAGCGCGCCGGCACCCGACTGGTGCTCGGGCTGCTGCCCGAACGGCACGACAGCCTGATGCCGCTCGCGGCCTCCGTCATCGTGGATGCGCTCCCGGAGAGCGTTCGGGTGGCCGACCTCTCCGAGGTCCCCCTCACCGACGACGAATACGTGGACGCGGTGCACTTCACCCCCTCCACCCGCGCCTACTTCGGGCCTTACCTGGCCCAGGCGCTCGTCAAAAGTGCCCGCGGCGACCAGCACGTCCGCCGGTTCGCCACCCACCCGAACCCCGAACTCGCTCCCCGCTGAGGGTTCGACGAGGGTGCGCGGGCCTCCCGGCCCTCCTTCATCCTCGCGAGCCCAAAAGTTGGCCGGCCAGGCACCATCGCCGGGCGCCGCGCCGACGCTTGTCGTGGCTCGCGACGTTCCTGCCGAGACGGGAGGGGGAACGAAAAACCCCGCTCCACCGGGAGAGACCTTGGGTCCCCTCCCCCGGATGGTGCGGGGTTCGTCGGATCGGGCGATCGTCGCCGCTCAGTACAGCAGCGTCGGCACCGGCTGAGGCGCGTCGGGCGAGGCTGCATCGGCGCCGGTCACGTCCACGCGGGCACGGAAGATGCGGCCCGAACCGGACGCTTCGGTGCCGTAGGCCGCGTCGAGGACGTAGCCGTCGTTCACGGTGAGGTCGCCGGCGGTCTGGAGGCCCACGCCCTCGGTGCCGCCCACCATGAAGGTGTTGAGCTCGAGGTTGCTGCTGGCGTCCACGAAGACGCCGGGCGAACCCGCATCGTCCGTGCAGGTCGTGGCCGCGCAGCTGCGGGGGGTGACCCCGTCGATGCGCACGTCGGACACCACGGCGTCGCTGCGGGTCAGCCCGAAGCCCGCGTTCTGGCTGTCTTCCACCAGCCAGCGGGCGCCGGTGACGTCCCCGTCCTCAAGGAAGACGCCCAGTCCGAGGGACCCGCCGTCCTCCCCGGAGATCACGCCGCTCACGTGGAGGTCGTTGACCGTCACCGAGCCGACCGCGTTGAACCCCGCGAGCGAGACCTGACCGATGTCCAGACGATCGGCCTGCGCCGAGCCGTTGCCGGTGAGTGCCATCCCGAAGCCGAGCTGTCCGTCGACGTCCGGGCTCACGTCGTGCACGTCGATGTCGGCGATCACCACGGAGGTTGACGTGTCCAGCTGCATCCCCACGTAGCCGACATCATGCACCCGGAACCGGCTCAGCGACACGTCGCCCGCGCCGGTCACCACGACCCCCCCGGAGCCGAACGCGGTGGGCTCGGCGCCGCTCGCGCTCACCTCCACGTCGCTCGCGGTCACCGAGGCCAGCGTGTCGACGTAGAGGCCAAAGCCAACGTTGTCCGCCAGGATGGCGCGAGTGAGCACCGTCGAGGGGTTGTGCAGGGTGATCCCGGCGCCGGCGTCCCCGAGGGCCCCCGACCGCTCCACCCGCACGTCGCTGAGCGTGGCGGTGGCGCCCTTGGTGAACACGATCCCTTCGGCCTCGTTGTCGGTGATCACCGCCCGCGTCATCGAGACCACGCCCTCGCCGTTGACGAGCAGCCCGAACCCGCCGGTGGACTGCCCCCAGGCATGTGCGCCGCCGGTGAAGACGACGTCCGAGAGCGTGACGTCCACCGTATAGTCCGTGTCGACGTCGGTGTAGAGGAAGAACCCGGACGTTCCATAGTCGTGGACGTAGAGCCGCTCCCCGACCAGCACCGCGTAGTCGCTCGCCGAGATCGCGTAGCCGTACAGGCCAATGTCCGCGCCGGGCTGGACGTGGCGGACCACGGCGTCCCGGAGCGTCACCTGCGAATCGTCCCGGATCTCCACGCCGGAGGAGATCGTGTTCTCCACGACGAGCCCCTCGATGTCGGCGACGGTCACCTTCTGGCAAGCCAGGCCCCAGCCGAGGCCGAGGTCGCTGACGCGGGGAGTGACGTCTACGATGGCGAGGTCGTCGATCGTGGCCGTGATGTTCTCCAGCTTGAGCCCGAGGGCGGTGCTGCGGAGGATGCTGGTGTGCGAGAGGTCGAGGGTGCCGCCGATCGCGGCCATCCCGTACCCGTGCGCCTGGTCCGTGGGGCTCTCCACCCCGTCCGTGGAGAGCACGTCGGTGGCCGTCGTCGCCACCTCCGAGAGGAAGACGTTGTAGACGGTGTCGGCGATGAACGCGACCCCGTCCAGGTTCACCGTGCCGCCGTAGCCGGCGAGCCCCATCCCGGTGGAGTCCGAGACCTGGACATCGCGCAGGGTGAGGTCGCCCCCGTCCTCGGTGACGACCGCGTCGAACTCGGTGATCGTCGAGGAGGTGAGCTTCGTCTCGGCCGCGCAGGCGCCGCGGATCGTCACCTGCCCGGTCACGGTCACCGCCTCGTCGTAGGTGCCCTTCGCGAGCGCCACGGTGTCGCCCGGGCCGGCCGCCGCGACGGCCGCCGCCACGCTGCCCATCGGGGTCTCCGCGGAGGTGCCGTCGCCAGTGCCGCCAGGGGCGACGTACCAGACGCCGCTGGCCGGGAGGGCCTCGGGCCAGTCGCCGGCGGGGCAGGCTTCGCCCACCTCCACGCAGCCGCTGGTGCCGGGGAGCTGCATGGCGGTCGGGGAGGCGCAGACCTCCCGGGTGCCCGTGGGCCACGGCTCGCAGATGGTGCCGCCGTTGTCGAGCGTGGTGGACGTCCAGCCGGGGCGGCAGGTGAAGTTGGGCGCTTCGACCGGGACGGCGCCGGCCTCCCAGGGGATCACCGGAGCGGCGACGGCCGGGGCGCCGTCGGCGTACCAGGGCACCACGGGGGTGCCGTCCGCGGGGGTGCCGCTGTCTCCGGACGTGTCGGTGTCGGTGGAGGTGGCGCAGGCAGCGAGGCTCAGCGCGAGGAGGAGGGCGGGGCGAGGGACCATGGTTGCTCCGAGGGTTCAGGGGAAGCCGCCACGCTCGGTGGAGGCCACCCGTTGTCACCCGGAGGGCGGCGCGAGGCCGTCGCAGGCGATTGCAGGGCGTTTCAGGGGGAGGGGCGGACCGGATGAACTGCCGCCACCACGGCGCGGTCAGCGCCGGTGGGTGCGGTCTGGGACGGCGTCGTGCATGGGGACGTACGCGCCGAACATCGGGCCCTAACTGATCAGGACCGACGGAGCGGAGGTTTCGCGTAATCGGGGAGCATTCTCCCGTCGCTCCGCGCGCTCCGTGCTGACGCGGGCCAGCCCCAGCGTGCGGTCCAGGCACCGTCGGCGGGCGGGTCGAGGGGCTGGAGGCGCCCCACCGGCGTGCCGAGCGAGGCCGTCGGCGGTCGAGGAGCGATCGGGGCGAGAATGGCGGGGTGAAGGCCAACCGTGACTCGACGTCGCCTTGAGCCAAGGCCGCCCGGTCCCGCACGGTTCGCCCGTCGCGCGCTCGGCCACTTCAGGCGCTACGGGCCGGAACCGGACACGGCTTGGCACCGCCAACCAAACAATCTGTTCGCTGGTTTGGCCTGCTGCCCATCGTCCCGTTCGGCCAGAGATGACCCGATTCGGACCCCACGGTCTCGCCTTCTTCTCTGCGCCTCTGCGTGACCCTTTGAGGGGGTCCTGGAGGTCCCGGGCGTTCCTGCCCGGAGTTCCCTTCCGTGGGTGCGCCGGCCTCTCGTGATCATGGTGCCCAGGACGGGGAGATTCTCTCCTGGAACGGCAGCATCGTGGCCGCCGTGGCAGCCCTCATCCGGCGCTTCGCGCCACCTTCTCCCAGGGGGAGAAGGGGAGTTGCGGCCACGGCCGCTGATACGTAAAACATGTTAGCATCACAAGCCCTCATCCGCCGCTTCGCGCCACCTTCTCCCAGGGGGAGAAGGGGAGTTGCGGCCACGGCGGCCTCCTCGTCCAACGATGCCTGTCGTGGCTGGCCCACTTTGGGCTCGCGACGGTGGAGGAGGGCCGGGAGGTAAGCGCATTGTCTTGATTATTTCAGCGGCGGCATCGCCGGGACCGGGGGCAGCGGCACCGGGTGGGCCTTGAGCTCCGCCTCCAACCAGGCCAACCCCGCGTCGAGCTGGGCGTCCTGGCCGAGGTAGGATGCGTGAGGGAGGTTGTCGACGACCTGGTCGGGCTCCACGCCGTGGCCCTCGATGAGCCACGCGCCTTCGGGGCCGTAGACGCCGTACTCCGCCGCCGTCGCGATCCCGTCGTCGACCAGCGTGTTCTCGGACGAGAGCCACACCTCCCCGCCCCAGGTGCGCGTGCCGATCACCCGGCCGATGCCGAGCCGCTTGATGCCCTCGGAGAACGCTTCACCGTCGGAGCTGGTGTCGCCATCGCAGAGCACCACCACCTTCCCGCGGAACCCGTACTGCATGTTCCAGTTGGGCGACCGCCCCTCGCGTTGGTTCCAATAGAACCACACCTTGCGCATCAGCCGCTCGAGCACCCACGAGTCGATGTTGCCACCCCGGTTGTGCCGGACGTCGATGACCAGTCCGTCCTTGTTGAACTGGGGGTAGTACGTACGAGCGAAGGTGTCCATGTCGTCTTCGCCCATGGCGCGAAGGTGGATGTACCCGAAGCGCCCGCTGCTCTTTGCCGACACCGCGTCGGCCCGGGTGGTCTCCCAGTCCAGGTAGCGGAGGTCGCCGTCCTGACCCGCGTCGGCGGGAATCACGATCTCGGCCCGATCTTCCTTGTCCTTCCCGGGCGTGCGCACGTGGAGGAGCACCTGCTGGCCGGCGAGGTCGCGGAGCAGCACGCCCACGTCGGGCACGCCGAGGGTGGAGACGCCGTTGATCCGGGTGATCACGTCCCCCTCGGCGACGTGCACGCCGGGGGCCTGTAGCGGCGAGCGACGGTCGAGCTCGTCGGGGTCGGAGCGGTAGATGTGGGCGACCTTCCAGCCCCCGGCCGCGTCATCGCGGGTGAGCTGCGCGCCAAGGGACGCACGGCCGATGGTGGCCGGCGGCTTGCGGATGTCGGCCTGGCGTACGAAGGTGTGGAGCGTCTGGAGCTCGCCGACCATCTGCCCAAGCAGGTCGCCGAGCTCCTCACGGCTGCGCACCCGCTCCACCAGCGGCTCATACTTCGCGAGGTTGGCCTTCCAGTCCATCCCGCGCATGTTCTTGTCCCAATAGTAGTCGCGCTCCAGACGCCACGCCTCGCGGAACATCTGACGCCACTCGGCGAGCGGCTGCACGCTCATCGACCACGCCCCCAGGTCGATCGCGGCCTTCTCCACGTCGGCCTCGGCGGGTGCGGCCTCGACGTCCACGAAACCCGCGTCCTGCCGGATGACGAGGCGCGCGCCGTCAGCGGACAACGCAAAGGACTTCACGTCGTCGAGCACGGTAACCAGCTCGGGGGCGTCGTTGGTGAGCTCCACCGCGGCGAGGGATGCCTTCGGCTCCCGCTCAGCGGTCCACGAGAGGAAGAACAGCCCCTTGTCGTTGGCTTGGAGCGACGAGTAGTTTCCCGCCGCGACGGGCACCTTCCAGAGGCGATCGGCTAGCCCGTCGAGATCGATGGTGACCGGAGGGAGCGCGGGCTCCTCCTTCTTGGCCTTGCCCTTGGGCTTGTCCTTCTCCTTGTCGGCGTCCGCGTCGGCGTCGTCCTTCTTGGGGAGGTGCAGCTCATCCGCCGGGGCGAAGGGGGAACGACCGTCCGCGTGGAGGGCCAGCGCGTAGACCTCGGTGCGCGCGTTCCAGAACGGCTCGGGCGCGAGCGGGCCCCAGGGCGAGGTGACCACCGTCTCCAGGTGGCGATCGCTCAGGAAATACAACCACTCGCCGTCGGGGCTGAACTCGGCCGAGGAGCTGTCGTACTGCGGGGTGGTGATCGCCTGGGTCTTCTTCGAGACCGTGTCGTACAACCACACCTGGAAGATGAAGTTGTCGCCCGGCTTGGTGTAGGTGAGCCAGCGGCCGTCGGGGGACCAGCGGGGGTCGGTGATGCGGTCGATGGGCGAGTGGTCGATCTTGGTGGAAGCGCC
Source organism: uncultured Pseudomonadota bacterium (assembly GCA_903921785.1). Taxonomy (GTDB): domain Bacteria; phylum Myxococcota_A; class UBA796; order UBA796; family SXON01; genus SXON01. The sequence goes on from CAIXRH010000326.1 coordinate 16,625, forward strand.
CGTCTTCGCGTCCACCAGCCAGAGGTCCTGGTCTTTGTCACTGCTCGCGATCCACTTGCCGTCCGGCGACGGCACGGACTCCCAACGCAACACATGCCCGTCGGTGGAGAGGCGCTTCGGAGCGGCGAGGCCGTCGGCCGCCAACTGCCACACCTCCACCTCCCCCGACGCGTCGCCGAGGGCGTAGAGCGACGTGCCGTCCGCGGAGAAGCGGGCGTCGCGCCAGCGCACCCCCTCGTCGTGGGTGACCTGCACCAGCCGCCCCGACTTCCGGGGCGCCACGAAGACCTGCCCGCGCGCCACCATCGCCACCCGCTCGCCATCGGGCGCCGGATCCCAGCGGGTGAGCCAGTCCATCGGCTTGTCGATCCACCGCTGCCGGGTCTGGTCGAAGTCGGAGTCCAGCGTGATCGGCACCAGCGTGTCGGCGCCGCTGGCGACGTCCACCACGTGGAGGTCGGCGCCGAGCTGGTAGGCGATGCGCCCGTCGGAGAGCGAGGCGTGGCCGACGTCCCAGCCGGAGGCGTGGGTGAGCTCCTTGAGGTCCTTCCCGTCGGCGGTCATGCTCCACAGGTTCATCGTGCCGTCGCGATCGCTCACGAAGTACACCCGATCCTTCCAGGGCATCGCCCGCTTGGACGTGCCGGCGAAGTCGCCGGTGAGGGGCACGGCCTCGGCAGCGCCCGCGTCGTACCGCCAGAGCTGCTGCGCGGTGCCGCCCTGGTACTTCTTGGTATAGCTCCCCTGAAAGGGCAGCCGGGTGAAGAACAGGGATGCCCCTGAATAAGCGCCGTCGCTGGCCTGCCAGAGCGGCACCGCCTCGCTGGTGCCCTTCGCCGGATCGAGCAGGAAGAGCTGCTGCGCGGGCATCGTGGACTTCCCGTCGCTCGCGTAGATCACCTTGCCGTCGGCGGTCCACCCGGCGACGAAGAGCTTGTTGCCGTCCCAGGTGCCCCGGGTGGGCGCGCCGCCGCCGAGCGGCATGGTGTACACCGCGGGGACGCCCTCGTAGTTGCCGACGAACGCCACGGTCTTCCCGTCGGGGCTGATGGCGGGAAAGAGCTCCTGCCCCGGGTGGGTGGTCAGCCGCGTCGCGACGCCACCCGACCGGTCCACCCGCCAGAGATCGCCTTCGGCCACGAAGACCAGCGTGTCGCCGTGAAGGGCGGGCTGCCGGTAGTAGCCGGCGGCAGGCACGGCGGAGGCCAGGGACAGGGCGAGCAGCAGCATGGGACCTCGAGGGGGCTCCGCCACCTATCGTGTGGGGCCGGATTACGGATCGCGGCCAGCGCCCACCGATCCCCTCCCCTACGTCTCCGTGGAGAAGAAGTCCTCGTGATCCTCTTCCTGTTCGCCTGCGCCGAGCTCCAGTCCACCGACGTGACCAACGCGGAGCTCGCCATCGAGGCGCTCGCCACCACCGACGGCGTGCAGACCGAGGTCGACGCGAAGATCACCCGCGGCCAGGGCATCGGCTGGACGCCGGTGCACCTCGGCGGCGACGAGGCCCTCGTCGGCTACCACGGCGACGAGGAGTTCCCCCTGGCGCCGGTGGAGATGGCGCTCGGCGACGTGGTCTACAGCGACACCCTCACCGTCGCGAGCGGCGGCGAGGAGGTCGGCGTGCGCTTCGACCGCACCGCGGACGACACGATCGACGGCACGGTGGTGACGATGCCCGCGGACTTCGCGATCACCACCCCGGTGGATGGCGCCACGGTCTGGGCGGACAGCGTGCTCATCGTGCTGTGGGACGCCACGGGCGATGGCGCGGTCACCGTGACGCTCAGCGGCGACTGCATTCCCGGTTACGAGCTGGATAATGTCGACGATGTGGGCGAGGCGGACATCCCTGGCGAGGCGCTCGCCTCGGAGGGCCAGTCCTGTGCGGCCTCGGTGGCCGTGGTGCGCACGGCCACCGGCACCGTCAGCGACCTCTGGGGCGCGGGCGGGACGATCAGCGCGCAGAACGGGCGGATGACCACGTTTGTGGTGCAGACCGGGGGCTGACCCTCACGGCGCCCGCGTCACCACCGACCGGGTGATCGGCCCGAGGTCCGCCGGCTCCAGGTCGCCGGCGCTCACCCAGTGTTCGAAGGTGCCATCGACCACCTCGAAACTCTCCAGCGTCACGGTGGCGTTGTTGGGGTGGAAGGTGGGGTTGTGCTTGTCGAGCGAGCCCGACCAGCTCCCGTCGGTCCACACCTCGAGCACCCGCCCCCCCTTGTCCACCATCACCACGTGCACCAGCGTGGCCGCCGGGTCGGTGGTGAAGTCGAGGAGCCGGCCCTCCCAGTTCCAGTCGTTGATGACCGGGATGTCCTGGAGCTCGGGGAACGTCACGGTGCTCCCGCTCGCGTCGGCCACGGCCACCGCCACGGCGCCGCCCGAACCCAGGCCGCCGACCTGCGCCATCACGAAGACCGCGCTGTCTGTCGCGCCGGGGACGCTGCCGTCGGGCACCTTGGCGATGTCCATCACCCCGGCACCGAGCCCGAGGCCGGTGAGCACGTAGCCATCGGCGGTGCCGTCGAAGGTGCAGACGAGCTCCTCCTCCGTGCCGTCAAAGCCGGTGGAGAGCGAGGGCAACGCGACGTGGAGGCTGTCGGTGAACGCCACCGAGGGCGCGAGCGGCGCGTCGGCGTCGGCGCCGGCGACGGCGGTGATCCCGCCGTTGGTGCCCCAGGTCATGTCGGGGAGGTGGTCGATGATGAGCGCCATCGCGTCCCCCGTGCCGTTGAGGCCCGCCGCGAGCTCGGCCACCGACACCGGGCCGCCGAGGCCCCAGGCCGCCACCGCGCCCGGCCGCACCTGGGCGTAGTAGTCCTCGAGGAAGTTCTCCACGAAGATGTTGCTCGGGACGTCCGCTTCCACGCCGTGGTAGTCGAGCGTGCGGGTGGGCGCGAGGAGGTCCTCCACGTCGAAGAGCGTGAGGTCGCCCTGCACGGAGCCAGAGGCGAGGCCGAAAACTTCATCGCCGAGGCCGGCGTCGGGGACGGCGGAGAAGTCCACGTCGCCGTGGAGCTGGGCGGTGGGCTCCTGGTCGGCCACCACCTTGAGCGGGACGGTGAAGCGGCGGTTCACGGTGTCGAGCACGCTCACCGAGTAGTGCGCGTCGTCGATCCACACGGTGAACGTGGCCGGGGCGCCGTCGACCACCGGGGCAGCGGCCACCCCGGACGCGTCCGTCAGCGTGTCGCCGGCCGCCGTGCGGACCGTGGCGCCTTCGATGGGCGCGCCGCTGGTGCCGTCGACCACCGTGATCTGGGACGCGAAGCCGGCGAGCACCACCAACGACAGGTCCACCTCCAGGCCCTCGGCCATCACCCGCACCGTGGTGGTGCCCTCCGCCAGCGCGGTCACCACGCCGGCGCTGTCCACCGAGGCGACAGCCGGGTCGTCCGCCGTGATCACGGCCGCGCCGTACACGCTCCGGGTGCCCGCCTTGTCGGTGGCGATGACGCGGATCGGGTAGGTCGCGCCCACGTCGACCACCATGGCGCTCGGCCAGGCCTGCAGGTCGCCGAGGCCGGGCTCCACGCCGGTGTCGCCAGAGTCGGCAGTGTCCACGCTGTCGCCGGTGTGGCCCGTGGAATCGCCCGTCTCAACGACCGAGTCCTGGGTGTCGGACGTGTCGCCGGTCTCGGCGTCCCCGGTCTCGAAGTAGCCGTCGCTGGTGTCGGTGTCCCCCGTGTAGGTGTCGGTCGCACAGGCGGACAGGACGAGGAGAACGAACAGAGGCGAGGAGCGCATCAGGGCACCTGGAATTGCGAGAAGAAAGGTTCGATGGGGATCCCGTCGGCGTCGGCGCAGCCGCTCTCCCCGCCGCGGACGGTGACCTGGTACGCCCAACCATGCAGGTAGGGATCGATCCGCCGGAGCTTCACGAACCCCTCCCCGGAGACCGAGAGCTCCACCGGCACCGAAAAAGCGAGCGTCCCATCATCGCGGGCGGCGTCTACCCGCATGGTCGCCGTCGTGCACCGGCTGATGTCGGGGATTCCGTTGAGCCGCAGCTCCACCGCCCCGACGTCGGACTCCACCGCGCCGTCCAGCGGGTCCACCGACTCGACGTAGAAGCGAGGCGCAGCGCTGTCCTCGGCGCGCTCGTCGCCGCACGCCGAGAGGAGGAAAAACCAGGGCATCACTCCACCACGAACCGGGCGACGAGGAGCCGATCTTCCTCCCCCGCGGCGGCATACGCGCCGACGGACGAACACGGCGACGCGCCGAGCTCCACCGGCGCGACCTCGGCGAACGGAGTTTCATCGCCGAGCTCCGCCCACTCGGTGGCGAGCAGCCCCACCTCGTCGAGGTCGTACACCTCAATCCGCACCTGGGTGCTCTCCGGACGCAGCCCACGCACCTCAACGCGGCCATTGCCCGCGCCAACGCTGGAGACGCCGTTGCCCTCGACACAGATGCGCAAGGTCTCCGCGTCGGGCGGCAACGCCGACACCACATCCACCTCCCAGTCGCCCGGGCGGTAGTCGAGGTCGGTGCAGCCGGCCATGACGAGCCCGGCCGCGACGCAGAGGCCGCGCGACATGGCGAAGCTCAGCCGCCGTCCTCGCTGGAGGTGTAGGCGATCTGGGTGAGCTCCCACTGCTGGGCGTAGGCCGGCAGGGAGATCTTCTCCATGTTGTAGGCGGCGACCAGGGTGAAGGTGCCAACAAACAGCGGGCTGGTGGCCGCATCATCGACGCCGTCGGTGATGTTGAACACCACGCAGTGATCGAAGTCGGCGTTGGCGGTGACGCCGCAGGGCGTCTCCGGGCCGGTGAACGTGGAGGTGTAGTGCTGGGCCACGCCGTTGGAGTCCGTGGTGTCGGTCTCCAGCACGTCGCCCATGCGCATCGCGTCGTCGTCGTCGGTGATGGCGATCGGCGGATCGAAGGTGATAGTCTCCCCCATCGCGCCAAGCGAGTAGCCGTGCACCCAGGTGGCATCGCCGGTGACCGTGGACCACTGCACCGACCCGAGCACTTCGGCCGTTTCGTTGTTGCTGTACTCCATGGTGACGATCTCGCGACCGTCCACCACGGTGGTCTGCGCCTTCTTCTCGACGACCAGCTGCCAGGTGATGGAGGTGTCGTCGTTGTTGAACGTGGCCTTCCGGGACCCGTCGAACGCGAAGTAGTCGCTCATCTTGGTGCCGCCGTAGGCGGGCGGGGGCGACGAGTCGCAGGCGAGGCTCATGAGCAGGAGCATGGCGTTTCCTCTGCCCCCACGGATAGCACCGCGGGGGCCATTCCGCACCCGCTTCGTGTTCAGTGGATGTCGAACGTCTCCGGGAGCATCGCCGCCACCCCGCCGTCGGCGAGCACCCGATCCAGCGTCTCGAACGTGGCCCAGGCCTTCTTCACCTCGGGCACCGACATCTCGGGCGGGAGCTGGGACTTCTGAAGGTCCTCGCTGATCTGCTCCATGAAGGTGCGGCGCTTGGGGAAACGCTCCACCGTGAGGGCCTCTCCGCCCTCGACCTTCGCCAGCTCGGTGGCCTTGGTGATCGCCACGTCGAGCCCGCCGAGCTCATCGACGAGCCCGCGCTCCTTGGCCTGTGCGCCGGTCCACACCCGGCCCTGGGCCACGGCGTGCACCCCCTCCGGCGTCATCTTCCGGCCCTCCGAGACCCGCGACACGAAGGTGTCGTAGAAGCCCTGGAGGAACTCCCGGAACTTCGCACGCTCTGGCTCCGTGAAGTCGTTGGTGGAGGAGAACAGGTCGCTCATCGCGCCCCGCTGCCACGTGTGGGTGGTGATCCCCAGGTTCCCGAAGACCCCGCCGAGGTTCATCTTTCCCCCGAAGACGCCGATGCTCCCGGTGAGCGTGGTCGGCTCGGCGACGATCCAGTCGGCCGGCGCGGCGATGTAGTAGCCGCCGCTCGCGGCGTAGTCGCCCATGGAGACGACCACCGGCTTTCCGGCCTCCTTCACCCGCTTGATCGCGTGCCAGATGTTGTCGGATGCGAGGCCGCTGCCGCCGGGAGAGTTCACCCGGAGCACCACGGCGGCGACGTCGTCGTCTTCCCGCAGATCGTCCAGCGTCTCGATCACCGTACGATCCCCGATGGAGGAGCCGCCGAACATCGACCCGCCGGAGTCGCCGGAGACGATCGCGCCGTCGGCGTGCAGCACCGCCAGCTTCTTGCCGGACGCAAACGGCGACGGAGACTCGTGGTAGTCCTCGATCTCCGTGCGCTCTTCACCGCAGATCGTGTCCGCCACCTCGTCGCGGTACTTCAGATCGGTGACCATCCCGCGGGACTTCGCCGACGCCGGGGTGATGGGCGGATCGTCCACCCACGCCTTCACCTCGTCCTCCGTGCGCCCGCGCCCGGCCGCGATGCCCTTGACCATCTCGCCGTAGAGCCCGTCGAGCATGCTGTCCATCGCTTCGCTGGCCGCATCGCTCGGGCCGTCCCGCATCAGGGGCTCGATCGCGCTCTTGAAGTCGCCGACGTGCTCGAAGTTGGCGGTGACCCCCAGCTTCTGCAGGGCGCCCACGTAGTACTCGCTGGTGATCGAGAACCCGTTGACCAGCATCACGCCGGCCGGGGACATGTACACGTCCTTGCAGGCGCTCGCGACGTAGTACGACTTGTTCTCGTAGCCATCCGCCCACGCGGCGCAGGGCTTGCCGGCGGCGGTGAAGGCAGCGACGGCATCGCGCAGCTCGGCGGCCCCGGCCCAGCCGGTGGGGACGTCCTGAACCTCCAGATACAAGCCGGTGATGCGCGGATCGGTGGCCGCGCGGCGGATGTCCGCGGCGACCTCGGTGGTGAGCATCGGGAAGTCCGCCGGGTCCATCACGAAGCCTTCCTGCCCCGGGGCGTCCTGGAGGCCGCCGTCGAGCACCACCTCCAGGTAGGTGCCATCCTTCACGTCGGGCTTGAGCTCGCCCTTCATCAGGATCACCCCGCCGACCACGGCCGCGGTGAGCGCGAGCACGCCCATGATCGCGATGCCCACGATGAGCCGAGCGGCCTTCCCCCCCCCCTTCGGCGGCGGCGGCGGGCGACGCGGAGGCACGGGCATCACCGCCCGCGGCGGGAGGAGGGGCGGTGTGGACGGCGGTTCCTGCTCGGACATCAGACGATCCTCGGGGCCGCGGCTACCTAAGCACGTCGGGGCGTCTCGCCCATGGTCGGCGGTGTCGGGGGATGTCGCCAGCGAGCCTGGGTTAGCCTCCGGCGGTGTGGTCGCTCGGCTTCCTCCTCGCTTGTCGCCCGGACCCCTCCCCCGTCGGCGAGGTGTGGTTCGGGGACCCCCACGCGCACACCGGGGTGAGCGAAGACGGGTGCTCCAGCGACCTGGGCCCCGAGCCCCGAGCCTACTGCGGCGTGCGCGCCGACCTCGGGGAGCTCGCCGCGTTTGCAGGCCTTGACTGGGTGTTCGTCGTGGACCACACCAACGGCAAGAACGCCCGCACCGACGACGCGGCCGACGCGGACTGGGCTGCGAGCGTCGCCAGCGCCCTCGACGACGCCCACGTGCTGGCGATCCCCGCCGCCGAGGTCTTCCTCACCACCGCTGACGACGCGCCCCTCGGCCACCGCACCGTCGCCTACTTCGGGGACAGTCTCTCCGGGCTCGACCGCGCCGCGGCCTCCCCGACCGGCGACCTCACCACCGCCGTGGAGTGCAGCGCCGTGCAGGCGTGGGTCGAGGCGTCGAGGGCGCGGTTCGGACCGATGCTGCTCCTCCCCCACCACCCCGCCGCGCTCCACCCCATGCCCACCGACTGGTCGTGCCTCACCGACGCCGACCTGGGCGTGGAGCTCTACTCGCACTGGGGCAACAGCCAGTCCTGGACCTCCGAGGCCGAACCCTACGCCGACTACGACCCGCTCCACGGCGGCCCGGTCGACACCACCGTGAAAGAGGGCACCGTCGCGTACGCCCTTTGGTCGGTCCCTTCCGCGCAGCTGGGCTTCTTCGCAGGCACCGACGACCACACCACCCACCCCGGGAGCGTCTGCGACCCGGTCGAAAACTCCCGGTACGCAGGCGGGATCACCGCCGTGGTCGCGCCCGAAGGCAGCGCGCTCACCCGGGAGTCGCTCTACGACGCGATGCTCGCCCGCCACACCTACGCCACGAGCGGCCCGCGCATCCCGCTCGCCGTCACCGTGACCGGGCCCGACGGCGCCACCGCCGGGATGGGCGATGTTCTCCCTCTGGAATCGCCGGAGACCATCACCGTCACGCTCACGCTGGGGGACGTCGCCACCTGGTTCAGCGAGCTCGTCATCGCGTACGCCGTGCAGCCGGCTGGCGACGGCCTCGCCGAGCGGCGCACCCAGCTCGACTGGGTCACCAGCGGCACCTTCCAGGCGGACATCGCCGTGATCCCGAGCACCGCCGAGGCCAGCAGCTACGTCTACGTGGAGCTGGTGCTCGACGGCCCCGCGTCGCACCCGCCCGGCTGCCACGACGACGTGGACGGGCTGGGGAACGACGACACCGAGCGAGTGTGGACCTCACCGACGTGGTTCTGATCGAGGGGCTGGTGGCGCTACGCCGGCCTGCCAACGGGGGGCGTCGGCGGTCGAGGAACCCCCGGGGCGAGAATGGGCGGGGTGGGCGGGGCCGCTTCCCGACCCGACGTGGAGCGATTACAGCCGCGCCGTGCTGCTGACGCTCACCCTCGCCTACGCCGCTCCCGGAGGGTGTCCGCTCCCACGCTCGGTCGCCGACCTCGATGAGACCCTCGCGTCCGCCGAGCGCGCCTGGGGCGCCGATGCCGACGCATTCTCCGCCGCCACCGCCGACGTGGAGTCGACGCTGCGTTGCCTCGTCGAGCCGCTCCCGTCGGCGGACGCGGCGTGGGTCCACCGCCTGGAGGGGCTCGCTGCGTTCGCCCGGCGCGACATGGGGGCCGCCACGGCCGCCTTCGCCGCGGCGCGGGCGATCGAGCCCGAGTACCGGTTTCCTGAGGCGCTCGTCGCCCCCGGAAATCCGGTAGACACCCTCTACCGCAACGCCCTCACTGCCGACACGGCGGTCCGGCTCCCGGCGCCGCGCGCCGGGTGGTCGGTCAAGCTCGACGGCGCGCCCGGCACCTCCCGGATCACCGAGCGCCCGGTGGTGGCCCAGGTCATTGACCCCGTGGGTCGCGTGAGCGCGGGCGCCTGGGTCCCGGTGAACGGCGCGCTCCCCAGCTACCCCACGGCGGGCGCGGCGTTGCGCGCCCCGCTGCTGATCACGGGGGCCACGCTGGCCGTGGTCGGCGCCGGCTTGTGGACCTTCGCGGCCCTCACCCGCCCCGACCCCGCGTCGCTCGACACCGTGGAGCAGGGCCAGTCGGCGGAGGCTCGACAGGCCGCGCTCGGCGGGACCGCGCTCGGCGTCGGGGGCCTGGGCGTGGTCACGCTCGGCACCGCGCTCGTGGTGGGCCGATGGTGACGCTCTGGCTGATGGGCTGTGTGTTCTACACCGACGCCGACCGCGATCGCGACGGCGACGGCGAGCGGTCCGTCGCCTTCGGCGGCGCCGACTGCGACGACGCCGACCCCGCGGTGAGCCCCGGCGCCGCCGAGGTCTGCAATGGCAAGGACGACGACTGCGACGGCCGGGTGGACGTCGGCGTCACGGACGGCGTCCCCGCCTTCCTCGACGGCGATGGCGACGGCTACGGGGTCACGGCCGTCACCGCGTGCGAACTGAGCGCCGGCGTCGTCGGCGACGACGGAGACTGCGACGATGCCGACGCCGCGGTCAACCCGGGCGCGGTCGAGGATGTGTGCACCGAGGCCGACGAAGATTGCGACGGCAGCGGCGGTGCGTCCGCCCCCGTGTACCGCTTCGGCGGCGAGCCCGGTGGCGTCTCCGGCCTCGGGGCGGCGCTCGCCACCGGCGACCAGGCCGGCGCGGGCACCCTCCTCATCGCCGGCGCCGCCGACGCCGGTCAGGTGCTCGCCTTCCGGGTCGCCGACGGCAGCGCCAACTCCAGCGAGCGGTGGGCGCGCATCGAAGGCGGCGGCGACAGCGTGGCGATGGGCGACGCGTTCGTCGGGGACGCAGAGGCCGACGACCTCCTCGTGGGCGACGCCGTGTGGAGCGGCGAGCGTGGCCGCTTCGGGATCTTCCAGCTCGCCGAGAGCGGCGGGGACCACAGCTGGAGCGCCGCCACCGTGTGGTGGGAAGGCGAGATCAACGGGGATCATCTCGGCGCGGTGAGCCTCCTCGTGGCGACCGGGGGCTCGGCCAACCTCGCGCTCGTGGGCGCGCCCGGCGCAGACGGCGGCAAGGGCCGCGCCTACCAGCTCGTCCTGCCCGCAAACGGCGTGGGGGCGCAGGCCGTCCCCATCGCCGACGACGCCTATGGCGTGGTCTCCTCGCAGCTGCTCCCCGCCGGCACCGGGCTTGGATCGGCGTTCGCGGCCTGGTCCGATCCGGGGGGCACGCTCCAGGTGGCCTACGGCCTCCCCGGGGACACGGGCGACCATGGCGCCCAGGGCGGTCAGATCGTGATCGCGCCGCTCGGCTCCTTCGACCCCGCGGCCAGCTCCACGGCGCGTATCCGCGGCGTCGGCTCCGGGGATGCTTTCGGCAGCACGCTCGCCACCGGCGACTACGACGGCGACGGGGAGGACGATCTCGTCGTGGCCGCCCCGCGCTTGGACGCCGACGAAACCGATCCGGGCGCCGTGTACCTCTTCCCCGGTGCCGCGCTCGACGCCCTCCTCTCCGCCACGGTCCAGGAGGGGGTGGCCGACGATGCCCTCCTTCGGGTCTACGGCCCGGCGGGGGACACCCGCCTCGGCCGCGCGCTCACCTTCGCCGACGGAGCGCTGCTCCTCGGCGGCGATGCGTCGGGGTGCGTGGGCCAGCCCGGCGCCGGCGCGGTGTGGCAAGTTCCCCCCGGACTCACCGGCTCCGTGGTGCTCTCCGACGCCGAGCGGCTCCTCACCGGTGAGCCGGACGCTCAGGCTGGCACCGCGCTCCTCCCCGGCCTCGACGGCGGGTTCTGGGTCGGGGAGCTCGGGTCGAGTCGGGTGTCGGGCTACGGGATGTGACCTGGGGCGGGTGGCGTCACGCCGCCGACCGCGTCACTTCGCAGCGCGCACGATCTCGTAGGTCACCGCCTCGCCCGCCTTCACCTTCGGCATGACGTTCGCCTCCAGCCAGGCCACCGCCTGGGTGCTGTGGCCGACGCTCATGGCGTGCGTGTCTCGCAGCGTGCCGGGGAGCTGGCACCCCTCGGTGTCCGCCGCGGTGTTCCCCGTATGGATGAGGATGTACTCGTACCCGGGCACGTCCTGGAGGAACAGCACGTCCTTCTTGTGGCTCGGGCTGAAGCGGATGCCGAGCCGGTAGGTGCCCGTGGGGATGGCGGTCTTTCCCGGCTGCTTGATCGTCTGGATCTGCGCGAGCGGCATCGAAGCGTCGAGCCCGCGGTCGCAGTCTTCGCAGACGTAGCCGAAGGGCTGGCCGTCGATGGTGAGCACGCCCAGGGTTGCGGCGGGTGAGAAAACGTCACGGGTGAGGCGGAGGTGCATGGGCGTGGAGGGTACCATGAAGTGGGGATGGGGGCGAAGGCTCACCCCGCCCGCCCTCGCCATTCTCGCCCCGGCGGCTCCTCGACCGCCGCCGTCGGCCGCGGGGCAAGGCGACCCAGCGCCTCCAGCCCCTCGACCTCGCCTAGCCGACGCTCAAGAGCCCCGGGTTTTCTACGTACTGCCGGAGCGCCTGGAGGAAGCGCGCGCCGAGCGCGCCGTCGATCACGCGGTGGTCGCAGGTCATCGTGACCTTCATGCGCCACTGCGCCACCACCGCGCCGCCCACCACGTGCGGCACCTGCGCCGCGCTGCCGACCGCGAGGATCGCGGCTTCGGGCGGGTTGAGGATCGCGGTGAAGTGTTCGATGTCGAACATGCCCAGGTTGGACACGGTGAACGTGCCGCCGGTGTACTCCTCGGGCGCGAGCTTGCCCTCCTTGGCCCGACCGGCCAGCGCCCGAACCTCGGCGCTGATCGCCGCGATGGACTTCTGGTCGGCGTCGCGGATCACCGGGGTGATGAGCCCCTCCGGCAGCGCCACGGCCACGCCGATGTCCACGCCGCCCTTCTTCACGATGCTCTCGCCGGTCCACTGCGCGTTGACGTCCGTGACGTCGCGCAGGGCCTGCGCGATGCAGCGCAGAAGGATGTCGTTGACGGAGACCTTCACGCCGTCCTTGCCGGCCCGCTTGCCCACGATCTCCTTCAGGGCGACGATGGCCGTCGCGTCGAAGGACGTCGTGAGGTAGAAAACCGGCACCTGCTGGTGCACGTCGGTGAGGCGCCGCGCGATGGTCTTGCGCATCTGGGTGGCGCGCACGGTGGTGTCGGCGGGACGGGCCGGCGCCGCGCCGGTGCCCCGGGCGGCGGCGGCTTCCACGTCGGCGGCGACGATGCGGCCGTTGGGGCCGGACCCGCGCACCCGGGCGATCGCGATCCCCGCTTCGGCCGCGAGCTGCCGCGCCAGCGGCGACGCGAAGACGCGCGCTGCCGGCGGACGGAAGGGCCCGCGCTGCTCCATGAAGCTCTCGTCCACCGGCTTGCCGTTCCACTCCGTCGGCGCGCTGTGGCCCGGCTCCCCCTGGGGGGCGGGCGGCTTCGGGGCGGGCGGAGCGGCGACGACGGGCGCCGCCACCG
>CAIXRH010000327.1 GCA_903921785.1 uncultured Pseudomonadota bacterium
GGCGGCGGCGGTGGCCGTCGTGACGGCGGCGGCGGCGACCGCTGGTAGTTGACGCTCGGCGCCCCTGAAGGCGCCGGCAAGCGAGGCGGCTGCGCGGAAACGCGTCAGCCGCCTTCGTGTTTTTCGGCCCAGGCGGTCCAATAGCCGCGGGCGGCGCCGCCCTCCGTGGAGTCGAGCGCGAGCCGGCGGCGAATCTCCCGAGCCGACCGCCGCTCCACCTCTGCCATGTCGATCGCGCGGGCGGCGACCTGCCGGTAGCCGGCCACGAACGCGTCCCGGGCGCGCGGGTTGCGGATGAACACGCTCACCTGCATCTCCACGAAGTCGGCCTCGGGGGGGCCCCAGCGGGCGCACGTCCAGTCGACCACGCCGGTGATGTCCCAGCCGGCGCCGATCTTCGGCCGCCCGAGCACGTTGCCGAGGTGGTAGTCGAGGTGGAGGAGGCGCGCATTGCCGGCCTCGGTGACCTCGAGCTCGGGGAGCAGGCCACCATCGCCGGTGCGGCGGACGGAGTGCAGGCCCGCGAGCGCGCGCCCCATCTGCACGCAGACCTTGAGGAGCGCGTCCGCGTCGAGCTGCCCGCGTTCGTGGGCCTGCTCGGCGGTCATCCCCGGGAGGATGGTCATGGTGGCGCAGGCGGGGGTCGTCGGGTGCACTTCGTAGTGGGTGGCCACGGGCACCCCTCGGGCCATGGCCACGGCCGCGGCCTCGCACCTCAGCCGCTCCAACGCCGTGCGCGAAGGATCGAACGGGTCGAGCATCCCGTCCACCCGCGGGATCTTGAGCATGCGCTCGCCGCGGGCGAGGTGCACGCGGAACAGGTGGTGCTCCCGACCGTCGCGGGCGTGCACGCGGCGAGCGCCCGGCTCGCCGAGCTGCTCCAGCACCGAGTCCGCCAATTGTTCGCGATCCACACCCGCCAGGTATCCCGACGGCCGACTCCGTGGCTCCCCCGGGTGGTTGCCCGCCCCGCCATGCCCGCCGCCGGTCGCACCTCGACCGCGGCGTCGCCGGGTGGAAGGCCGAGGCTCGAACGCCGGTCCCTTGACGTCAACCCTACGCCCACCCCGGTCCGCGTCCGGTTAGCGAGCCGCCCGATGTCCATCCGCCGCGTCCTCGTCATCGTCTCGCTGGGGCTCCTGGGCGTGGGCGGTGCGGCCGGCGTGTGGTGGTGGCGCAGCGGGCGTACGGAGCCCGTCGCTTGGCGCACCGGCACACTGGCCAAGCAGGACGTACAGAAGGTTGTTTCATCGACCGGAATCCTCAATGCCGACCCGAGCGTGGACGTCGGCACGCAGGTCTCGGGCATCGTCTCCGAGCTGCTGGTCGACTTCAACGACAAGGTGGAGAAGGGGCAGGTGCTCGCCCGCATCGACCCCACACTGCTCGACGCCGACCTCGCGTCGGCGCAAGCGCGGCTCACGGAGGCCGTCGCGCAAGATGTGAAGGCGGCCGCGGAGCTGCATCGGATGCAGGCGCTCCATGACCACGACGCCGCTACCGACCAGGAGCTCGAGGCCGCGAGCGCGAGCGCGGCGGTCGCGTCCGCGCAGGTGCAGACCGCCCGGGTGAGCGTGGCCCGCGCCCGCCGCAACCTCGACTACGCCACGATCACCGCCCCCGTTGCCGGCACGATCGTCAAGCGTTCGGTGAACCTCGGGCAGACGGTGAACGCCGGGTTCTCCGCGCCCACGTTGTTCACGCTCGCCAGCGACCTGTCCCACATGATCATCCTCGCCAACGTGGATGAGTCCGACGTGGGCCAGGTGCACCCGGATCAGGTCGCCACCTTCACGGTCCAGGCCTTCCCCGACCGCACGTTCACCGGGAAGGTCCGGCAGGTTCGGCTCGACGCGCGCACCGACCAGGGCGTGGTGACCTACACGACGGTGGTCGACGTGGAGAACGCCGACGGCGCCCTCTTCCCGGGAATGACCGCCACGGTGGAGTTCATCGTGGCCGAAGCGAAGGACGCTTTCTGCACCCCGAACGCCGCGCTTCGGTTCCGACCCGACTCCACGATGCCCATCGTGGGCGACGTGCCCGAGGGCGCGGTGGACGACGCGGCGGACCTCGCGGCGACCGCGGCCGCGGAGAAGCAGAAGGCCAGCGCGGCCGGCGCGAGCGGCGGCGGCGGTCCACGTGGCGGCGGTCCTGGCGGCGCTTCGGGCGGCGGGCGGCGAAAGCGCGGCGCCGACGGCGGTCCCGGCGTGCTCTGGACCCAGGAGGGCGAACACATCCGCGCGCTCCCGGTGACCACCGGCCTCCGCGGCGCCGACTGCACCGAGGTCAGCGGCGAAGGCCTCGCCGCCGACCTCCCGGTGATCCTCGGCGTGGATCGATCCGTGGACGCCACCAAGTCCTCCAGTCCGTTCTCCCGCAGCAGCTCCGGGGGCCCCGGCAAGCCGGGCGGCTTCTGATGGCGGAGGCGGTCGTCGAGCTCGAACGACTGCGGCGGACCTTCCCGAGCCCGGAGGGGGAGGTCGTGGCCCTCGTCGGCCTGGACCTCCGGGTCGAGCGCGGGGAGATGATGGCGATCATGGGGCCTTCGGGCTCCGGAAAGTCGAGCCTGCTCAACCTGCTCGGCTGCCTCGACCGCCCCACCGCCGGCCACTACCGCCTCGACGGCCTCGCGGTGGAGACGCTGGACGACGACGCCCTCGCCGACGTGCGCAACCATCGCCTCGGCTTCGTCTTCCAAGGCTTCAACCTTCTCCCCCGCACCAGCGCGCTCGAGAACGTGATGCTGCCGATGCTCTACGATCGTCGGCACCGGTTCGCGGACCCCGAAGCGCGCGCGCGGGCGGCGCTGGAGCGGGTCGGCCTGGGGTCGCGGCTGCACCACGCGCCCAACGCGCTCTCCGGCGGCCAGCAGCAGCGGGTCGCGGTCGCCCGCGCCCTGGTCACCGAGCCGGCCCTCGTGCTCGCCGATGAACCTACGGGAAACCTCGACTCTCGCAGCACCGCCGACGTGATGAGCCTGTTCCAGGAGCTCAACGACCAGGGCGTCACCCTGCTCATCGTCACCCACGAGGACGAGGTCGCCGGGTACTGCCGCCGGGCCATCACGCTCCGCGACGGCGCGTTGGTCCGGGACGTCGCCAAGACCCAACGCCGCGCGGCCGACGACCTCGCCCGCCTCGACGCGGCCCACCACGCATGACCCTCCGTCGCCTCATCAGCGTGGCGCTCGGGAGCATCCGCCGCAACGCTGCCCGTTCGCTGCTCACCATGCTCGGGGTGGTGATCGGCGTGGCGTCGGTGGTGGTGATGGTGGCGATCGGCAAGGGCGCGGAGGCGGAGATCGGGGCGCGGATCGCCAACCTCGGCACCAACCTGGTGATCGTGACCCCGGGCTCGCAGAGCAAGACCGGGGTCAGCGGCGGCGCCAACAGCATGGACAGCCTGACCTTGGAGGACGTCGACAAGCTCACCCGTGAGTCGCTTGAAGCCGAGAAGGTGAGCCCGGTGATCCAGACCTACGGCATGGTCGTCGCCGGAAACAACAACTGGCGCACGCAGGTCTACGGGGTGGACCTCTCGTACTTCGACATCCGCCGCTGGACGATCGCCTCCGGGCGCGGCCTCGACGACAACGATGTCCGCGGCCACCGGAAGGTCGCGGTCATCGGCAAGACCAACGTCGACATGCTCTTCGGGGAAGAAGACCCGATCGGCAAGACGATCCGGGTCCGCAACATCCCGATCGAGGTGGTCGGCATCCTCCAGAGCAAGGGCCCGACCCCAGACGGCGCGGACCAGGACGACGTGATGCTCCTGCCCTACACCACCGTCCACGCGCGCTTCGCGGGTCGCAGCTTCATCGCCCAGATCCTGCTGAGCGCCCGCTCCGAGGCGGGGGTGCCCGAGGCGCTGAAGGAGGTCCGGGCGATCCTCCGGGAGTCCCACGGGATCCAGGGCAAGATGGAGGAGGACTTCACCCTCCGCGACCAGAGCGCCCTCGCCGCCACCGCCAAGGGCACCACCGAGGTGATGACCACCCTGCTGCTCGTCGTGGCGAGCGTCTCGCTCGTGGTCGGCGGCATCGGCATCATGAACATCATGCTGGTCTCGGTGACGGAGCGGACGCGGGAGATCGGCATTCGCCGTGCGCTCGGCGCGCGGCGCCGGGACGTTTTGATGCAGTTCCTCGTGGAGGCGATCGTGCTCTCGTCGCTGGGTGGGCTCATCGGCGCCGGCCTCGGCATGGCCGTCACGGCCCTGGTCGGGAGCCTCACCGGCTGGGCGACCGTGGTGACCGCCCAGAGCGTGCTCCTGGCGCTGAGCTTCGCGGTCGGCGTCGGCGTCTTCTTCGGGTGGTACCCCGCGCGCCGCGCCGCCGCCCTCGACCCCATCGAAGCGCTACGCTTCCAATGATCCGCTCCGGAGCCGGTCCATGTTGCTAAGCCTCGTCGTCGCCCTCGCGTTCGCGCAGGACGCGCCGATTGACCTCGACGCCGCGCTCACCCTGGCGTTGCGCGACGGCGTGGACGCGCAGGAAGCCGCCTTCGCCCGGCAAGCTGCGGAGAGCACGCTGAGTCGGCGGCGGCTCGCGAGCCTGCCCAACCTCAACGTGGGCGCGAGCGTGGGCGTGGGGATCACCGGGAGCGGCGCCAACCCGACCACCAGCCTGAGCGTGTCCTCTACGACGCCCATCTACGGGGGCGGCGGCCTCGCCGCCGATCGGGCCGTGGCGCTGGCCGCGTTGGACGGCGCCCGGGCCGCCGAAGCGCGCACCCGCCAGGATCTGCACCTCGCCCTGGCGCTCGCGCTCCTCGACCTCTCGGACGCCCGCGCCCGTCAGACCGCGACCGCCTCCACGCTCGCGGCTGAGGAGGCGCTCGCCTCCCGCATCGACAAGCTCGTCGCCGCGGGCTCCCGCACCCGCGCGGATCAGCTCCAGCAAGCGGCGACGGTCGCCAAGGCCAGGTCGGCGTCGATCGCCGCCACCCGTGACGCCGCGCAGGCGACGCTCACCCTCGAAGCGATCCTCCGCCTCGACCCCGCGCGCGCCTGGACGTTCACCCCGCCCAACGCCGGTCCCGCGGTCTCCGGGGACTTTTCCGCGTTGTTGGCCCAGGCGCGCGACGGTCGTCCCGAGCTCGCCACCGCGCGCGCCAGCCTGGACGCCGCGGAGGCGTCCATCCGGGGCGCCGCTTCGGGCGGCCTCCCCTCGGTGGACCTCGTGGTCGGCGCCTCCACGCGCACCTCGGGCACCGCCGAGATCGGTGTCCAGCTCGGCGATCAGGCCGGCGCGAGCGCGGTCCTCCAGGCGAGCGTGCCCCTCTTCAACCGGGGCCAGGTGCGCGACGACATCGCCCAGGCCCGGCTCGACCGTGACGCCGCGAAGCTTGCCTTCGACGCGGCGACCGAGGCTGCGGCCTACGAGGTGCAGGGTGCGCTCCTGGACCGCGACGCGGCCACCGCGGGCGCCGATGCCGCCGACGCCCGTTGGACCGCCGCCGACGCCGCGGCCCGCGTTGTCTCCGACCGCTACGACGCCGGCGCCGCCACGTTCGCGGAGCTGCTCTCGGCGCGGGCGGGGCTCGCGGAGGCCGAGCGCGATCGGATCGCTGCCCACACCACGCTGGAACGGTCGAGGTTCACGCTGGCGAGGGCGATCGGCGCCCTGTAGCGCCCACCTTCAGCGCCGCGCCTCCACCGACTCGAGGGACACCTCGTGGAACCGAGCGGCGAGGTGGCGCACCATCGCGCCCATCCACCCGCCCCGGCGCACCTCCGCGTCGAGCGCCGCGCGGGTGAGCACCCGCACGACCACGTCGGTCTCCGCGGTGACGGTGGCCGTACGCGCGCCTCCGTTCACCAATGCGGCTTCGCCGAAGGTCTCTCCCGGGCCGAGGTCCGCGATCGGACCCCCGTTTCGGCTCACCTCCACCTGCCCATCGACGATGAGGTACGCGGAGTCCGCCTCCTGGCCCTGCGCCACGATCACGCTGCCGGCGCGGTAGGTCCGGCGTTCGAACCACCATCCTTCGGCGCGGGCGAGGTTCAGGTCGTTGGCCAGCGCCCCCGCGTTCGGGTAACGTTCCGCAGGATCGAAGCTCAGGGCCTTCATCGCGATGCGGACCAGCTCCGGAGGCGGGGGCGGGCGCCCGACGATCCCGGTTGGCGGCACCACGAGGCGCGCGTCGGCGCCGGTGAGCGCCCGCTCGTCGAGCGTCAGGTCGCGGTTCGGGCGACGGCCGCAGAGGCAGTAGTAGAGCAGGCCGCCGACGCCCCACACGTCCGTACGGGCGTCGCAGACCTCGCCGCGCGCCTGCTCCGGCGCGATCCACCCCGGCGTGCCGGCGATGGCGTCCTCGGCCACGCCGGCCACCTGGGCGATCCCCCAGTCCACCACGTAGACCTGGCCGAAGCCGCCGACCATGATGTTCTCGGGCTTGATGTCCCGGTGGACGATGCCACGGTAGTGCGCGAACGCGAGCGCTTCACACACCCTCAGCAGCACGTCGAGCACCCGACCGAGCATCTTCGCCTGATCTGGCTCCGCCTGGACCATCTGGCCGAAGGTGGTGCCCTGCACCCGCTTCATGGTGAACCAGTCGGGGCCGAGATCGTGGATCGGGACCACGCCGGGGTGGTCGAGCTGGGCGGTGACCCTCGCCTCGCGCCGGAACCGCTCGAGGTCCGCCGCCTCGCGGAGCGAGGAGATCTTCATCGCGACGGGTCGGTCGAGCGGCAGATCGTGTACCAGCCGCACCACGGCGGCGCCGCCGGTGGCGACATGGCCGCGGTCTTCGTAGCGGGGCGCGCCCGGGGTCGGGGTGGGGTCGTCGGCCATGCGCGCGGTCTAATTCGCCGCGGGCGCTGTCCACCCTGCGAACGTGGCGGCGTCCACGACGTTGAGGTCCACCGCGCCGTTCACACCGTCGACCCAGCCGCGGGAGTGGAACTGCCAGACCGCGACCGTGTGCCCGGGGAGGGAAGGTTCGGCGAACAACGAGCGCACCCAGAGCTCGCGAGCGGGGAGGGCGCCGCCGAGCAGCCCGTCGAGTTGGTCGGCGATGACGTAGAGCAGCGCCGGTCGCCCCGCCGCGGCCTCCACGGGCGCGAGGAACCCCGCGAGGGAGGCGGCAAGCTCGTCCGGGGGCGGCACCTTCGCGCAGTTGCCGCCCCGCTCCACGTCCACCGCGGGCGGCAGGGCACCCCAGTCTCCGTTGACGGACTTGAGGAAGTTCTCGGCCTGATCCTCGGGCGGGCGGCAGAACGTGAAGAAGTGGTAGGCGCCCACGGCGAGGCCGGCCGCGCGCGCGCCCGCTCGGTTGTCCCCGAAGCGCGGATCCACGAAATCCCCGCCTTCCGTCGCCTTGATCCACGCCCCCCGTACCCCGTCCCGTGCGACCCGTCGCCAGTCGATGTCGCCCTGGTGCCACGAGACGTCCACCACGCGCGGGCGGTCGCTGGGCGGGTGGACGAACCAGAGCACGTTCGCGCGCCACGCCGCCGAGCCCACGACGGCGAGCCCCGCGACGGTGAGCACGACCGCGCCCCAGCGCTTCTCGGCGGCCGCATCCCGACTCTCCCGCATCCACACCCCTGAATCACGGACTACCCGACCCCCGGCCCGAGCACAACCGTCGAGGGGGTGGAGGCGCCCGACCGCCCGTTCGACAATCCTGGACCCCCACCTTACCCTTCGCCCACCTCCCCAGGGCCGCGATGGCGACGCACGAGTTCCCGTTCAACGCGCTGCCCGACGCCCCCCGGCAGGCCCTGCTCGACGCGCTCACCGCCAAGGGTGGGCCTCCGGTCTTGCACCGAAGCGTCACCGGGATCGCCACTCGGGTCGTGGGGTGGGGCCTGCTGGTGGCGTTTTCCGGGATCAACACCGCGATCGTGCTCACCGCCACGTTCGGGAAGCCGAGCGGCATGCTCGGTGGCCTCGGCTTCCTCCCAGTCGCGTTGGGCACGTTCGGCGTGCTGGCGGGTGGGGTCATGGCCGCCCGGGCGTGGGTCTCCGCGAAGACCCGGCCGTACCCCTCGGGGATCTTCCTGTTCCCCCTCGATGCGGTCGACACGCGCGGGCGCAACATTCGCGTGCTCCCCCTGGCCGACCTCGGGGGCGTCCAGTGCATCCACCAGCACACCAACGGCATCTACACCGGCACCGACTTCACGTTCCGCTTCCCGGGCTCCACGCTCAACTTCCGAGTTCGCTCCAAGCCAGGCGCCGAGGCGCTGCTCGAGGCGTTCAACGAGAACCAGCGCCAGGTCGCCTCCGTCGCGCGGGCGAAGGCGTTCGACAAGCTCGTCGCGATGGACGTGCTCGGCGGCTACCGCTTCGCCAGCGACTATGACCTGCTCACCGCGACGTCGGCCGGGCAGGTGATCACCGGCCCGCGCACCGAGGCGATGGCGGAGGCGTGGTGGGCTCCGTGGAAGTACGTCTTCCTCGCGACCATCCTTCTCGGCGGGTTCCTCACCGCGGCGCACGATCTGCTCAGCGACGAAGTCAGCTACCGCCGCCTGGTGGCGCACCCGGCCCCCGGCACGGCACGGGCGTACCTCGAACATGGCTGGCTCCACCTCGACGAGGTCCGCGACGAGATCTTCCCGTTGGCGGAGATTCGCGAAGCCACCGATGCTCGGGATGTGGTCACGCTCCGCGCCCTGCGGGCCAAGTACACGAACACCAAGTTCGCGGCTCAGATTGGCACGAGCATCCACCAGCTCTACGCCGAGGCGGCGCACACGTTCCGCACCACCGCCCACCCGGACGACCCGGAAGCGGTGGCGTTCGTCGACGCCCTGCTTGTCTGGGCCGAGGCGCACGACAGCCCGCGCATCGAGGTGCGCTACGCCGCGCCGAGCGTGGAGATGCTGGCCGCCATCGACGAACAGCTCGCCAAGGACGGCAAGAAGGTGGACGGCAAGGACGTGGTGCCCGTTGCACCGTACTTCCTGCCCGCCGCCGTGGAGGGCCGCGAGGCGGCGGTGACCGCGGAGCTCGGCGAGGCCTTCGGGCGCGTCTTCGACGCCCGCCTCATCGAGGTGCACCACACCGGCCGGGTGGAGAAGTCGGTGGCGCAGGCCGCTCCGGACGCCCCGACCATCGACATCGCCTACTTCCTGGCGCCATCCGGGTACGTCTACGACGTCGAGGGCGACCCGCGCGCTTTTGTCGGGATCGTGGTCGACTTCATCGTCACCATGGAGGTGCCCGGCCAGGAGGAGCCCCTGCGCTTCACCCTGGAGGTCGAGCCGCCCCAGACCTTCGACGTGCAGGACGACGGGCTGACCGCCACCACCGCGAACCCGGGCACGGTGTACGACACGATGGCGACCAAAGCGTATGAGCGGGTGGGCGACCGGCTCCGGGGAACGTTCTTCGGCGGGGAGCCCAACCCCCTGCCGGACCCCGTCGAATAGCCCCCCCGTGCGCTCGTCCTACCCGGCCGCCATGCAGCTCGTCCATCGCGCCCTCCCCACGCTCGCCAGCCTCGGCATCCACGCGGCGGTGATCGCGCTGGCGTTCGGCGTATCGGCGATGCCCGACCTGGGCAGCGGCGCGGGTGAAGAGGACCTCGGTGGCGACGCGGACACCCCCGCCGAGCTCGTCCCCGAGGGGGAAGACCTCGACTTTGGCCCGCCCAAGGTCAAGATCGTGGCCATCGGCATCGTCGACGACGCCGCGCCCGTCGCCGCCCCTGCCGCCTCTCCGCCGCCCCCCGAAGCCGCGGCGCCCGTGGTCGTGAAGCCGGAGGTGGTCAAGGCCGACCCCAAGCCTCCCCCTCCGCCGCCCGACGCCGAGGCGGTCCCCGAAGCCCCGAAGCCCCCCGAGACCGCCGACCAACCGCCCGCGACCGCCGAAGCGAACGACACGCCCACCGACACGCCAGCCGAGCCCACGGAAGACGCGAACGCCGCGCCGCCCGCCGATGCCGTCGCCGACGCCAGCGGCACCGAAACCGCGGTTCAGGCGCCGGTCACCACCCACTACGGAGGGCACGGGAAGGGGCGAAAGGCCACGGGCAAGGGCAAGCGCAACGACTGCCCGGTGAACCCGGCTAGCGGCGTGGTGCGCACCTCCCCGAACACCTGGGAGATCGAGCGCGACATCGTGGAGTTCTACGCTGGGCACATCAAGGAGCTGATGAAGCTCGGCTCGGTGCGCGCGAACCGCACCCCCGAGGGCAAGCTCCGCGGCTTCCGCGTCGGGGTGGCCAAGTGCAGCCTGCTCCGGGACACCGGCTTCCGGACCGGTGACCTCGTGCAGGACGTCAACGGGATGGAAGTGCACGACGTGCTCGGCGCCATCGGCGCCTACCTCAAGCTGCGCAAGCAGTCACACTTCGAGATTCACCTCGTGCGGCGGGGTAAGCCGATGACGTTGATCTTCGACCTGACCTGACCGGGGCCAGACGCCCCTTCCGCCCCTACCCCTGGGGGCCGGCCTTGTAGAACTCCGCGAGCTGCTCCAGGACCATCCGCGACGGGCCGATGACCCGTCGGGCCGGCGGCAACGACGCGAGAAACACCCGCCCGTACCACATCTC
Organism: uncultured Pseudomonadota bacterium; assembly: GCA_903921785.1. GTDB lineage: Bacteria > Myxococcota_A > UBA796 > UBA796 > SXON01 > SXON01. The sequence continues at coordinate 10,518 of CAIXRH010000327.1, forward strand.
GTGGACCCGACGATCGCAGATCATCACGGCGCCGCGGTCCGTCGCGGTGCGGATGAGGCGGCCGAAGCCTTGGCGCAACCGGAGGACCGCCTCGGGGAGCGCCCAGGAGCGGAAGGGGTCGCGGCCTTGACGCACGATGCGCTCCTGGCGCGCCTGCGCCACCGGCTCCGTAGGAACCCGGAAGGGGAGCTTGGGGATGAGCACGAGCCGAAGGGCGTCGCCCTTCACGCTCACGCCCTCCCAGAAGCTGTCGGTGCCGAAGAGCACGCTGCCGTGGTCGTCGCGGAAGCGCGCGAGCAGGCGTTCGCGGCTGCCCTTCCCCTGGCGAAGGATGGCGTGGCGGCCCTGGAGGCGCGTCTCCACGCGGGCGGAGAGCTCGTCGACGGCGCTGTAGGAGGTGCAGAGCACGAAGGCGCCGCCTCGGCTTCGGAGGATCGCCTCGGCGACCACCTCGGCCACCCGGTCGTGGAAGTCGGGTGCGTCGGGCGCCGGGAGGTCCTTCGGGAGCGCGAGGATCGCCTGCTTGGAGTAGTCGAAGGGGGAGGGGAACTGGGCGAATTCCGCCTCGGGCAGGCCCACCCGCCCCAGCCACGGCTCGGGGCTGCCGTTGACCGCCAACGTGGCGCTGGTGAGCACCGTGGCGAACATCCCCTCCGCGAGGTGTTTGTGGACGAAGGGTCCGATGTCGATCGGCGCGTTGGCGGCGGCGACCCCGCGCTTCCCGGGGTCGAGGAAACGCACCCGCTCGCGGTCCTCTTCCAGGAACTGCTTGGCCGCCGCGGCGTGGTCCTGGAGGCGGCGGCGCGCCCGCTGCACGTCGAGCACCGGCTGCATCTGGCTGGTCGGCGTCTTCGTATCCTCCAACGCCGATTCGAGCGCCCCGAGCGACGAAGCGGCCATCTCGAGCTCCTCGATGAGCGAGGCGAAGAACTCGGGCTCGGGGGGCGCCCCGGTGACCCGCACCGGCACGCTCGCGTGGTCCTTCAGCCCTTCAAAGCCGATCTCCGCGGTGTCGCGCACCCGGGTGATGGCCTCCGCCGCCACCTCGGTGACGTTGCGGGTGTCGGGCACGCGATCGCGGATGCGGTCGAGGGCGCCGGGTCGGCGACGCCGGGGGAGGAGCGGGCCGATGGCGCGGCTCACGCCGGACGCGGACAGTCGCGTATCTCCAGCCCGCGTCGCCGCTTCTTCGAGGTGGTGGCCCTCGTCCATCACCAGGCGGTCGAAGTCGGGGAGGATGCCCCGGCCGTTGGCCTCGGCCTTGATGGCGAGGTCCCGGAGCAGCAGGGCGTGGTTGGCGACGATGAGGTGGGCGGCCGCCGCCCTGCGCCGCGCTTCGTAGTAGAAACAGGCGTTGAAGTGTGGACAACGGGCGCGGAGCGTCTGGTCGGCGTCGCTCTCCACGCGGTCCACGAGGTCTTCGTCCACCTCAAAACCGAGCTCGGCGAAGTCCCCGGTGGCGGTGGTGGCGACCCAGGCGGCCACGCGGCCCACGCCGTCGACCGCTTCGTCCACCGCGATCTGGAGCTTGCGCCGGCAGAGGTAGTTGCTGCGGCCCTTGAGCACGGCGTTGCGGTGGGGGAGGACCCGCGCGAGGGCAGGGAGGTCGTCGGCGACGAGCTGGGCCTGGAGCGCGCGCGTGTACGTGCTCACCACGACGCGCTTGTCGTTGGCGACGGCCCAGAGGACCGATGGCACGAGGTAGCCCAGGGACTTGCCGGTGCCGGTGCCGGCCTCCAGCGCCACGACGCCGCCGTTGTCCAGGGCGTCGGCCACCCGCTCCGCCATCTCGCGCTGCCCGGGGCGGGGCTCCCAGCCGGGGAAGGCGGCGGGGAGCTTCTCCTCGAAGATCGCCCGGAGGAGCGTACGGTCCACCCCCACGATCTTCCGGGCGTGGGGCTCCACCACCCACTGGGCGCGGCTCACCTCGTTGTCCACGATGACGAAGCCCACGCCATCTTCGCCGAAGTTCCCGGCGAGCTGCATGTCGGGGGCGCTGGGGCGGACGTCGCCGCTGGGGTGGTTGTGGATGACCACCTGACCGGAGCGGGCGCGCCCGCCCACGGCGTTGACGGCGTCCACCGTGCCGCGGGCGTGCACCTCGATCGCGGTCACGACGCCCTTCTCGTCCACCGTGCCGACGGCGAAGACCTCGATCCCTCCGGCGAGCTCGATCTCCCGACGGAGGGCGACGGCGGCGGCAGGGGTGAAGCGGAGACCAGACACGGCCGGCGGCTAACCCACCCGGTCCTGTGGGCGGAGGGTGGCCGCCTGTGCGGGGCCTGCGGGCTACATTCTCCTATGCCTCACACGGTCATCCTCGCGGGCGGTGGCACCGGCGGCCACGTTTACCCCGCCCTCGCCATGGGCGACGCGTTGCGTGCCCGCGGCCACGACGTCCGCTACTACGGCGATGGCGCCCGCCTCGAAGGTCGGGTCGCACCGGAGCGCGGCTACGTGTTCCGTGCGGTGCCGGCCGTGCAGTATCCACGGTCGGGGCTCTTCGCGAAGCTCAAGTTCGGACTCCAGCTCCTTGGAGCGTCCTGGAAGGCGCGGGGGCTGCTCAAGGCGGACAAGGCCACGATGGTCCTGGGCGTCGGTGGCTACGTGATGGCCCCGACGGTCCTCGCCGCGTGGAGCCTGGGGATTCCCGCGGCGATCCACGAGAGCAACGTGGCGCCGGGGATGGCGAACCAGCTCTGCGCGCGGGTGAGTCGCCTCGTGCTGCTCACCTACGACGAGACGAAGCGGCGCCTGAAGGGCAAGGCGGAGCGCATCACCGTCGGCTGCCCGGTGAACCCAAAGGTGCTCACCGGCGAGGGGTCCAAGTACGGCTTGCCGGCGGGGAAGCCGGTGCTCCTGGTGGTCGGGGGGTCGCTCGGCGCGGCGACGATCAACGACGTGGCGCTCGCGTGCGCCGCCCAGCCCGGGCGGGACTACGCGGTCCTCCACCTCACCGGCCCCCGCTACTTCGACGAGATCGCCGCCCGCTACAAGGCGCTCCCCGGCGGCACCCCGGCGGACCTCGTCGTGCGCCCATACGAGGACAAAATGGGCGACGCGTTCTCCGCCGCCACGGTGGTGCTCGCCCGCGCCGGCAGCAGTACGCTCGCCGAGCTGTGCGCCGTCGGCAAGCCCAGCGTGCTCATCCCCTCGCCGAACGTCACCGACAACCACCAGGAGGCCAACGCTCGGGGGCTGGAGCGCGCCGGGGCGGCCCGGGTGTACGTGGAGAAGGGGCTCGCAGCGGACGTGGTGGCGCAGGAGATCGGCGCCCTGGTGCGGGACGAAGGGGCGCTGAAGGCGATGGCCACGGCCGCCCGCGGACTCGGGCGGCTCGGCGTCGCGGACGAGATCGCCAGCCTGCTCCTTGAACGATTCCCGGCCTGATGCTCCTGGCGCTGCTCCTGGCGTGCCACGGCGGCGCTGTCACCTCCGGGGTGCTCCAGGCGGACGTGGAGGGGTTGGCGCAGCGCACCTGGCTCCCGACGGGCGTCGCGGAGGTTCGGTGGATCGTTCAGCCCACCCGCGCGGGCCACGGGGCCACCGGGCGGGCGGACGGGCGGGTCTTTGCCTGGGTGACGAGCCCGAGGGACGTCTCCAGCGAGCTCACGGCCGCGCTCGGGGAGCCGCTCGGCCCCCGGGCCACGTGGATCCACGATGACGTGGCCGCGGTGCTGTTCACCGACGCCGAGCGGGGGTCGCTCCAGCGGAACGAGCCCCGGAAGTCCTGGAAGCTCGGCTGCGTGCGTTATCCGGCCACGGGGCTCGGGCGCGGGGAGTACCACGGGGACCTCGCGCTGGACTGCGAGGGGCACCTGTACCTGGCGTTGACGGCCCACTGAGCGGGACGCCCTCGCGGGCGGACGTCACCGGCCGTTACCCGCCGTTACCCCCGCAGTGGCGACGGGGTGGGTAGTTCAGGGGGGCCTACCAACCCCCGGTGAACTCGTGATCCTGCTCCTTCTCCAGGCCTGCTTCCTCCTCAATGACCTCGGGCTGGCGCCCGCCGACAGCGCCCTGGTCGCCGCCGACCCGGTGTGCTCCGCGTACCTCACGTGCGTCGCCGCGGTGGAGCCCGGCGATCTGAGCGCCCTCGTCGACACCTACGGGGAGAGCGGCTCGTGCTGGGGCGACGAGGCGACCGCGGAGGCCTGCGCCAGCGCCTGCGACAGCGAGCTCGACGCGCTCCGGGAGGAGAACCCGGACGAGCCCGAGTGCGGCGGGACGGTCCCGAGCGAAGAGTGGCCGTTCCGGGACGGCCACTGGGACGTCTCGGTGACCGGCGTGGGCGAGGACTCGTGCGGGGCGCCCGACGAGGACACCTTGGCCACCCTCTCCTACTTGGTAGAGGAGTACGGGATGAGCTTCTCTACCGACGAAGCGGTCTTTCCTGACTTTCGTGCGAGCATGATGCTGCTCGGGCTCGACTGCACGCTCGACGGCGACGAGTTCTTCTGCGCCGGCGACGGGTTCGACGGCAACGGTGCGGCCGAGCTTTCGGGGCGCTTCTCCGGAGAGACCCACGCAAAGGCGGACATGACGCTGGGCGACGGCGGCGCGTGCTTCACCACGCTCTCCCTCGCCCTCACCGCGAAGGAGTAGGCCCGAATCACGACGGCGGCTGCCGGGCCGCAGTTCCGTCCCCTGCCGCGGCGCCGCCGGGGCGGTTCCCGCCTCGTGCTACCCTCGTCGCCAACCCCAGGTTCTCCATGCGCTTCTTCCTGCTCCTGACCGTCTCGGCGCTCGCCGCCTCCCCCGCGCTGGCGCGCTGCAACATCCACAACGACACCGGCGACAGCTTCACGGTCGAGTCCGGGAACGTCTCGAACCAGCGCATCGGCGCCCACACCACCACCACCATCAACGCCGGGTCGATCAAGGCGAAGTCCGATACGGGGCTCTTGCTCACCGGCACCTGCACGGACGGGCAGAGCGTGGAGATCAAGACCCAGGGCGGCGCGCCGGTTTTGACGGTGAAGTAGCGCCCCTCCGCGCCATTCTCCCCCCATCGGCTCCTCGACCGCCGAGGCCGACCGGGAAGCAAGGCGGGGGCTCTCGCACCCGCCCCTCGACCTTGTCACCCGAGCGCGAACCAGTCCCGTCCTTCCTCCAGGTCGGGCCGAAGCTCGGCGATACGCGCCCGGATCTCCTCCCGCGCCCCCCGCGAGCCCACGGCCACCAGCAGTACGTCCAGCGCGGCGCCCACCAGCGCGTCGGGCTTCTTCACCGGGCGGCCGTGGCGGCTGGTGAACGGGGCGAGGTCGACCACGAAGGGGACGTGGTGGCCCGCGTCGAGCGCCCAACGGATCCACGGGCGGCCGGTCTTGTTCGCGCCCCAGATGACCACCCGCTTGGGCGTGGAGAGCGGGCCCGCGGCCAACCATGCCTGCTTCAAGGGGAGGAACGCCGGACGGGCGTATCGGGGGTCGGTGCGGGTGAGGCGCCCGGGGCGGTCGCGCCAGGCGAGGACCTCGCGGCGCAGGTTCAGGAGCCCCCAGCCCGCGGTCTGCAGGCGGAGGAAGAGGTCGTAGTCTTCGGGGAAGTCGCCGTTGCGGTAGCCGCCGATGGCCTCGACGGCCGCCGCCCGGAGCGTCGTGGCCGGGTGGAACATCGGGCTCTCCACGAGGAGCTCCCGGCGCGGGTGCTCCACGGAGTTCACCCATTCTACGTACAGGCGCATGCCCTCGGGGACCTCGCCGTCGTCGCGGATCGGGCGCGCCTGGCCGCCGACGGCGCCGAGCGTGGGGTCGGCGGCGAGGGCGGCGCGTTGGGCGGCGAGGCGGCCGGGGAGGACGAGATCGTCGCAGTCGAGGCGGGCGAGGAGCTCCCCGCGGGCGACGCGACGGCCAGCTTCGAGCGCAGCGACGATGCCGAGCGGCGGTTGTCGTACGAGGCAGATGCGCGGGTCGTCGGGCAGCACGGCCTCGGGGGCGTCGGAGCTACCGTCGTCGACGACGACCAGCTCGTCGTCGGGGAGGCTGTCGGCGAGCGCCGAGCGCGCCGCCTCCCCGAGCCACCGCGCGCCGTCGCGCACGGGGAGGAGCCAGCTCACCCGCATCGGCGACGGAGCAGGGCGAGGGCGGAGAGCGCCGCGAGGGCGCCGCCGGCGCCGGCGGGGGCACCCCCGGTGGCGCAGCCGCAGCCGGGATCGGTGGGTTCGTCGCCGGTGTCGCCGCCGTCGCCGACCTCCGGGAGGTTGATGGCCACGTCGAGGTGCTCGACGGCCGCGCAGTCGTTCCCCGCCGTGGCGGTGACCTCGATGGTCCCCTGGGACTGTTCGCCCCATTCCACCAGCGCGGACGGTCCGGTCACGTCCCCGAGCAGCGTGCCGCCCGTGACCGCCCAGGAGAAGGTCAAGCCGTCGGGGCCCGTGGTGTCGTAGTCGGTCTGTTCGTGGGCATCGACGACGATCGCGCCGGCCAGCGTGACGTCCGGGCCGACCAGAACCTCCACGTCCGCGTCTTCGTGGACGGCCCCGCTCGGGGTGTCCATGTCGAGGGTGACCGCCACCACCCCGGGATCGTTGAACTTCCAGTCAACGTGATCGCTGGTTCCGACCTTGACCCCGTCTACCGCCCAGGCCCACGTGGTGGCCTCGGCCAGCGTGGAGGTGAAGGTGACCTTGGACCCGGTGCAGGTGGGATCGGGGACGTCGAAGGCGAGCGCGGCGGCGACCAGGAGCATGAGGGGATCCTACCGCGGTTCGTCGAGGTGCGGCGCCACCTTCGTGGCGACGACCTCCGGCACCGGGCCCCACACCACCTCACTCCAGGCGGTGTTCTTGTGGGCGTGCCCGCGCCAGCTGGAGAGCGGCTCCCCGCGGAGCCCGCAGAGCACGGCGGAGATCAGCAGTTGGTGGCTCACCACGGCCACGCTGGCGCCCTCGGGCGTGGCCGCGGCGATGCGCGCCAGGGCGGCCAGGCCCCGCTCCTGGACCTCTCGGAGGGTCTCGCCGCCGGGGAGGCGTTCATCCGTGGGGTCGACGTTCCAGCGGGAGAGGACCGGCGCGAAGCGGGCGCGCATCTCGGCTTCGCCGCAGCCGTCCATCTCGCCCTGGTCCATCTCGGTGAGGTCGGGCTCGATCTGCAGGGCCACGCCGGACTGCGCGGCGGCGACGGCCTCGGCGGTGGAGCGGGCGCGGGACAGCGGGCTGGCCCACAGGGTGTGGACGGGCTCGAGGATGGCGGCGAGGGCGGCGGCCTGGCGGAGCCCCTCTTCGTCCAGGGGGATGTCGGTGCGGCCGAGGACCCGCCGTTCGACGTTCCAGCTCGTTTGACCGTGGCGGATGAGCAGCAGGCGAGGAGGAGACATGCGGCGGCGCCGCCCCCGCGATATCCGGCGGCATCCCCGGCGTCGCGCATGAGCAGCAACAAGAAAGGTTTCGATCCCCTGGCCAGCCTGTTCGATCTCCCGGACAGCCCGCCGGCCTCCGCGCCGTCGGCCCCGTCGGCGCCCCCGGCCCGGGGCGATGCGCTGCCCGATCCGCCGCACGTGAAGCCCGCTCCCCCGGTGGTGCCGCCCGTTCCGGAGGTCGCGGAGGCGGCTGAGGCGCCGGCGCCGGCGCCCGCAAAGCTCGCCGGGCCCGATCCCGCGGAGCTCGCCAAGATCCTCGCGCGCGCCGCCGCGGCCAAGGCCGGCGCCCCC
>CAIXRH010000328.1 GCA_903921785.1 uncultured Pseudomonadota bacterium
CGCCGGTCGTGCTCGGCGCCGAGCCTTCATCTGTGCGCGGCAACATCGCCCTCGACCGCTTTGGGACGCCGGACCTGATCGCGGCCGCGACCGTGCGCTTGCTCGACCCGCAGGGCGTGACAGTCAGTCTGGCGCCGGTGGGCGACGGGGGCGAGTTTGTGGTCGCGGATGTGGCGGCCGCCACCTACGAGCTCGAGGGGCGCGGGGAGTGGGCCGCGGCGGAGGCCCTGCTCGCGGGCGACTGGCCTCCCGCGCTGGACAACGCCGCGAAAAACGACCGCCTCCTCCTCCTCCGGCTCCGCGGCGCTCCCGCGGCCGAGCAGGCCGCGGCTGCGGACGGTGCGGCGCTCGGGACCCTGGTGCGCGCGGCGGTCGACGCGGAGCTCGCCGGAGGCCCGCCGGGGCCGGTGCCCGAGGGCTTCGACCCGGCGGCGGTAGGGCTCTGGCAGGTGGCGCTCGCCTCCGCGCTCACGCCCGACGCCGCGCTCCTCGCCGAGCCCGACGCCGCGTGGCGAGTGCCCTGCTCCGACGGCTACGCGGGGCCCGCCGAGGCGCTGTCGATTCCCGGCACCCCGACCCCCGGCTCCCTCGGCGACGCCTGTCGGCTGCTCGTCCTCCGCGCGGCGCAGCCCGAGCCGCTCCCGCCCGAGTTCACCGCCCAGCTCGACGCGTTCCGCGCCGCGAACCCCGGCCTGTCCCCGCTCTTGGAGCCGGTCGTCCGGGCGGCGCCGGGGGAGGTCGCCGCCGCGGTCGAGGCGACGGCCAGCGGGCAACCCACCGTCGCGCGGGGGATGGTGCGGCTGTTCGGCGTGGTGCGGCTACGGGAGGCCGCGCCGCCGATCTGGCGCAAAGAAGCCCGGGCGTTCGTGCTGCCGCTGAACCGCTGGTACCTGCGCGCGGAATGAGGCCACGAATCAGGGCAGGAACACCACCTCGCCGCCGTCCCCGAGCGGCGGCCGGTGCAGCACGACCCGCCCTCCGCCGAACCACACCGGGTGGTACTGCCCGTCCAGGCGCTTCCGCACCTTCCCGGTGCGCCGGTCCACGAGCCAGGTCCGCTTGTAGAGCGTGATCACGAGCCAGGTGTCGTCGGCCGCGAGGTGCACGTAGGCGGAGTCGTCGAGGTCAAGCCTGGCGAGCTCCGCGAAGGTCGGACCGAGCAGCCGCGTCGCCCCCGCGGTGGAGCGCCGCACAAAACCCCAGGGGGTGCCGAAGAGCACGTCGGCCTCCGCGAGCGTGAGCCGGGCGACCGGCGCACCGGAGGCGACGTCCACGAGCCGGACCACCGAGGGACCCGCCGCCACCAGGGGCAGCCCCGGCTCGCCGCTGAGCGGGTCCTGGACGGATCGGAACGAGGCGACGACGACCCGCTCCCCCGGCGCCGCGGGCACGGTCCAGAGGACATGGCCGTCGTCCCAGTCCAGGCACAGCGCCGCCGCCTCGCCGACGGCCACGATCCCCGCGTCCGTCGAGGAGAACTGCCTGAACCCGTCCAGGCTCGCCCGCCACCGCGCCGCCCCCGAAGCACAATCCACCGCCACCACGCCGTCGGGCGCGGCCGCCCAACAAAGTTCCCCGTGAGCCCCCGCTTCCACGCCCCCCGCGAGCGACACCCGCCACGCTTCCCGGCCGTCCGCCGCGATCCCGACCAGCATCCGACCGGGCGGCTCGATGTGAGGTTCTTCACCGAAGAGGACCGTCACGCCCCCACGCCGCGCCACCGGGACGGGCGCCGGACCATCGTATGTGCAGAGACGCTCGACGTCCCCGCCCGACGCGTGGCAGGTCGGGGCGAGGGGGTAGCTCGGCCCGAAGAGGGCGCCGGTTTGGGGGTCGAGGGCCGAAAAGTGGTCGATGCAGGAGAGGGCTGCGGCGCCCTCCGCCTGAAGCACCGCGCACCGCGACCGGGGGCCGAAGTCCAAAGGGGCGGCGGCGGACCCGTCCAGCGCGATGCGCGTCGCGGGGGTGCTGTCGGGGACGATGTCGCCGGCGAGCGCCCCGAGCGGCTGCCACCCGTAGGGGCGATCCACGAGGGTGCGCGTCCAACGCGGCGCCCCGTCCGCCGCGGCGAACGCGGCCAGACCGCGGTCGTCATCCCAGGTCACCACCACGTCGCCGTATGCGCGGACCGCGGTGGCGGGCGGTCCAGCGAGCGCGACGGCGGACAGAAGCCACATTCCGAACCGGTATCTCGTCGGACACGCCGGGACGTCGCCGCGCCCGACTCGCGCCGTCAACCGCCCAGCGCGTATGCCCGCCGTCCATCCCGCGGGGCGCCGCCACGATACCCGCCTTCATGGCCTTCTCCCGTCCGCCGCCCCCCCCGCCGCTCGTCGGCCCCCGGTGGATCGTCGAGCACCTCAGCGCGAGCGGCCTCCGCGTCACCTGGCCGGACGGGGCGGCGCTCTCGTTCGACCCGCCCCGCGCCACCCCGGGCCCGTTGGTGGTCACCTGGTCCGAGAACGAGCGGGTGGCCGGGGTCAAGGCCGGCGCGCCCGGCCCGGTCGCCGCGCACGCGACGCTGCTCGACTGGCTGGATCGCCACGGCGTACCGCTCACGCCGGGCATCCCCACCCCGCTCGGCCCGTTCTTGATCACCGCCCACGCGTACCGCCCGATCCCCTGGGCCACCCCCACCGAGGCGGTTCGCAAGACCCTCAGCGGCCTGGGCTCGCCCGCGTTGGCGCTCACCCGCCTCCGTCACACCCTTCGGCGCCCGAAGGACCCGCCGTTGGTCATCGTGGCCGAGCACGCCGGTCGACGCTTCGTGCACCTCGGCCAGGCGCTCCACCGCTTCCTCCCCGAGCCCGACGCCGTCCGCCTCACCACCCTCGCCGCCGACGCCCACCTCGTCGTCGCGGGCACCGACTACGACGACGAAGCCGACGTCGGGAGGCTGCTGCATCGCTGCGGCTCCGGCCCGCTCGTCGTGGCCGATCTCGTGGGACAGGTGCGCCGGAGGCTCGGCCTGCCCACCCGTCCCCTGAGCGCCACGGTGGACGCCGCGCCGCCCGGCACGCGGGGGCTCGACGTCGGCGGCACACTGGAGCTGCTGACGGGTCGTTCGGTTTGACCGTGACCACGGTCGATCGCAGGGAGCGGCGACGCCAAGCGAGTCCGTGCAGCAAGCCAAGGCGGGCTTCCCGACGTCGCGGGCAAACCTTGCCCTTGTTCGCCGACGGTTCGGGGTGCGATGACGGGGCGGGTGACGTCGCCAGCGGCGGGCGGAGCGCAGCGATCGCCCGTCGGTGGTGGCGGCAGGACCCAGGGCTGACGCCCACTGTTACTGAGGCTACAAGTGCCGAACTCGCGACGCCGTGAAGCCCGTCCCCCGGGCGCCGCGTCCTCGCCGGGCGAGCGGTGATCCCGTTCAAACCGGGTTAGCCCGGCGCCGATGGACGACCCTGCCCGGAACCTCGGCCGCAACCTGCGCCTGTTGCGGACGGCGCGTGGCGTGAGCCAGGCGCAGATCGCCCACGCGGCGGGGATTCCCCGCGCCACCTGGAGCAACCTCGAGTCCGGGGGCGCCAACCCGACGCTCACGGTGCTCGCGGCGGCGGCAGCGGCGCTCGGCGTGTCCCTCGAAGAGCTCCTCGCCTCGCCGCGCACCGAAGCGCGGCTCCATCCCCGGGACAGCCTGCCGGTGCGCCGCCCCGGCAACGCCTCGGTCCGCAAACTCCTCCCCGATCCGGTGCCCGGCACCGACATCGAGCGGATGGAGCTGCCGCCCGGCGGGCGCTTCACCGGCGTACCCCACACCCCGGGTACCCGCGAATACCTCACCTGCGAAGCGGGCACCCTGGAAGTGACCGTCGCCGGCGAGGTGCTCCTCGCCGCCCCGGGCGACGTGATCGCCTTCCGTGGCGACCTCCGCCACGCCTACCACAACCCCGGCGCCGGGGTGGCCATCGGCTACTCCGTCGTCGTCCTGGCGGGCGCATGAGCACGCCGGCGAAGTACCAGGTCGGCGAGCTCGTCGCGGAGATCGGCGATCTCCTTGGCGAAGCGTACGGAGACATCTGGGTGGAGGGCGAGGTGAGCGGGTTCAAGGTCGCCGCCCGCGGCCACTGGTACTTCTCCCTGAAGGACCCGGAGACCGACGCGGTGATCGCCTGCGCCATGTTCGCCCGGGAGAACACCAGCGTTCGAAAACCCCCGCGCGACGGGGAGAAGGTGCTCGTCCGCGGCGGGGTCGACGTGTACGCCCCCCGCGGCAGCTTCTCGCTCATCGTGCGGCGGATGGAGCTCACCGGCGCCGGCGAGCTCGCACGACGGTTGGAGGAGCTCCGCCAGAAGCTGGCCGCCGAGGGGCTCTTCGACCCCGCGACGAAGCGTCCCCTCCCCGCCTACCCCCGCGCCGTGGGCATCGCGACCAGCCCCACCGGCGCCGCCCTCCAGGACATCCTCCGGGTCATGGGGCAGCGATGGCCGGGCATGCCCGTGTACCTCGCCCCGTGCCGCGTCCAGGGCGAAGGCGCGGCGGAGGAGATCGCCGCCGCGGTGGACCTGCTCAACGAACACGGCAAGGCCGACGTGCTGCTCGTCGGCCGCGGCGGCGGCTCCGCCGAAGACCTCTTCTGCTTCAACGAAGAGGTCGTGGTCCGCGCCGTCGCGCGCAGCCGCATCCCCATCGTCTCCTGCGTCGGCCACGAGGTCGACACCACGCTCGCCGACTTCGCGGCGGACCTTCGCGCGGCGACGCCGTCGCACGCCGCGGAGAAGGTCGTGCCCGTCCGTGCCGAGCTGCAACGCTGGGTGGCCGACCGGGACGCCCGGCTCACCGCCGCGATGCAACGCCGGGTTCGGATGCTGCGGGAGCGCCTCACCCGCGTCCGCGTCCAGCACCCCCGGCAGCGGATCGAGCGCGCCCGCCTCCGCGCCGACGAGCTCGACGAGCGCATCCGCCTCGCCATCGCCCGGATCCTCGCCCGCAAACGGGACCGCTCCACCGCCGCCGCCCGCCACCTCGACGCCCTCTCCCCCCTCCGCGTGCTCGACCGCGGCTACGCCCTGGTGCAACGCGACGGGCTCGCCGTGACCGACGCCGCCGCGCTCAAGGCGGGCGATCAGGTGGAAGCCCGCTTCGCCAAGGGTCGGGCCACGCTCACCGTGAAGCGCACCAGCGGGCTCTTCTGATGGCGCGCACCCTCTTCGTCGGCGATGTCCACGGCTGCGCCCGCGCGCTCGATGCGCTGGTCACCCGCGCGAAGCCCGATCGGCTCATCCTCCTCGGCGACCTGTTCACCAAGGGCCCCGATCCCGAGGGGGTGTGGGCGCGCGTGGCCGAATGGCGACCTGAGTGTGTGATGGGCAACCACGACGCGCGGATGTTGCGGATGTGGGGGCTCGCGATGGAGAGCAAGGCCGCCGCCACCGCGGCCCGGCTGCCCGAGGCGGCGCGGGTGTGGCTCGAAGCCCGCCCCTCCACCATCAGCGGCGAGCACGAGGGGCGGCCCTGGATCGCGGTCCACGGCGGCTTGCACCCCACCGCCGGCATCTTCGGGACCGATCCGGTGATGGGCTACCTGCTCCGGCGGTGGCCGGACGACACCTCGCTGAGCCATTCATTCTGGTGGCAGCTCTACCGTCGCCGGGAGCGAGTGTTCTACGGACACGACGCGATGCGCGGTCTGCAGGTGCGCCCCCACACCGTCGGCCTCGACACCGGCTGCTGCTACGGCCACGCGCTCAGCGGCTACCTCCTCGAAGAGGAGCAGGTGGTGCAGGTGCGGCCGGACGGCGCGCCGATCGACCCGCCGCAGCGGTTCTGGACCGACTACTCCGAGCCCGGCTGAGCCAACGCCGCCAGCAGCACGCCGAGCTGCTCCAGCCGCATCGGCTTGGTGACGAAGTCATCCATCCCGGCCTCGACGCAACGCTGGCGCTCCTCTTCCTGCGCGTGGGCGGTGAGCGCCACGATCCGCACCCGCCTCCCGCTCTCCCGCTCCAGCTCGCGGATGCGTCGGGAGGCCTCGGGACCGTCCATGACCGGCATCTGGCAGTCCATCAAGACAAGGTCGAAGGTGCCGGCGGCGTAGGCCCGCACCGCCGCCTCCCCATCCCCGGCGACGGAGGGCTCCACGCCGAACTGACCCAATTGCAGGCGGATTACCCGCTGGTTCACCGGGTTGTCCTCGGCCACGAGCACCCGGAGGCGACTCGGGCTGAGGTCCACTCGACGCGGGGCGGTGGCCGCCCCCGGCTTGCCGATGATCGCGGCGCGGAGCGCGGGCCCCTTCGCCGGCATGCCCAGCGTGACGTAGCCCTCGGGGATGCTGCCCGCGGGCGAGCCCACGGAGCTGAGCACGACCCCCCGGCGCGCGCCGCGCGGGCCGATGAGCGCCGCCAACGCCGGCTGGCTGCCGCCCCCCAGCCCAACCACCACCACGTCGAGCGGCGCGCCGATGCGCGGGTCGCGGAGCACGCCCAGCGCCGACGCCGCCTCCCGAACGCGGAGCACGTGGGCGCCCCAGGCCTCCAATCGCGAAGCGAGGAGGTCTCCCCGCGCCTCGTCGGGCTCGATGAGCAGCAGGCGCAGCCCCGAAAACGGCGGGGGGGCGCACGAGCGGACGACGCCCAGCGGCACCTCGAACCAGAATTCGCTGCCGACCCCTTCTTCGCTGCGCATCCCGACCGTGCCGCCCATGAGATCCGTGAGCTGCCGGGCGATGGCGAGCCCCAGCCCGGTCCCCCCGAAGCGCCGGGTGGACGTCGTATCCGCCTGGGTGAACGGCACGAACAGCCGGTCGCGAGCCGCCTCCGCCACGCCGATGCCCGTGTCGATCACTGCGCAGCGGAGCCGGAAGCCCGCGTCGAACGGCACCGGGCGAGCATCGATCGTGACCCGGCCATGCTCGGTGAACTTCAGGGCGTTGCCCACCAGGTTGTCGAGCACCTGCCGTAGCCGGGTGCGGTCGCCGCGCACCCGCACGGGGAGCTCGGCGGCGGTGGTGAGCCCGAACGCGAGCCCGCGCCGGGCCGCGTCGTGCGCGAAGGCGGCGACACACTCGTCGAAGAGCTCTTCGAGGTCGAACTCGGCGAGCTCCAACTCCACACGACGCGCTTCGATCTTGGAGAAGTCGAGCACGTCGCCGATGAGGGCGAGGAGTCCTTCGCCGCTCTGGTGCAAGAGCGCGGCGAGCTCCTTGGACTCGGGGGGGAGCGGGCGCTCCAGGAGGAGCCCCGACAGGCCGACCACCGCGTTGAGCGGCGTACGCAGCTCGTGGCTCACGTTCGCCAAGAACTCGCTCTTCGCCCGGGTGTTGGCCTCGGCCAGCTCCCGCGCCGCGCGCAGCGCCTCGGCGGCGGCGTGGGCCTGCTGGTGGTCGAGCACCAGCCCTTCCAGCGCCACGGGTAGCCCCTCCCGATCGAAGCGGGTGGCGGCGCGGAGCTCCACCCACCGCATCGTGCCGTCGGGCGCGAGGAGCCGCGCTTCGGCCTGGAGGCTCGCGGCGCCCGTGTTCACCCGCACCACCCGCTCGGTGATCCGCACGACGTCCTCCGGGTGGAACCACCCGGCGATCGTGGTGCGATCGGCGTTGACGAACTCGCTCGCCGGCCGGCCCGCCAGGGCGAGGATGCCCTCGCTGACGAAGGAGATCCGCGCGTCGGCGAGCTCGAAGCGAAAAACGGCGCCGGGAACGGCCCGCACCAGCGCGTCGAGCCGACCCTCGGCGGTGACCCGGCGCTCGGTCTCCTGGGCGGACAGGCGCTCGTAGAGATCGCGCATCTCGGCGCTGGAGAGCTCCAGGCTCCGCTCCATCGTGTACCGGTCTTCGTCGGCATGGCGGTAGACGCCCTCGACCGCCTGGAGGAACGCGGCCCACGCCGCGGCCTCCGGGGGCGCCCCCTCGGCGATGCCCAGCCTCCGGAGCTGCCGCAGCAGGGTCGGGTGGCTCAGCACGGTCTACCGCTCCTGGAGAGTGAAAACCGTCATGCTCTGGTTGTGCAGGGCACTCCGATCACCGCAAGCTATCCCGCTCGGGCCGATCTCTCCGTAGCTGTAGAAGCCCACCTGGGTGCTGCCCGAGGGCAGGTTGGCGAGCACGGCCTCCACCTCCTCCTCGGTGCGAGCGCCCAGGGCGAGCCGCCGCCCGACGCAGCTGATCAGGGTCGCGAACGCCGGTTGATCGGCGCTCAAGGAGGGGGCCGCCCCAGCCGCCCCGTCAATGAGCCGCTCCGGATTCGCCCGCATGAGCTTCGCCAGACCCCCCTCGGGGACCTCTCCGGCGAAGGTGAGGCTCTGCGTCGCCTCGTCGAGCTGCAGGATGGTCCGGACGACCGGGAGGGAGCCTTCGTCGGCGCGGACCTGCAGGGGGAAGTGCATCGCGGCCGCCGGCAATCCCGCGGCCCGTTCCCCAAGGTAACGTTTGTAGAGCTCCAGCGCGGGGCGACCGTCCAGCTCGTACAGCGTGTTTCGCTCGGCGCGGGTGATGCGCCGCTCGGGGCCGAATTCGTTCCAGCCGCCCTGGGTCCCGACCCTCACGTCCATCCGCTCTCCGTAGAACCCGACCGCCGTCACCCGGCCGCGGCGGGGGACGCCGTCGGCGTCGAGCGTCCAGGTCTCGCCGAAGCGGTCTCCATCTCCGGCGAGGCCGCCGCCCATGACGACCCCCGGGCCGAGGCCCCGTTCGAGCCCGCGGACCAGGGCGCTGCCGTTGACCTTCTCCCCGTCGCAGAGCACCAGGACCCCCCGCAGCCCCGGCGCGGCGAGCTCGCGGGCGAGCGTGAACCCCGCGACTTCGTCCCCGAGGTCGAGCGCGACCTCGGCGCGGCGCACCTTGCCGCGCTCCAGCGAGAGCGCCGCCACCACGATCCCGCCCTCGCCGACGCGCGCGCCGCTGATCTCGCCCGCGGTCGACGCGCCGACGATCACCGCGCCAGGGAACCGCTCCCGCAGCCGCGCCTCGGCCACCTGCGGACCGGAGCGGCGGTCCGCGAAGAGGAGGATCAGATCAACGCCCCGCTCAGGAGGCAGGGAGGCGTCCCCGGGGGACAGATCAACGATACGATGACGCATGCCGGCACCGGCGGTGCGCCCTGTTTCGGATCATCTCCGCGAGCGCTTGAGGCGAACGCGTGGCGAAACCGACGGAGTGGACGCGGCGGCTCAGCGCGCGGGGTGCGTGACCTTCCGGACGAGGGCGACCACGGTGTCCCGCGCGCTTTGGAGCACACCCTTGCGCACCATCGCGCGCGGCACCGGGAGATCGACCTCGGTGCGTACACGGTACGAAACATCCGTGCCGCCGCCCGCGTGCGGCGCCAGCGACCACTCGGCCTCGTAGGCGGTGATCGAGTCGCTCTTGACGAGCTGGTAGGTGAACCCGTGGGCGGTGGGGCACCGCTGGGTGGTGTAGCTCAGCGGGTCCCACGCCCCCTTCACGGTGACGCCGAGGGTGATGCAGGCGCCCTGGCCGAGCATCTTGAGCATCTTCACGTCGAGCACTTCAGGGGGGAGCGCGGCCGCCAACTGGGGATCGGCGAGCGCAGCGCGCACCTCGGCCTCGGTCTGGGAGACGACAGCGCTCACGTGCGCGGTGCCCGCGTCGTCCATATAGGCGGTGGGCTCCGCGGCCGCAGCGACCCCGATGACGACGAGCAGCACGAGCGCCTCCGCCCCCGGGGATAGCCGCAGGGACGGGCCAAGTCAACGGCAGGTGCGTATTATTTTACGCACCTGCGTAGACCGCATCGCACCCGGGCGCGGTGGCCGAGGCAGGTGCCCCGACCAGCCACGCCCTCAGGGGAGCGGGAGCGACCCACACGCTGTCGCGCGGCCGGACCCCGCATCCCTAAAAATACCCTCTGCATCAACGTTTACGCCACACCCTGAACCGAAGTTCAGGAACCGAAGGCGGTGCTCACATCGCTGACGATCTTCGACGCTTCGTCGATGAGGAGCTGGAGCCGATCCGGGAGGGCGCTGGTGGCCTTGACGTCGTCGCCCACGACCTTGCCCTTGGAGAGGACCTCCATCGGGTTCTTCACCAGGCCCGGCACCTGGCCGGGGAACGCGGCGCACGCGCCCGCGAGCCGGACGGCGTTGGTCTTGAGCGAGCCGGCCGTGGAGATGGTGTGGTTCGCGGCGTCGATGAGGCCGTTGACCGCCGTGATGCCCGTCTGCACGTTCTCGGGGAGCATCTTGTCGGGGTTGAGCTTCGGCACCCCGCCCTCGTTGATCACCTTGATCTTGTGCTCGGCCTTCTTCTGGAGCTCGGCGAACGCGGTGTCCAGCGGGGCGTCCTCGGCCACCCCGAGGGCGTCCGTCGTGCTCTTGCGCGCGGTCTTGAGGTTCGTGGTCTCCGACTTCAGGTCGTCCTGGATGCCCTTGGCTTCGCCGAAGACCGCGTCGAACTCGGAGATCTTGGTGAGGACGATGACCGGAAGCGGGTCCGGCTCCTTGGCCTTCGGAGCGGCGAGCGCGAGCACGGGGACGAAGACGGCAGCGGCGACGAGGAAGCGCGGAAGACGCATGAGCACACCTGGTAGGTGCGCCCCGCTATCCCGTAGCCGCCGCTACCGCCGCCCCGGGGCGTGGCGGTTCAGCCGCCGTTGCTGGCCTCGAAGGTGGGGGCCTGGTTCTTCCAGGTCTCCGAGCCGTCGGGCACGCGGGCGGCGGAGATGTCCGCCGTCTGGCCGGTCTCCCAGTAGACCGAGTCCGCCGTGACCACCTGGTTGTCCTTCGCGTAGCTCAGGTAGAGCGTGTCGCCCTTCTTGTTGAGCTTGAACGAGGTGTGGTACTCGGTGGCCGTGCTCTGCTCGGGCGTGCCGTCGCACCACACGGCCACGAAGTCGTGGGCGCCGATGCCGGTGCCGGTGGGCAGGGCGTACTTGGTGGGCTCGGTCTCGTCGTCGGAGAGGTAGAACCCATCGAACTGAACGATCGCGTCGGTGTTGTTGTAGAGCTCGACCCAGTCATCGAACTCGCCGGCGGAGTCGGAGTTGATGGTGTCGTTGCTGGCCAGCACTTCGTTGATCACGAGGTCCGGGGCGGTGATCGTGGGACCATCGGACGTGTCGCCGCCACCGGAGGTGTCGGTGGCGTCGGTGGAGCAGGCCAGGAGGGCGAGAGCGAGCAGCATGCGGGAGATTCCTCGAGTGAGCGCGGCCGTTGCGAGAACGTCACGCAGCATAGCACCCCCTGGGCGATGTAGCAGCGACGACAGGCGCGACGGATAGTCGCCCCCCGCCGCCGCCTTCGCCCGACGGCCCCGCCCGAGGGTGCTAAGGTCGGAGGGACCCGAGGTTCCCGTGAGCACGAAGAAGACCAAGATCCTCTTCATGAAGTACCACGAGGCGGCTGATCAGCAGCCGTTGTCGCAGAAGGCTGCGGAGAAGCTGGGTATCTTCCCGTCGCTGCCGCTCTTGCAGCTCGCGGCGTGGATCCGGCAGGCTGGGTTCCCCATCCAGCTCATCGACCTGCACGCCGAGAACCTCTACCCGAAGGACGCAACGCCCCGGGTGCAGGAGTACGACCCACAGATCGTGGCGCTCACCGCCAAGACCCTGGGTTGGCCCGCGGTGATCGAGGTGGCGCAGATGGTGAAGGCCGCGTGCCCGAAGGCCATCGTCGTCGTGGGCGGCCCCCACCTGAGCATCTACCCGAAAGAGTCGCTCACCTGGGAATGTTTCGACATCGCCGTGGTGGGCGATGGCGAAGAGACGTTCCTCGACATCTGCGAGGCCGTGGAGTCCGGCTCCAGCCTCGAGGACATCCCCGGGACCTGCGTACGCAAGGGGGGGGAGATCGTCATGAACCCCACCCGCTCCGTGCCCAAGGACATCGACAAGTACCCGATGCCGGCCTGGGACCTGGTGGACGTCAACCGCTACCACTGCCTCACCCTGCTCAAGCCCTTCGCCACCATGGTGACGACCCGCGGCTGCCCCTGGCATTGCGGCTACTGCAGCCAGGTGTACAGCGACAAGCTCCGCTTCCGCGACCCCGTGCTGGTCGTCGACGAGATGGAGTGGCTGGTGAAGAACCATGGCGTTCGCGAGATCGTCATGTTCGACGAGACCTTCACCATCGGCAAGAAGCGGATGCGGAAGTTCTCGGAGGAGGTCCTCCGCCGCGACCTGAAGGTGAAGTTCAACATCCGCGCCCGGGTCGACACCGTGGATCGTGAGGTGCTCGAGCTGCTCAAGCGCGCCGGTCTCCGCAGCATCCACATGGGCGTGGAGGCGGGCACCGACCGCGTGCTCAAGATCATGAACAAGCAGATCACCCGCGAGCAGACCGAGCGGGCGTTCCGCATCGCCCGCGAGGTGGGCATCGAGACCCGCGGCTACTTCATGGTCGGCTACTACGACAGCACGCCGCAGGACGTCGAGGAGATGATCAAGTTCTCCGCCAGCCTTGGGCTGGACTGGGCGAGCTACTCGGTGGCCACCGCGCTGCCGGCGACCGATCTCTACCGGATCGCGCAGGAGCGCGGCTACGTGGACGGCGACTTCTGGCGCCGCTACACCATCAACGGCGGCGGGCCGATCCCCCAGCTCGAAACCGAGACGTTCACCGCCGAGCGCCTCCGCCAGTACCGCACCAAGGCGTACCTCAACTTCTACCTCCGCCCCGACCTCATCCGTCGGAAGCTGAGCAAGTCCGAGGGGCGCGAGGAGCTGATGGAGATGCTCGGCGGCGTCACCGTGCTCAGCGAGATCGTGAAGAGCACCGTCACCAAGGCGATTCCGAGCGTCGGGATCGGGAAGTGGAACACGGTGTGAGGTGAAGATGCGGCGGTCGCCCGCCTGCGGCGGTCGCCGGGCCCTCCCTGCGGCCCTTCGGGCCGAGCGCCCTGAAAGGTTCGGTCCCTGCCGCGGCGCCGCTGGAGCGCGCTGCGACGTCAGGGCGCCGCGGGCGCCGGAGGCGCTGCGAACGACGCGTCCGGGGCGGGGTCCGCCGCGGGCGCCGGGGGCGCTGCGAACGACGCGTCCGGGGCGGGGTCCGCCGCGCCCCCCTCGACCGCTTCCAGCACGATCACCGCCGAGGGCGGCAGCAAGAACCGTCCGTCTTCCACGGTTCCTCGCGCCACGTCGTAGCCCCACCGAAGCTTCCACCGACCCGAGCGGAGGAGCACCCCCGGATCCGGCTGGTTGGCCTTCCGGTATTCCCCGTGGGAGGAGACGAGGAGCCAGCGGGACGGCGTCGCCTCACGAAGCGCCTCCGGGCAGGCCTTCTGCGCTTCTCCATGGGTAAAGCGCGGGTCTTCGGGGCGGACCATGAGCAGGCCGCCGGGGAGGCAGTCGGCGAGCGGTCGCGTGGGGTCCTGCGTATCCAACCAGGCCGAGAGCGCCGCGAGGTTGCCGGCGTAGCCCCCCGGGTCTTCCTTGGCGTGCGCGGAGGGCGGCGGGAAGGTGAGGGTCGGCGCCCGCCACGCTTCGGGATCGTCCGTCCAACAGCCCAGGGCGTAGGCGCCAAAGAGGTAGAGGAGCACCCCGCGCCCCGCGAGCGTCGCCGGGCCAGGGAGGAGCCACTGCACGAGGCGGTCGTACCCGGCGACGGCCAACGCAGCCGCGAAGGGCAGCACGTGGAGCACGTAGTGGTCGCCGAAGCGGAGGGTCAGGGGAGCGATGGCGGAGGCGAACCCGAGGGCCAACGCCGCAGCGACCCGGGCGCGCCCCCGCCCGAAGAGCAGCAGCGCCAACGTCCCGGTCACGACGAGCCACAGCCCCGGCCACGGCAGCGGTCCGGTGACCGACGGCAGCGTGAGGAGGTTGGCCCGGACGCGCACCTCCAGCGGCGGGATCGTCGTTCCGGCGATCTCCCGCCAGACCACCGGGCGCCCATCGCCGGTGCGGGTGAGGCTCAGGGAGTTGCTGTCGGGTGGCGTACGAAGGCTGGCGATCCACGACTCGATCTCGCCGTCCCAGAGCGGCTTGGGGAGCCAGGACCGCACGCCCGCGGGGTCGCCGAGATCGGGGTGCTTCACCGCGGGCCAGTCGTACGGGAGGCTCACGTGCACCTCCTGCCGCTGGTTCGTCACCAGCGAGACCATCGGCGTGTAGCCGCGGGGAGGCGCCGAGGCGTAGACCACGGCGGCGAAGGCGCCGATCCCCAGGGACATCCTCATGAACGCGAGCCCGAGGCCCCGACGGCGCTGACCCGCCGCGGCGCGCCACCAGGACGGGAGCGCCAGGATCACGGCGACGCCCACCACCGGGAGCAGCACGATCATCGTCTTCTCCTGCGTGGCCGCCCCGCACCCGGCCACGAGCCCGGCGACCACGGCCGAGCCGGCAGACGGCGCCTGGATCGCCCACACCACCGCCGCCGCCGCGACCCCCGCCAGCAGGTAGAACAGGGGGTACGCGGTGGTCTGGGTGGCGAAGCGAAAGATCAGGGGGAACGCCAGGGTGAGCGTGGCCGCCAGGATCCCGGCGAACACCCCCGCGCCCCGGCGCGCCATCGCCCACGCGCCCAAGGGGAGCAGCGCCGTCGCCGCGACGCTCACGCGCACCAGCATCCCGGAGAGCCCCGCGCCTCCGTCCCAGAGCGCCGCGACCACCCGCGCGTGGAAGAGGTGTTTGTCCGGGATGAACAACTTCCAGTCCCCGGTCTTCACGGCGATCGTGTTCAGCGCGTAGGTGTCGTAGTCGTTTCCACTTAGATGGAGGTCGGGGTTGGCGACGGCAGCCCAGCCCCACATCGTCGCGAACGACAGCGCCGTGAACATCGTGAGGAAGATCACCTCGACCCACCCCGGGGGCGTCGGCAGCGCCAGCGGTTCGCGGCGGCGCCAGGCCCACCACATGCAATGCACCAACGTCAACACCCCAAGCGCCCACAAAGACTGGAGAAGTGGCGTCCAGTCGAGCGCCGAATCGTTGAGGTGGTGATGTCGGAACGGCTGCCACAGGGTCACCGACATCAGCGCGCCCCCGAGGAACGCTCGCGGGACGACCGCGCGGAGGGTCCCCTTCACCGGTAGTGCCCGGCGGCGCGGTGCATGAGGACGCGCGCCGAATCCACGAGCATGCGGGGGCCGTCCTTGCCGATCACCAACCGAGAACCGGCGGCGTCCCCCCAGCGGACGGGCACCTCCACGACCCGCAGCCCCAGCTCCCGCGCAACCAGGAGCACCTCCACGTCGAAGGCGTAGCGGTCGACGCGGGTGCGGGAGAAGATCGCCTCGGCGGCGGCGCCCGTGAACAGCTTGAACCCACACTGCGAGTCGTGAACCCCCACGCCGATGAGCCGCGTGAGCCCGCGGAACGTGTGGCTCAGCGCCGCCCGGCGGGGTGCCACCGGCGGGCTCCGTCGGCCGGACGGGTCCCGCCGCCCCACGGCGACGTCGGCGCCCGCGTCGAGGGCGGCGAGCATCGGGAGGACGTCCACCAGCGGCGTGGACGGGTCCACGTCGCAGAAGAGGCGGCGGAGGCCCGTCGCGGCGAGCATACCGGTGCGCACCGCGGCGCCCTTTCCGCGGTTCTCCGGATGGACGACCGTCCGGAGCCCTCCCGCACGGGCGAGCTCAGCGGTGCCGTCCACGCTGCCGTCATCGACCAGCAGCCCCTCCACGTCGGGCACGAGGGCGCGCAGCTCCGCCACGCCGCGCAGCGCGGCGTCGAGCCTCCCGGCTTCGTTCCACGCGGGGAGCACGACGCTGAGCGAAGGTGGCACGGCGTGGATCATCGACGGATTCGGCGGCGCTGGGACAGGGGGACGAGCACGGGAGGCGGGAGCCGCCCACAAAGCCGCGTTCCCCGTGCTCCGGGGCCCACCGCAGGTGGAGCGCCGGGCGGACCGGTGACGGCGGGCGGCGGCGCGCGAACGGTCAGGGGCTGGCGGCGCGAGGCCGGCTTGCCTCCCGGCCGGCGTCAGCGGTCGAGGAGCGGCCGGGGCGAGAAGGGGGAGGGCGGGCGATCGTCCGGATCAGGGGGCAGCGACACGCCGCGCGCGGCGCGCCTGCCGCCAACGCCACAGCTTCCGGCCCAGCCAACCGAGGAGCGGAACGCCGATCGCGAGCCCCACCCCCCACGCCTGCGCCACCGTGAGCACCCCCCGCGAGAACCAGATGAGCGTCTGGTTCGGGGGCAGCCACCGGCGGGCGACCTCCGCCATCGCCTCCGGAGTCACCTCGGCGAGGGCCGCCGCCGTGACCGGCGTCGAGAACGGGGCGGCGTGGGCCAGCTCGTTCTGGACCGCGTCGCCCCAGGACGTGGCCCCGTCCAGGTAGATCGCCTCGGTCCCCGCGCGCGCGCTCCGGGCCTCCTCGAACCGGGGTCGGTCGAGCTCCCCCGCGGCCACGGCCACCACCAGCCCCTCGATCGCGTCGGCCACCTCGTCTTTGTGGGCGCAGTCCGTCTCCACGCTCACCGTGAACTCGCCCGAGTCGGACTGGGAGGAGAGCCGCGCGCGCACCCCATAGGTGATCCCTCGCTGCTCGCGGAGATCCGCCTCCAGCACGCGATCCAGGTAGGTCGACAAAACTTCGGCGGCGGCCGCGTCCGGGGCGTCGAGCGCCGGCCCGCGCGCCCCGAACGAGACCTCACACCGATTGCTGACCATCGGCTCCCACACGTTCCTCCGCCCGCCGAGCTTGATGTCGCCGAAGTCGTGGGGCGGCGTCAGCCGAGGGCCAGCCGGGATGCCGGCAAACGTCGCCTCGGCGAGGGCGAGCACCGCGGCCGGCTCCTCGTCCCCGACCACGACAAGGTCGGCGTTCTGTGCAGTGTAATGCGCCTGGTAGAACGTGCGGAGGGCCTCCACCGTGAGGCCGTCGAGGCTCCGTTCGTCTCCAATCTGGCGCCGGCTGCGGCTTGACCCCGGGAACAGGGCCCGCTCGCGCGACTCCCACAGGCTCATGGGGAGGCCGGCCTCGCGAAACAGGCGGATCACCAGGGGGTCGTGCCCGTCCCGCTCCTCGAAGACCACCTCCCGCTCGCGATCGAACTCCGACGCCGGGAGCGTAGGGTGGAAGACCACCTGGTCCAGCCAGTCCAAGGCCACCGGGATGCGGCCCTCCGGCAGCCAGGCGTAGTACCCGACCTGCTCCTGCCCGGTGAACCCGTTGTCCTGGCCGCCGGCGCGGTCGATCACGGCGCGCACCTCCTCCTTGTCCCACCGCTCCGTGCCCACGAACAGCATGTGCTCGAGCATGTGGGATGCGCCGCTGGTATGCGCATCCTCGTAGCGGCCGCCGGCGTGAATCATCACGGATGCGTACACGCTCGACGCGCCGGACTTCGGTGCGAACCAGAGCGTCAGCCCCGTAGACAATGAAGCTCGGAGCAATGGAAACGGCGCCCCCTCCACGCGCGTGTAGCCTGGGGGAACCGCCTCGGCCGCGCCCGCCGTGGCCACCTCGACCCGCTCAACCATCGCGACGTCTGCATCCATCGCCCAAACGTAGCGCGTCCGGACGCGATCGTAGCGTGGACCGGCGTTTCCGCATTCGGTGTTTGTCGCCCCTCGTCATTTCATATTCTGTGTGTAACAGTCAATGACCTATGCTCCCCCTCCTCCTCGGCCTCGCGCTCGCCGCCCCCGACGACGCCCCGCCGGCGGCGCCTCCGGCCTCGCCCCCCGCTGACGCGCCCGCTGCGCCCGCTGCTCCCCCGGCCGCCGCGCCATCGACGGCGCCCGCGTCCGGCGAGCCGGCCACCCCCGCCGAACCTCCGGCCTCCAAGGCCCGCCTCCCCTCCCCGCTCTCGGTGCCCAACGCGCCGTACCCGGCCGAGGCGCTCGCCGCCGGACAGGAAGCCGCGGTCCTCCTCGAGGTCACCGTGGCCGCCGATGGCACGGTGCCGCGGGTGGCGGTGCGGGAGTCCGCCGGGGCGGCGTTCGACGCAGGCGCGATGGCCGCCTTGCGCGCCGCCCGGTTCACGCCGCCGCTCGATGACGCCGGGGAGCCCGCGGCCGCCGTGATCCTCTACCGGTACCGGTTCACGCTCGCCACGGTCGCCACCGTATCGGCAGAAGGCACGGTGAAGCTGGCGGATGGAACGCCCGTGCCCGCCGTGGAGGTCCGCGCCCTGCGCGAGGGCGAGACCCGCTACGCCACGACCGACGACAACGGCGCCTTCCGCTTCGCCGACCTCGCCAGCGGCGAGTGGACCGTGGTGATGCAGTCCCTCTCCCTGGAGACGGCGACGGCCCCGTTCACCGTCACCGCCGGGCAGGTGGCCGTGGTGACCCTCGTCACCCGGATCCCCGAGCCCGACCCGGTGAAGGTGCGCGGCGCCACGATCCTGGTCGAGGCCGACGCGATCTCCACCGAGGTGTCCGAGCGGAAGCTCAGCGCCGCGGAGATCGCGTACCTCCCCGGCACCAACGGCGACGTGGTGAAGGTGGTGCAGAACCTCCCCGGCGTCTCCCGGCCGCCGCTCGGCACCGGCAACCTGATCATCCGCGGCACCTCTCCCGAAGACAGCGCCGCGTACCTCGACGGCAGCCGCATCCCGGTGGTCTTCCACTTCGGCGGCCTCACCACCGTGATCAACGGCAACCTCCTCGAAGAGGTGAGCTTCGTCCCCGGCAACGCCTCCGCCCGCTACGGCCGCTTCCTCGGCGGCATGGTGGAGCTGCGCACCAAGCCCGACGCGCCCACCGGCCAGCACGGCCAGGCGCAGATCGACCTCTACCAGGCGACGCTCTTCGTCGAGAGCGCCATCGCGAAGGACGCCGGCGTGACCCTGTCGTTGCGCCGCTCCTACGCCGACGCCGTGCTGGTGCCGATCTTCAGCTCCATCCCCGGGGTGGACATCCAGGCGCCGCGGTACTTCGACATCCAGGCGCGCGCCCAGGCGAAGGTCGGCGCCACGAAGGTCGAGGGGCTCCTCACGCTGAGCGACGACACGTTCGCGCTCGTCGGCGACAGCGAGGGCACCGAGGACGGGGCCGTGCAGATCGGCCTCTCCACCAACTTCTGGCGGGCACGCCTGAGCGGCCTCACGGAGCTCAACGACGGTTGGCACAACGAGCTCCGCCTCGGCACCGGCTACGACGCACAGGAATTCAAGTTCGACACCACCGGCACCGCCCGGGAGTCAAACACGGCGTTCACTCTACGTGAAGAGCTGTCCCGGCCGGTGGAGAACGGGCGGATGGTGGGGTGGCGCTTCGGCATCGACGCCGAGGCCGGCCCGCAAGAGTTCCTCTACGACGTGAAGTCCTTCGGGGCCAAGGAAGCCGGCTCCGCGCTCCGCTTCGCCCCCGCCGCCTACGCCGAGGCGACCCTCCAGCTCGGCCCGGTCCGGGTGATCCCGGGGGTGCGCGCCGACGCGATGATCCTCGACAGCGACTACGCGAACGTCACGGTAGACCCGCGACTGAGCGGGCGCTGGGCCATCACCGAGACCACCGCGCTGCGCTTCGGCGTGGGCCGCTACAGCCAGTATCCGACGGTGCGGCAGCTCCTCCCCGACGGCGACGGCAACCCCGACCTCGGCCCCGCGTGGGCCCTCCAGTCAAGCCTCGGGGTGGACCAGGAGCTCTTCTCGATGCTCCACGTCGAAGCCACCGTCTTCTACAACCACCTCGACGATCTGGTCGTCGGCCGCGAAGACCGCATCAAGTTCTTCACGGGGCCGCCCAATTTCGGACCCAAGGACACCGACCCCTACGCCAACGACGGCACCGGGCGGGTGTGCGGCGGCGAGCTGCTCCTGCGCCTCGACGCGCCGAAGACCCTCGCGCTCTTGAGCCTCACGGTGTCGAATTCTGCGCGCGTCAAGCGCCCCGGCGACGCCGAGGTGCTGTTCGAATATGACCAGCCGGTCGTGCTCAACGTGCTCGGCAGCCGCGACCTCGGCAAGGGCTGGCGCGCCGGCGCGCGCGTCCGGTACGGCAGCGGCGACCCGTACACGCCGGTCACCAACCGCTTCTACGACATGAGCTCCCGCTCCTTCCTGCCGATCTACGACGAGAGCGCCAGCGACCGGCTCCCCGACTTCTTCTCCCTCGACGTCCGCATCGACAAACGCTGGACGGTGAAGTGGGGCGAGATCGCCGCCTACCTCGACGTGCAGAACGCCACCTACGCGCAGAACGTGGAGGTGATGCGGTGGAACTACGACTACACCGAGGCCGATCCGGTGACCGGCCTGCCGACGTTCCCCACGTTCGGCCTGGAGGCGAAGTGGTGATGCTCCTTCCCCTGTTCTTCGCCTGCTCCGGCCCCAACGACGAGACCCTGGTCGACGAGCTCCGCGTGCTCTCGATGATCCCGGCCGCGCCGGAGATCGCCCCCCTGGAGACCACGGATGTCGACGTGCTGGTCGTCGACCCCGGCGCCGACGGCTACCGCGCCCTGGTGTGGTCCTGCACCCGCCTCGGCGACACCTGTCTCGAAGACGACGAGGGCCGCACCGTCTCGGTCGTCGAGCCCGAAGCCGGCGCCACGGCGACGCATTTCCCGACCCCGGTCACCGCCTCGGCCGCCCTCGCCGCTGTCGCCAGCCCGGCGCCCGTCCCGTTCATCTCGGTGTGGGCGCTCGCCTGCGTGGACGGCGCATGCCCGCTCCTCGACCAGGTGGAAGCCGGGGAGTCCATCGACCCCGCCGTCTGGTCCGACCCGACCGACTGGCTGGCCGACCTCCCCATCGAGGGCACCACGCTCGCGTTCACCACCCTGTCCGTCTCGACGAACCTCCCGGAGGATCGGCATCAGAACCCGATCCTCACCGTGGAGCCCAACGAGGAGTCGGTGGCGCCCGGCGAGACCAACCGGCTCATCGCCCAGCTCGCGGGCGAGATCGGCGCCGAGGCGAAGGTGTGGGGCTATGCCGCCGACGGCGGCTTCGAGATGACCGACGACCGGCCGAACCTGAACCTCCGCGCGAAGCTCGACTGGGTGGCGCCCGCCGACGCCGGCGAGACCGACGTCTGGCTCATCGCGGAGGACGGCCTGGGCGGGGCGGCCTTGTGGGAAGGGAGCCTCACGGCCGAGTGAGCGGGGCTAGAAGAAGTCCCCGAGCGAGCACGAGTACACCTGGGCGCAGTCCTTCGGGTAGTCCTCGTAGAGCTCGCCGCAGGTGGCCGCCTGCACCTTCTCCAGGCAATCCCGGGCTTCGTCGTCGTCGAAGTCGCAGCCGGAGGGGACGTCGTCGAAGTTGTCGAGGACGTCGTCCACGCAGTCGTCCATCACCCCGTCCCACTCGGCCTCGAAGTAGCCGCGGCTGCACTCGCGGGTGCGCTCGCAGGAGAGGGAGGCGTACTGATCGGGGAAGGTGTCCTCGTCGACGACGAGGAAACAACCGACGAAGGCGAAGAGGGCGAACATGGCGGGGCTCCTTGGCCCGCGGCTAACCGGGCGAGGTGCCCGCCGGCACGCCCGTCGCGTCGGGACACGCCGCCCGCCGCAGCCGCGCCGCCATCGCCAGGCTCACCGGGTGGGGTTCGGCGTCCCGTCCGGGGTCCATCAGCGACCGCGCGTCGGTGGCGTGGCCTTCGCCGAGGAGGTGCGCGAGCTCGTGGCCGAGCACCTCGCCCGCGTCGGGGTGCCCGTGCAGCGTGCGCCGGGAGGCGAGGATCGTCGGGGGAAGCCCTGGGGGAATCGGCAGGTCCGCCGCGAGCGGGGTGAGCGCCAGCGCCTGGAGCGTGCCCAGCGTCCGCGCAGCGACGGTGTCCGGCGCGGCGAGGTCGGGCACGAGCACGAGCTGGAGCCCGACGCCGCCGAGCGGCAGGCGGTCGAGCCCGGCGCCGTCGAGCGGGTCGCCGTAGGCGCCGACGCCCACCTCCTGCGAAGGCTCCATGCGCAGCCCGATCGGCGCCGCCCAGGCCGCGAGCGCCGCGACCATCGCCGTGGCGTCGGCGGGGGCGAGCGTCGCGTCCACGAACGTGCGCACCGGGACGACACAGGCGCCGGCCGCGGCGTGCCACGCGCCGAGCGGCACCACCGACGCCGGGGTGGGAGCCGGGGGCGCCGCCCCCCCGCAGCCGAAGAGCCCCGCGAAGAGGATCACCACGCCTCGACCGAGCCCTCCGCCCCCGCGAGCTCGTAGATCGGCAGGTCGGGGATGTGATCGTCCAGGCCCGCGGTGCGCAACAGATGCGGCGACGCCGGACGGAGGCGCAGCCGCACCGCCACGTCAATCGGCCCCGCCGCCGCCGCGCTCGTCGGCACGAAGTACGTGGATGCCCGCTGGTACCCCGGCGGGATCGCCGCGCTCCAGTGCTCCGTGGCCCGCCACGGGAAGAGCGTGGGCTCCCCGTCGGCGTCGATGAACCCGCTGCCGAACGTCACCAGGTCGGGGTCCCCGTAGGGGTCCGACACGGACCAGTAGCCGCGGAGATCCCCGTCGTCGCCGAGGGTGCCGCTCTCGTAGAGCACCGTGCCCTCGGCGTCCGTCACCACGAGCTCGATCCACAGCTCCCGGATGAACGTGGAGCCCGTCGGGAGGTTGTGCCCGGCGATGAGGTTGGTCACGTCCACCGTCACCGGGAGCACGTCGCCGCGCGCCACGCCGTCCGGCAGGACGAGGTCGACCGCGGCGGCCTGGGCGAGGAGCGTGTCGATCCGCGCGGCGACGTCGGCGTCGCCGAAGGGGTTCTCGATGCCGACGAAGCGGTGGTCGTGGACGGTGCGCTCCGGCCCGTCGGTCGCCGCCTTGCCCGTGGTCTCGGGCATGTGGCAGTCCTGGCACGTCTGCCCCTCCAGCGCCGCCGGCGACTCCTCCCACTCGTAGTACGGGCGTTCGAGGTCGAGCCCCGAGGGCTCGATGACGTCGTGGCAGGCGCCGCAGAAGCGCGCGCCCGAGAAGTCGTCCAACGGCGCGGACGCGTGGAAGCTGTTGCCGGTCGGGTCGGCGATCGGCCCGTGGTAGGGCGCGGCGGGGTCGAGCACGAGGCCGCTGTTGTAGTCGCGTTCGACCGAGGTCGTGGCGTGGCAGGCGAGGCAGGTGACCCCTTCGTCGACCACGGGGCTGAGCGCATCGAACGAGAAGCCCGGCGCGATCTCCCCTCCCCGCACGCCGATCGCCGAGTGGCACTGGGTGCAGAAGCGGTCCTGCTTCCCCTCGAAGTCACCCTGGCGCACGCTGACCAGCACCTGGAACAGCGGATCCACGATGGCGTAGGCGTGGTTGCTCGTCGACCACTGCGCCACCTGATCGGGGTGGCACTTCGCGCACTGGGCGGAGGTGGGGAAGTCGGAGGGATCGAGCGTCGGCGTCCCCGGCATGGACAGCGGATCGGTGAGCGAACCGTCGCCGGAGTCGGCGGTGTCGGCGGCGGTGTCGGGGCTCGTGGTGTCCGTGGCGCACGCGGCGAGCGCGAGGAGGAGGAGGGCGCGGCTCATCGGGACTCCACGAAGGCCAGGAGGTCCGCCTGCTCGGCGGGCGTGAGCAGGTCGTACGCTTCGCGCGACGCCAGCCCTTCCCCGTCGTGCCGCTCGATGGCGTCCGCCACGGTCTCGGAGGCGCCGTCGTGGAAGTACGGCTTGGACTCCGCGATCCCCCAGAGCGGCGCGGTGCGGAACTCGCCCATCTCGGCGCTGCCGTCCTCGATGCCACGGCTCCCCGCCGGGAGGATGTCGTGGAGGAGGAAGTCGGAGTACGCCGCGACGGCGCCCCGGTCGCCCTCCAGCACGGGCACGTGGCAGAGATCGCAGCCGACGGTGCTGAAGGTGACCTCGCCCCGCGCGACGGCGTCGGCGTCCGCCGGCGTGGGTCGGGGCGGCGGCCCGAGCTCGCTGAGGAAGGTCAGCAGCAGGTCGGCGTCGGCCTGGGAGAGCTCGGGGTCCGCGACGTCGTCGTTGTCGTAGATCCGCCCGAACGTGAGGCCGTCCTCGCGGGGGAGCGTCATCCCCAGCTCGGTCGCCACGGCGTCGCGGACGAACTCCGCGAGGGTGGGGACCTGCGCTTTCCAGCCGAAGCGGCCGAGGCGGCCGCCGTCGACGCGGCTGACGCGGCCGGAGATCCCGTCCGGCGTGCGGGTGTCGTCCGGGTCCGCCAGCGCCTCGATCACGGCGTCGGGGATCGCGTCCACGAGGCCGAGGCCGAACAGCGCCGGGGTGTTGCGCGGCTCGTAGACGTTCACCTGGGCCTGGGCCTCGATGCCCGTGCCGAGGAGCGCGGTCTCCCGGTGGAGCACGGTGCCGATGGTCGGGACGATGAAGCTACCGTCCGCGTCCACGATGCCGTGGCGCATCACCGCGAGGTCGCGGGGGCCGGAGCCGCCGATGACCGGGTCGAAGTGGCAGGCACGGCAGGAGTCGCCGTTGAAGCGGGGGTTGCCCACGCCGTCGTCCACGCCGAAGTCGTGGTCGAAGCGCTCGCGCCCGGCAACGTAGGCGTCCAGGTCGGCGCCGGAGAGCTCCGTCGCCGGGCCGCCGAACTCGCCGGCGGCGGGGACGGGGGCCGCGGGGGGCAGGAGCCCCGTCGTGGCCTGGTCGGCGCCGCCGAGGGAGAGGAGGAACGCCACGACCTCGGCTTGTGCGGCGGCGTCGAGGGCGGCGTAGCGGTCCCGGGATTCCTGGCCTTCGCCCCCGTGGAGGCGGATCGCGTCGTCGAGCGACTGGGCGCGCCCGTCGTGGAGGTACGGGCCCTCGGCCGCGACACCCCAGAGCGGCTGGGTGCGGAACTCGCGCGCGGTGGCGAAGCCCTGGACGATGCCGTCCGCGAGGTCGTCGCCCATGTCGTGGAGCAGGAGATCGCTGTAGATCGGCACCGGACCGCGCGGGCCCTGGAGGCGGGGCGCGTGGCAGGCGGCGCAGCCGAGCTCGTCGAAGTGGGCCTGCCCCGCCAGGGCGTCCCCCGTGGGGGTCTCGATCGGCGGAGCGCCGAGGAGCATCGCGAAGCTCACGAGATCGAAGAGGTCGTCGCTGCTGAGCTCAGGGTCGGGGATGGCGTCGGTGTCGGTGAGCGGGCCGTCCGGCGCCGCCGCCTGGGCGTAGGCGGAGAGGCCATGGAACGGGTCGCTCGCGCCGCCGGTCGGGCCGGAGGGGCCGAGGAGCCGGTCGAGCAGGCCGACGCTGCCGGTGCTCGAGTCCACCGGGAGGCGGGCGCGCTGCTCGTCTGAGAGCGGGTTGCTGGTGATGCCGACGTGGTTGTTGAGCGGCCCGCGGATGAACGCCTCGATGGAGACGGTCTGCGCCTTCATGCCGAACTTCCCCACGTAGCCCCGGTCGTAGTTGGGGCGGCCGGAGATGCCGTCGCCGTCGGCGTCGTCGGGATCAGCGCGGCGGAGGATCTCCTCATCGTCGATCTCCGCGATGAGCCCCATGCCGAAGAACGGGATGGGATTGCGCTGGGCGAAGACGTTGTCGCTGTCGGGCACCGCAGGACGCGCGTCGTACGCGGCTCCCGCGTAGTTGATGCGCACGACCCCCGAGGCGTTCCCTGCGGAGGAGCCGAAGAAGAAGCTGCCATCCTCCAGGACGCGCCCGGCGATGAAGAAGTTGCGGTACATGCCCGCGGAGCCGCCGAAGACCGGCTTCTCGTGGCAGGCCGCGCAGAAGCTCACGTTGAAGCCCGGCCCGAGCCCGGTGGAGCTGTCGAAGCGCCGCTTGGCGACCTCCTTGCCGCGCTTGAACGTGGCCAATTGTTCCGCCGTGGCGGAAGGCATCGGCTCCCCGAGCGGCGCGAGGATTCCCTCGGCGATGGGGCCGTGGCCCTCGCCCCCGGTGTCGGTGTCCGTGGAACAGGCCGCGAGGAGCAGGAGGAAGATCGGGCGCATCAGGGCACCTCGCGGCGGATCAGGAAGCCTCGGTAGGGTTCGGCGAAGACGCCGCCGACGCCGTAGGCGTGGCCCGCGCCGTCGCTCCAGATCGCGTGGACGTCGTCCGTCGTGACG
The DNA here is from genome assembly GCA_903921785.1 of uncultured Pseudomonadota bacterium. Taxonomy (GTDB): domain Bacteria; phylum Myxococcota_A; class UBA796; order UBA796; family SXON01; genus SXON01. Next base: position 25,739 of record CAIXRH010000328.1, read on the forward strand.
AGCGGGTCCTTCACCACGTCGCCGCTCGCGAGGTCGTAGGTGCCGGTGAAGCCGTAGATCCCCCCGATCCAGGCGTCGTCCCCGCTGACGTACACCGCGTTGAGCCCGGTCATCGCGTCGGGCATCTCGGTGGTCCAGGTCGTACCGTCGTACCGGGCGATGCGGCCGTTGCCCCGCCCGCCGACGGCGACGACGTCCGTGGCCGAATTCCCCCACAACGACACGAAGTCGTCGTTCGCGAACGGCCCGCCGAACTCCTCCACCCAGCGGGTGCCGTCCCACTCCACGATGAGCCCCAGGTCGCCCACCGCCCAGACCTTCCCGTCGATGCCCCAGACCTTGAACAGCGCGACGCCGCCGTGCTGGTTCTGGTCGGTCTCCACCGGCACTTCGGTGAACGACGTGCCGTCGTAGTGGAGGATGAGCGGCCAGGTGCCTGTGACTTCTCCCCCAACGATCCACAGGTCCGTGGGCGAAGTCCCCCACACGCCCCAGAGGTCGCGAGTGGTGCCGGAGTCGAGGGTGCTCCACGCGCTGCCGCCCCAGTGCAGCACGCTGCCGCCACGCCCGACCGCGAACACGTCGTCCGAGGCGAAGCCGTAGGCCCAGACCAGGAGGTGGGTGCCGTCCGGGACGGCGCTCTCGGACCAGGTGCTCCCGTCGAAGTGGCGGACGTCCGCGACGTCCTGGTTGCCGCCGACGGCCCAGATGTCGTCGGGTCCCGCGCCCCAGACACCGCTCATGGCCGTGGTGTCTGAGGTGTAGACCTCGGTCCACTCCGCGCCGACGGGGCCGGCGGTATCCCCCGTGTCTTGGGAGTCGCAGGCGGAGAGGAGGGCGAGGGCGACGACGGAGCAGCGCATGGCGGGATCTCTCCTATCCCGCCAAGCAATTTCAGTGCCGCCGGGCGATCACTCCGCCTGGACGCGGATGTCTCCCGATCCGGTGCTGAGGTCGAGGACGTTCGGGGACGACGCGTCGATCACGATCCCGTCGTCCACGTGCACCTCGCCGGAGCCGACGTCGGTGCTCAGGGCGTAGCTGCCGGCGGGGACGCTGAGCTCCACGTCGCCCGAGCCGGTGCCGATCTTGACCTTGGTCGGCGCCACCGTGAAGCCGACGGTGATCTCGCCCGAGCCGGTGGACGCCTCCAGCGTCGCGGCGGTGGCGCGCTTGACGGTGATGTTGCCCGAGCCGGTGGCGAGGAGGGTGTCGCCCAACGGGGTGTCGAGGTCCACGTCGCCAGAGCCCGTCTCGAGGTCGAGCGCGCCGGTCATCGCGCGTACGTCCAGGTCGCCGGAGTCGACGAGCACCTTCAGCGAGATCGCCTCGGGGAGGGTCACGTCGGCGGTGATCTCGCAGATCGCCAGCTCGGGCTGGCAGATCGACTCGACCGAGAACACCCCGTCGGCATCGACGTCGTGGGAGAGGCTCGGTTCGCTGCCCGAGAAGCGGGCGCTCATCTCGGCGATCGCGCCGGTGGCTTCGGCGTCCCCGTCGACGGTGACCGTGCCAGAGCTGACATGCAGATCGGCGCCGGTCAGCGGGCCGTCGGCCTCGATGGTCTTGTCGACGGTGTCGACGGTGAGGACGCACGCGGTGAGGGCGAGGAGGAACGTCAAGTGGACTCCATGGTGGTGCCGCTTCGACACCGACCGTGAAGGAAGCTGCTACCTCGCCGGAGCGACAGATGACGGACACGGCGCCACCCACCGCCGGCCTTCCCCGCCGCCACCGGTCAGCGCCCCGAGCTCCCCGATCCCCCGGGCCACAAGCACCGTCGCCGCGGCCCTCCCGTCGGGCGTGAGGTGGTGGTGGGTGGTGAAGTCCCGCTCCTGGTCGAGGGCCGTGGAGAGGTCGAGGAGGTCAGCGCCGCCCGCCTTCAAGCTGGCTTCCAGCTCCGGCAATGCCACGGTCGGGCCGCAAGCGCGCGGGTGGCCCTCGGGGTTCGCCGCGGCCTGGACCACGACGAGGCGGGCGCCGGTGCGGCGCGCTTCATCGAGGAGCGCGGCGGCCACCTCCGGGCGCGGGGCGCTCGCGGCCACGACCGGCGCGCCGCCGCCGTCCACGCGCTGCCCCTGGCCCGTGTGTTCGTTGGGCCGAGGCGCGCCGAAGAGCGCCGCCCGCGCGCGGCTCGACGCGGTCTTCCCGCTCGGCGACGGCTGCCAGAGCAGGTCCGCGAGGCCGGCGGTGAGCCCGTCGAGGACGGTCTCCCGGAGGTGGAACCGGCGACTCTGGAGCGTCGTGACCACGTCGGGGGCGGGGTGCCCGGTGAGCGCCCAGGCGGCGTCGGGCGCGCCGAGGTCGGCCAGCAGGGCGAGGTCGCTCTCGTGGGGGTCCTCGGGCGTCCAGACCATGTGCAGCGGCACATAGAGCAGGACGATCCTCGGGTGGAGCCCGGCGCGCACCGCCCGGTCCCAGCTCGCGAGCCAGGTGGCGGGACCGGCGCCCTCCGTCGCGAGCTTCGCCACCGCGCCCGCGGGCAGGTGCAGCGCTTCGCCGAGCGCCGGCGCGTCGATCGCGGACTGGGTCACGGAGTTCCCGAGCACCAGGACGTCGCCGGAGCTGGCGGCGATCGCCTCGTCCACGGCCACGGCGCGCGGGTCGCCGCCGGCGCCGCCGAGGCCGGCCAGGAGCGCCTGACCGAGCGCGAGCACGGCGACGAACGAAGCGACCGGGGCGAGGGCGGAGCGCATGGGCGGCGTCGAGGGTACCACGGAGGGGCCGCGGAGCGAGGTCGGGGGACCGCGCGGCGGCGCCGCCGACGGGGGTCCTGGCTCGCGAGGGTCGAGGAGGGACGGGAGGGGGGACCACGTAGGTCGGCGGGCTGGAGCCGGGTGCGCCGGCCTGCCCACCGACTGACGTCGGCGGTCGAGGAACCACCGGGGTGAGAATGGGCGGGTGAGCCACGGAACCGCCGAGAGACCCTACCCGTCCGGCGTCACCTCCCGGCCCACCGAGACGGTGTACGGATGGCCGTCGAGCGCGGCCGCGCGACCGCACGCAGCGGGCGGGCGCTCCGCCCGGGCGCCGCTGCCGGGGGTGGAGCACCTCGCCGACCTCGGCGACTTCTGCACGCCGACGGGCGCCAGCGGCCCCGGAAACGCCACGATCGCCGCCGCGGCCGTGCACAACGCCCGGAGGTTCGGGAACCTCGACGAGTTGTGAGCGGCGGGAGGCCGCGATCCACTCACAAGTCGCGGCGGTTGCCCCGACCTCGCCGACTTCTGCACGCCGACGGGCGCCAGCGGCCCCGGAAACGCCACGATCGCCCCCGCGGCCGTGCACAACGCCCGGAGGTTCGGGAACCTCGACGCGTTGTGAGCGGCGGGAGGCCGCGATCCACTCCCAAGTCGCGGTGGTTGCCCCGACCTCGCCGACTTCTGCACGCCGACGGGCGCCAGCGGCCCCGGAAACGCCGCGATCGCCGCCGCGGCCGTGCACAACGCCCGGAGGATGGTGAACCTCGACGCGTTGTGAGCGGCGGGAGGCCGGGAGCCGACGGCGCGCGATACCGGACCCTACGGCTGCAGCTCGCGAGGTGCCGCCGTTCGGCGCCTTCGCCCCTCCACCAGCCGCCTCCGTCCTGAGGAAGCCCACATGTCCAGCCTGAAGCTCTACTCTGCCGTCATCGTCGTCGCGTTCGCCACCGCCCTCGCGGTCGCGGTCAGCAGCAACTCCGCACACGCGGAGGCGCCACGGACGGCCGCCTGCACCTCGATCTCCTCCCGAAACGCGGCGACCTCCGCAGAGGAGTACATGACCGCGCAGATGGCCGAAGGGCGCACCCACTTCGCGTTCACCGGGTACGTCCTCTGCGCCTGGTGAGCGCCCCACCGGTCCGGCTTCGCCATGACGCCGCGACGTTCGGCGAAGCCGCCCCCCACGCTACCGACCACGCTCCGCGAGCACCCGCCGCAACGTCGTGAGCACATCGACATCGGCGCGGCCCTCGAACTGAAACGGACCAGGCTCCTGGCAACGGCCCGGGTCGACTTCCCCGTCATCGTTGCCCCGGAACGCGCATACTCGCCAGATCCCCCCGCGCCCGCTCGATCCCGACGCTGATCGCGCCCCAGCCGAGGTCGCCGCACTCGGCGCAGCAGGAGATCAAGTTGCGTCCGCCGGGGAGGTCCGCGGTGCGCGCCGGAGCAGGCTCGGCGGATGGCGGAGGTCTTCGACGGTGGGTTCACCTCCCGGTGGTGCAGGAGCGTCGCGAGCCAAGACGGGCGTCGGTGGTCGAGGTGCCGCGGGGTCATCGTGCCTTGGCGCTCGCCTTCGGTGCCGCGGCGACGGGAGGCGTCCGCCCAGCCTCGTCCCGCCGCCCCCACTACGCGCCGCCGACGCTTGTCCCGGCTCGCGACGGTCGAGGAGGACCGGGAGGGGGAACCCTCGTTTTCGCCCTCGTCGGCCCCCACAGAGCGCCGCCCCCGTTCGGGCCCACAGTCTGACGCCTACAGCCTAAAGCCTCATCAAAACTTGAAGAGTCAAGCGATATCTGCGCCGTATTCGAAACTCCGGCCGATAGGCCAACATTTTCGAGCAGCCCTGCGCGCGCGCTCCGCAAACGGCCGCACGATTGTACCGCGAGAATCCGCGTGCGTGTGGGGAAGATGTGGGGGCGTGGAGCAGGCGGAAGCGCACCGCGGCAAGCCGGCGTGGTTGATGCGGATGGGGTGCGGACGGGGCTGGATCCCAACACCTTCGACAACGAGGCTGGCCACCCCGTGCCCGACCGAAACGGCCCACCGCCCCCTACCTCCTCCCTCCCCCCACCCGCGAACCGCCGCCCCCACCGTCAAAATCGCGCGTGAAGTTGCACCCGGTCTTGTCGCGCTTCCACTTCGTGCACCCCCAGAACTCCGTCCCCTTGGCCCGGTTGGGGCGCTTCACGAGCATCCCCTCCCGACACCGCGGGCAGACCTCCTCCCGGCCCGCGCAGCCCTTCCGGTTGCAGCGGTACACGGTGCCCTGGAGCACGAGGGCTCCCTCCTGGCACACCGCGCAGGCTCGTGCGGACCCCTCGCAGTAGGGGTAGTCGACGCAGCCCCAGAACGGGGCACTGGTCTTGTTGTTCGCCCGCCGAACGAGGGTGCCGCCGCAGTCCGGGCACGGCACCCGATCCGCCCACTCCGGCGGCCCCTCAACGAGACCGGCGTATTCCTTGTCGAGCAACTCTTCGACGAAGGCCGAACGATGCGTCTCGCGCGTGAGGACGAACACGCGGCGCTTCGCCCGGGTGAGGGCGACGTAGAACAAGCGCCGCTCTTCGGCATGCTCAAGGGCGTCGGGCTCGGCGAGCACCATCGAGAGCAGCGGGTCGTCGTCGATCTCGCTGGGAAACCCGAAGCGACCCGAGTTCGCGTCGAGCAGGATCACGAAGTCTGCCTGAAGGCCTTTGGACTTGTGCACCGTCAGGAACTCGAGCTTCAGCTTTGGGAAGCCCGAGGAGAGCGTCGCCAGTTCCGCTCCCCGTAAGCTGAAGCTGTATCGCCCGAGAAGGTAGACCGTTCCCCCCTCTGGCATCTGGGGGCTGATCCCCGCCAGGATGCCGCGAATGTCATTCACCATCGCTCGCGTGGCGCCGCCGTCGGCCTCCGCCGGCGCCTTCGCCATCGGCACGATCACGATGGAAGGCCTGCCTTCGTCGCGGGCTGCGGTGAGGGTCTTGCGGAGCTGGCCGGGGTTCTTCTGCACGAACTGGGCGCTGGCCTGTAGGAGTCGACGGCCAAACCGGAAGCTCTCGTCCAGCGCGACCGAAGCCGTGTGCCCGAAGTGGGTGCGGAATTGGGTCATGTGGGCGATGTCGGAGCCCGCGAACCGGTAGATGGACTGCCAGTCATCGCCCACGCACGTGAGCCTCCGGTCAGGCACCTGGTCGAGGAGGGCGCGGAGGAGTCTGGCTCGCCCTCGGGAGGTATCCTGGAACTCGTCCACCACGACGTACCGGTAGGGCGAGCGGTAGCGACCCGACGTGACATGATCCGCTGCACGGCCGATCATGTCCTGGAAGTCGATGGCCTTCTCCTCGCGGAGCGCGGCTTCGTACGCTTGGTGGATGTGCTCGAAGACCCCGAGGAAGCTTCGCGCCCGCTGAGGATCGGCGGCGCCGGCGGCCGGTCGGAGGTCTCCGATGCTCCGGCGTCCTTCCTTGAAGTGCTGGAGGAAGGTGGAGAGGAGCCTCGCGAGCTGGGAGATTACGCCGCGCCCATCGGCCACACGTTCGAGATCGGCCGCCGGCATCGGCGTCGGAAAAACACCGACGACGGCGAGGCGCTCGGCGAGGCGCTCCGTGAGCGCTCCCTCCTTCTTGTCGTAGGAAAACGTCTCCACGAGGCGTGTGCCGAAACGCTTGTGCGTCTCCCGCTTCCACTCCATCGCGGCCCGGTACGGCGCGGCTGGGATCCAGGGCGCGGTGCTCCCGTCCCGGTTGACGCCGAGGTGCTCGATGTAGACTCCGGACTCCACCAGGTAGAAGTCAGGCTTGTACTGCCGATGCTCCGGACTGGCGACGTCGTGCTCGTAGTCGCGCTCGTAGACGTACTCGATGCCGTTGAGGAACAGCCAATCGGCCACGATGCACTCTTCGAGGCTGCGAACCTGGTCGCCCTTCATGGACTTGATGTCCGCGCCCTTGAGCCACTTGATGTAGGCGTGCTTGTCGGTGAAGTCTTCCGCCACCCGGCAAGGACGGAGGTACTCCGTCAGGTGCCGCACCAAAACCGTCCGCCAGCGGTCGACGGTCAACATCGCCCGGAGTGTCTTCTCGACGAAGGTCGCCGGCTCGTCGCTGCGCTCGGCGAGGCGGCTCAGGGACGGCTTCTTCCCCTCCACCTGCGCGATGATGCCGAGTCCGAGGGCGTGGAAGGTGGACGCCTTCACGGTGACGCCCACGCGCGCATCGACCTTGGCCTGCAGTTCGTCGGCCGCCGCCTTGTTGTAGGCGAGGAGAAGGATTTCCTCAGGTCGGACACCGAGGCGCTTCACGACATACGCGACCTTCGCCACCACCACGCTGGTTTTGCCGGTACCGGCCCCGGCCACCACGAGCGTGTTGTCCTCGTCGGTGGCGACCGCACGACGCTGGCGTGCGGTAAGCGGGTTCTTCTCGGCGAAGTCGAACAGGGACTCGCACTCCCGCAGCTCCCGCACCAGGTGTTCCTCGTTCCGTGTGCCGGCCACTTCCTCAGTCTTGTCGAACGTCTCGATGAAGCAGGCCGCTCTGACGCGTGCCGGCGCCGGGAGCCACCGCAGGTCCGTCGGACGGAGCAGTTCGCGAGTTCCGGCCTCGCGTTCTCGCCATGCGGCCCAGGCGTAGTGGTTGAGGTATCGGTGTTTCGTGGCCGACTCCCAGGCCTCAAGCGCCGCCTCGACCCGTGGGGGAATGGCCGCCACGCTGAAGACGCCGCGGAGATGGTGCGCGGCGTGGTGGGCGAGGCCGCCGAAACGGACGACATGCGAGCCCGCCACCAACTCCAGCGTCGACCAGAACATCCCCGTGCGGACTCTAACGACGGTGACCGCGGTCGCGTCGACGTGCTGAGCGCGGGAACCGTCCCGGATCGACCACCGGCCGCCGCCGAACGACAACGACCCACTCCCTGCGAAGGTGAGCAGGCCAGCCCAGAAGCTGCGGGTGTAGGTGACCGGTTCCACGGAGGAGTCCTACCGTAAGCGGCGGGCGAAAGGCTGGATCACCCGACGGGCCTATAGAACGTGCCCTTCGCCACCCCCTCCTGGATCACGCGGCCGCTCGTCCGGAGAGCTTGGATCGCCGCGCTCCAAAGCGCCTCCTCGACGCCCGACTGCTCCAGCAGCGCTGACTTCCCGAGCCCATCTGGGTGCTCCTGGATCACATCGAGCAGGCGCTGCGCGGCGTCTCCAGCGTCGAGGCCAGGGGTTCGGGGTTGGCGACCTGCAGCGGCCTTCCGGCCGGCGCCACCCGCCACGGGACCCGTGCGGCTCCCGAACCGGGGCATCTCCACCACCGTGCACCCCCGAACCGTGGCGCGGAGGAGATCTCGGGTCTCCGGCCTGCACGTCAACAGCAGCACCTGATGTCGCTGCGCCACGAGGCCGAGCAACCGGGCGACCTCTGCGGCGCGCTCTGGGTCGAGGTTGACGAGGACGTCATCCAGCACGATAGGCGGCCCACCATCCGAATGACCGGCGCGGGACGCCTGGTCCTCGGCGAGGCCAAGGCGAAGCACCAAGTAAAGCAACTCCGCGGTACCGGTCGACAACTGGGCGGACGAGCGACGCCCCCCATCCCGGTCGATCAAAAGCAGGTCGCGCCCAAGTTGATCGGGCTCAACCGTGGTGTACACGCCGCCCGTCGCCGCCGACACGTAGCCGCCGGCGGTGCGCAAGATGGCTGGCTGGTGAGCGTCCCTGAACCGCTGCAGCGTCTGGTCGAGCAGCGAGGAAGCTTGGAGCGCTACTGCCAGGCGCCGCTGTGCCATGCGCAGCGCCGCCGACACCGATGCGTGCTCCGCCGAGAGGCTAGGTACATCCACACTCTCCCGTATCCTGGACAGGTCCGCGGCCCGCGCTCCCTCGATCAGGGCCGCGGCTCGCCTTTCCTCCTCGGCCCGGGTGATCGCCGCCTCCGCGTCGGCCACCCGTCGCCGCCATCCGACCTCGTCCGGGGTGTCGAGATCCGCCACGGAGGAAGCGTAGACCCCGAGCGCAGCATCCCGGACTCGCGAAGACTCGCGGCGCAGCGCCTCAATCCTGGTCCGCTCCCGGCCTCGCTCAACGAGCGCACGAAGCCCCTCAATGTCGGCGACCTGAGCGTGGCTCAGCAGCGCCGCGAGGCTGGCTCGGTGCTCGTCCCGAGAGGCCCTGGCCGCCGCACAAGCGTCCGCCAACACCCGGATCTGCTTTTCGTCGTGCTCGCGCCCCCTGGCGCTCTCGGCCGCCGTGGCCTCAAGGCGGGCCGCGCGCGCCACGAAGTTGAGCGCCGCTCCCAGTCCCGTGGGCGTCGGCTCGCTCACCGCCGCGGCGAGGGCCGCTACCCCTTCCATGAACGTCGCGGCGTCGGCGCGTGCCTGCGCCTCGCCTCGTTCGGCAGCACCAAGAGCAGTCTCGGCGGCGCGTGCCCGGGCGATGGCTTGCAGCCGGAGATCCATGCCTTCGGCGGGGGTGTCCACCGCGAGCCCCGCATCCAACAGCGCCGCATACAAGTCCGCCCGGGCGACTTCCGCAGCCGTCGCTGCGGCCCGGGCCAGCGCTACCGCGCCCTCGGCATCGGCGAGCTTGTCCGCGGCCTGATCGACCCTTCGCTGGGCGGACTCGAGGTCCTCGGCAGCCCGAGCTGCCCGAGCACATCGAGCTTGAGTCGCTCCCAGGTCGCCGGTTCCACCTCCCTCCGCGAGTCCTTGGAGCATCGACGCCACGCGCGCGTCCCAGGCCTCGACCTCCCCCGTGGCGTGGAGTGCGTCCGCCGTGTCCGCTTCAGCTCGGGCACACAGCTCCGCCCGGTGTGAGACGGCAGCGAGCCACCCGGGCGCGTCGAGAAGCGGAACCTGGGCCGGGACGCCAAGCAGGGTCGCCGACGTACGCAGTTCCACCTCCGCAGAGAGCACCTTCGCCATCCCGGCGGTCGCCAACTCCCGCCTCCGGGCGGCCGCGTGCACCGCCTCTTGGGCGCCGGCGAGCAGGTTCTCGCGCCTGTCCCTCGCGCCCGCCAGCGCCCGGAGTTGGCCAAGCGCCGCCTCAACACCCTCGGGATCCAGCCCCGAAGGCCAGGCCGCCGCCCCGAGGGCCCTGGCCATCTCCGCCCGCGCCGCTGCGACCTCCTGCTCCGCCTCGCCCATCGCCATTCGGGCGCGTGCGTGCGCGGCAACTCGACCCGCCCCCCGGAGGTCGGCCTGGACGCGATTGCGCGCCTCGACGACGTCGGCCTCCGTCGCGTCCTTCGGTAGCCCGGCACGGGCCAGCGCCTCGGCGAGCTGTTGCCGGAGGCCCGGCAGTCCGGTGGCCCCCTGCGTCGGCCGGGACGGAGCGAGCGCGAACCACCCGCCGATCGCGACGAGCACGCCACACAGCAACACCATCGCCCCCGCCAGACCTACGCCCAGGTGCCCGACCAGCACCCCACCCGCCAGCAAGGCCAGGCCCACCGCAGCGACCAGCAGGCCCAGTGCCAACGCCGCCACGCGGGTCCATCCCGGCACGCCGCTCGCGCTGGACTGCCCGACAGCCACCTCCACGCGGCGAAGCAAGCGGTCCGCGGCCTCCAAATACTGGAGCCGCCGCTCCAACGCTGGAGGGTCCATTGCAAGCGCGCCCGCATCGACACCGGCTTCACCGAGGTCGGCCACCGCTGCGTCCAGGCCCTTCCGGGCAAGGCGGACGGCCAGGGCGCAGTCGCGGGTGCGGCGAACGCAGCCGCGCAGGGTCGCCGCGTTTCCCTCATCGGACTTTGCGGTCCCCAACCCCCTCACGTCCCACGGAGCGCCCAACGCCGCCCATGCCCGATCAGCGTCGGCGGCCGCCGCAGGCGCCGCCTGGCTGGCGAGACGCGCGAGCGTCTCTACCGCGGTCGACTCCTCTCCTTCCGCCGCGCGCCGCTCGAGCGACGCGGCGTCAAAGTCCCGGCTCCAGTCCTTCACCGCCGTCCCGAACCGAGCCTGCCCCGCTGCGTCCACCGGGGTGCCCGACAATCGGGCGGCGTGGGACCTCTCGAGACGGTCGATGTCGTCCTGCGTCCTCGCCGCCCGACTCCGAAGCTCTTTGACGCGCGCCCGCTGCCTGTCCACGGACGCCGCTTCTCGCACCAGCGCGTCGACCTCGAGGCGGGCGGCGGCGGCGACGACGTCGCTCGGCAAAGAAGCCAGATCGTCGCGTGCCGTGTCGTGACGAGCCTTCGCAGCGACGGACGCTGCAAGCCTCTCCCCGAGCGCGTCCGCGGCCCGGGCGGTCGTCGCGGCCTCGTTGGCGGCGCGAGAGAGTCGGACGTTCTCCGCGGTGCCCAGGCGGAGGGCGGCCAGCGAGCTCCGGTCACGAACTGCCGCGTCCGACAGGGCCTCGTCGAGCTTGCCGCCCGCTTCTTGCCGCGCGCGGACGGCGCGCTCGACGTGGTCGACGGAGAGGTCCTTGGCGAGCACTTCCAACTCGCGAATCGCGACGGATTGCGGCCCCCAGGGGTTCGGCCCGGAGCGATTCTGCAAAGCGGCGAGCGCGAGGTCGTGCGCACGTTCTCGCTCCGCGAGCAGGCCCTCCGCCGTGACGATCTCGGCGGCCAGCTCGTTGGCCTTTTCGAGCAGTGCGTCCGGGATGGCGACACCCTCGGCGACGAGGGCGAGGGCCTCCTGGGCACGAAGGCACTCCAAGTGGCTCGGCAGCGCGGTGAGCAACGCCTCGAACCGGCGCCGGTCCCGCTGCGCGGCGTCCACCGACCCGGACGCACCTCTTTGCCTCTCCGCCGCATCCTCGAGCTCGCGCTGCACGAGTTCGAGCCGCCGGGCGTCTCGCTGGGCGTCCGCAATCTTGCTCGCCAGCTCTGACTGCCGGCGGATGAGGTCGCCGACGACGCTGTTCGCGCGCGGGCGCCAAAGCGTTTCGAGCTTCTTCTGCAGGTTCCCCTGCGCAAGGCTGACGCTGCGGCCTGCCCCCATCAACGCGCCGGAAAACAGGCGGTCGCGCATCTCCTCCTTCCCCAGGGAGTCAAAGCTGCGCAGGTCCTGGAGAGAAAAAGACCAGATCGCGTCGTACATCTCGACATCGATGTCCCCCACGACCTTTCGGGATGCGCTCTCCCCCTCGAGACGGCCTGACGCCGACAGCGTCAGGTTCGCGCCCTGACGCGCAAAACGTTCCAGGGTCCCGGATTCTCCGCCGACAGTCAGGTAGAGATGGCCGCCAAGCTGCCCCCCGGCCAGCGCCGCGGGGAGTTCGCCGCGACCAGCCCCGAAGAGCATGTACCGGAGAAAGGCCGTCAGTGTGCTCTTGCCCGCCTCGTTCGGGCCATGGAGGACGACCAACCCCGGAGGCAGGTTGTCCATTCGCAGGTTGCTGAGCGCCCCGTAGCCGTCGATGTGGATGCCGGTGAGCTTCATATCAGGCCCCCACGCCGAGAAGGAAAACCGCCAGGTCGGCGGCCTCATCGGAAATGCTCGCGAGCTCCTCGTCGGTCCACGTCACGCCGCGGAGTCCGTCGTGGGCCTGGAGCGCCCCGCGCACTCGGGAAGGAGCCCCCCGAAGCTCGGCCCAGCCCCGGGCCAGCTCGCCCTGCATGTCCTGGCGCTCAAGGAGCTGCGTCAGGTCCGCGATCGGCCGCACGCGAATGTCTACACCCGCCCAGTCAACCGACGCAGGCGCCCGATCGCGCAGGGTGGTCAACAACGCCTCGGGCTCTTGCTCTGCGAGATCCTCGTACGCCCCCGTGCGGCCAGTGAGCACGCCGCGAAGCAGAACGGTCCCCTCCCCTGTCGCCCACCGGCTGGCAGCTGCCTGAAGGCTGTCTACAACCGCGCCCAGGTCTCCGCACGGACCCGCATCGACCTCCACCTCCTCGAACCGCACGGTGGCGAGTTCCACGAACCGCGGAGTGACCTCCCGACCGTCAACCTCCACGACCAGGGCGCCCTTGGCCCCCAGCTCGCCGGGCTTGAATCCGCGGCCTTGAAGGTTGCCGGGGTACGCGATGAACGGCGCCGACGCGCGCAGGGTCTGCCGAGTGTGGACATGGCCGAGCGCCCAGGCGTCATAGCGGGTCGCGACCAGATCCTCGAGACGGCAGGGGCTGTAGGGCTGGTGCGCCGCGACAGACCCGACGTTTGCATGGAGCAAGGCAAGGTGAAACCCCTCTCCCTCGGGGCCGGGGAAGCGTGCGTGCAGTCCCTCGCGAACGTCGCGACGGGGGTAGCTGATGCCCGACACTGTCACGCGCGTTCCGTCCGAAGCCACCAACTCCCGCACCTCCACCCGGTCTGCCGAGAAGATGTGCACCCGCGGCGGCCACTGGCGTACCGCGGTCCACCCGCTGGCGGGTCCCGACGCAACCGGGTCGTGGTTGCCGTGCACGATGAACGTCCAAATGCCTTCTTGGTCAAGCTTCCTCGTCGCTTGCAGGGTGCGCACCTGCGCTCGGATGCCGCGGTCGGCACCATCGTAGATGTCTCCGGCCAGCACGACGAAGGAGACGGACTCGCGGATCGCGGTGTCGACCAGCTTGTCCAACGCGACGAGGCTCGCCTCCACGAGTCGCTCCTTGAGCTTCGGATCCGTGACGGACAGGCCATCGAACGGCGTGTCAAGGTGCAGATCGGCAGCGTGCAGATAGCGAAAAGCCATGTATTTTCCTATGCAATGTAAGATTCGTCAAATGGCCGGACGGGAAGCCCGATGCGAGCGCGAGCCCGAGGTGGGAAGGTCGCCGATGCGGTTCACACCTTCGTCCAGCTCGCATACGCCAACTTTGGCCAATCGCCCCGCTCCTTCCTCTCCCGCTTCATGCCGCGGATGCGCAGGAAGAACAGCGGTCCACGTTGACTGACCGGAAGGGCGGCGACGTACTCCATCGCCACGACCAGCGCGGCTTCTCCGTGCCAGCTCCGGACCCCGTCGATCTCGGCCGTCTTGGCCTCGCACTCGCCGAGCCACGCGACGATCTCGGAGGTCGTCCTCGGGAGTTCATCGTCAACCTCGGGCATACACCCTCCTCATCGGTTCCTCACGGACGCCCACCCGGGTATCGCCTCAACCCCATATCCCGGGAGACCCACCGCCTCGTCCGGATCCGGGCCGGTGAACAGGTACGACGCCGGCCCTTGTCTGGTGCTTGTCGGCTTCGGAGCGCGACGCCGGGCGGCGACCCTTTCGGCGGGCCACCCTTCGCTCCCGGCCCCACGACGCCGCACGAAAGGGGGTGCGCCCCGGGGGCAGGAATTCTGCGCCAGCGGCGTTCCCATGAACATCACGGTGCAACGCCATGTTCATCGTGAACATGAACATGAACTTGCGTGTCTTTTGTGCGGCGTGGACCGTCGGGCGCGGCGGACATAGGGACCGTCCATGCCCCACTCTTCAAATGGTCGCCTGTTCGTCGAGCCCGTCCGCGTTGACTCGCGCGGGAGGCTGTGGTGGTCCAGCCTCGACCCCGCCGTGCGCGAGGAGCGCGTCCGCGTGATCGACCGCCCCGAGGGGGGGCGGATCGTTCGCCGCATCGTCATCCCCGCGCCGGGCTTCCTGCCCGAGGACATTCAGGTCGACCCGGCAGACGAGGCGGTACTTGTGGTGCCGCGGGAAGCGCGACGGCGGGCCGAGGTGGCGGCGATGGTGCATGCTCTCCGCTCGCTCGCGCGTAGGACCTCGGTGGGGACCGCGATGGAGGCCGGCGAGATTGGACCGGGCCGCGCGCTCACCATGCCCTCGGCTCGCCCGCTCACGAGCTGGGGCGACGTGGCCGCCGCGATCGGCATCTCCGAGGACACGTTGGCCCGGCGGCGGCGACGCTGGAACGTGGGGCGCGGGCGACCAAACTTCGATGACGTGGAGGCGGCTCGCGTTTGGTACCGGCGACTCGAGTGCCCGCCGCCGGTCGTGGAGCCGCCTGTCCGGCGGGCACCCCCGGCGCCCGCCACCCGCGCGAGCAGCGGAGCCAGCCAGGGGCTCACCCTCGCGGAGCTCC
>CAIXRH010000329.1 GCA_903921785.1 uncultured Pseudomonadota bacterium
CCGCATCGGCGCCGGCGGCCGCGGCCAACCCAGGCGGCGAGCCGGCCGGGAGCGCGGACCGCGGCGCCGGCGCCCCGACGACCCTGCTGGTGGCGCCCTTCCCCGCCGACGCGGACACCGCCACGGCCGCCGCCGCGCTCGTCTCCGTGGCCAAGGCCTGGGACCTCGCGGGCGGTCCCGCGCGGCGGATGACGCTGTGTGTGCTCCCCACGGGCGCCGCGCTCGCCGAGGTGGCCGCCGGGCTCGGTCCCGAGGCCCTCGTGGTCGGGCCGCTCGCCGCCGGGCAGGCCACCTTCACCCCGGGCGCGGGCCACGCCGCCACCTTCGCCGCCGATCCGGCCGACCCCACGCGACCGGCCGAGCGGGTGAACTACACCGACCTCCAAGCGCGGGTGAAGTTGCTTTTCGAGCGCGTGTAGGTCGTCGGGCCGAAACAACCGAACGCCGGGACGAGTCTGGTTCCCCCTCTCGCCCCTCCTCCACCGTCGCGAGCCACGACCGGCGTCGGCGGCGCCGACGAGGCGCCCGCGTAATTGCGCTGGACGTCGGTGCCGGCCGCGGGCATCCTCTCCGTCGTTCCCCGAGGGTCACGTGCTCGTCTCCATCTTCGCCCTCGCCGCCTGCGGCACCGCCACGGACACCGCGGCCGATTCCGGCGCCCACGACACGGCCGACACTGCGACGGACACCGCGGACACCGCGGACACCGACACCGGCGACACCGACGTCGACCCGGGCGGGCTCTTCTTCCACGCCACCGGCACCGTCGACGGGGCCGCGCGCACCTGGAGCTGCGACGAGACCTCGCCCGGCTACGCGTTCTACTCGACGGTGCGCTCGGGCGATGGCCTCTACGCCCTCGGCGGCACCTGCGCCGACAGCTCCGGGTACTACGCCGAGGTCGCCGCCACGACCGGCGAGCCGGCCTCCGCCGGCTGCGTCCCCGCCCAGTGGGGTGTCGCGGTGCTCAACCTCGCGAACTCCCAATCCTGGAACTGCGCCCTCGACGGCGCCACGACCCTGGAGGTGGTGGTGGACGAGCTCACCCCCGAGGGCGACGGCTCGGTGACCTGGGGCGGCAGCTTCCACGCCACCAGCGACGGAACGTCCACCTACTTCGAGGCCGACCTCAGCGGGTCGTTCCGGTTCAAGGGTGTGCCCGGGTAGCGGGCGCGCTCCCCACCCCCTGGCGCCTACTTGAACTCCACCGGCGCCGGCGGCGCCTTCACCGGCACCACCGGGTGCGCCGCCAGCTCCGCGAGCAGCAGCTCCACGGCCTTCTCCACCGACGGGTCCCGGCCGGCCGCCACGAGCTCCGGGCGGTCCACCACCTCCACGTCGGGGGCGACGCCCTCGTTCTCCACGGCCCACTTCCCGTCGTTGCCGAGGAAGCGGAAGGTGGGCACCTCGATGGCGCCGCCGTCCACGAGGCCGGGCTGGCCGGAGAGCCCGATGAGGCCGCCCCAGGTGCGCGTGCCGACGAGCGGGCCGAGCTTCAGCTCGCGGAAGTAGTAGGGGAACGCGTCGCCGCCGGAGCTGGAGAGCCCGTTGATGAGCATCGCCTTGGGGCCGCGGTGGCTCAGGAGCGGCGTGGGCGCCGGGTCCTGCCCGCGCACCTTCCACCAGCTCAGCGGCTGGCGGCCGAGCAGCTCCGCCATGCGGTCGGGGATGAACCCGCCGCCGTTGTAGCGGTCGTCGATGATCAGCGCCTCCTTCGCCACCAGCGCCGGCATCCACCGCATCAGCGCGTTGTTGCCCTCCTGCGCCGTGTTCGGGACATGGACGTAGCCGATGCGTCCACCCGAGAGCTTGTCCACCAGCGCGCGGCGCTCGGCCGTCCAGGCGAGGTAGCGGAGGTCGCGCTCGCTGGTGAGCGTACGTACCAGTACGGTGTGGGCGCCGTCTTCGGAGGGCCTGGTGTTCACCCGGAGCTCCACGAGCTGGTCGCCCTTGCCGTCGAGGAGCTGGTACACGTTGGCGACCGAGCTCGCCGGCACGCCGTCCACCCCGAGGAGCCAGTCGCCGACGTGCACGCCCACGCCGGGCTCGGTGAGCGGCGAGCGGGTGGCGGAGGCCCAGTTCTCCCCGGCGAAGATGCGGGTGATCCGGAACGGACCCCGTCCGCCCGGCGAGGGGGCGAATTCAGCGCCGAGCAGGCCGCTCTCCTTGCGCGGGGGCGCGTCGGGGTCGGGCGCCCGCTCCACGTACACGTGCCCGGCGTTCGCTTCGCCGGCCAGCTCGTGGAGGACGTAGTCGAGGTCGCCGGGGGTGGTCGCGGCGGCGGCGAGGGGGGCGTAGCGGTCGCGGATGGCCTCCCACCGCGGCAGCCCGCCGTGGACGCCGGGCTCGTAGAACCAGTCGCGGAGGATGCGCCACGCGTCGGTGTACTTCTGACGGCGCTCCACCATCGGGTCCACGCGGAGCTGGACTCCGGCGACGGGCACCACGGCGGCGGCGAGGTCCTGGTCCGGCTCCGCCTTCACGATCGACCAGCCGGCGTCGGCGTGCACGAGGAGGTGGGCGCCGTCGCCCGAGAGCTGGAAGTCCGCCACGTTGGCCGCGACCTTCCCGGCCTTCCGGTCCGCGATGGACCAGGTGACGAGGTCGTGGGCCGGCGCGGCGATCGTGCCGCCGAGGGCAAAGACGGTCGTGGTGTTGGCGGCGAGGGCGCCGTAGTCCCCCGCGGGGAGGTCGAGGGCGACGACGCGGTCGGCGAAGCCGGCGGGCTCCAGCTTCACGGCGGCGGGCTTGGGCGCGTCGGCGGGCTTGCCCTTCTTCGCGGGCGCGGTCGTTGCGGCGGTCGTTGCGGAGGCGGCCGCAGCGCCCTCGTCCGGCTTCGGAGCCCCCGCTTCGTCCGAGCGCGGCGGCGCGAAGGCGGGCCCGTCGGCGGCGACGCTCGCCGCGTACACCCGGGTGGGGTGGGTGTAGAGGTAGTTCTCCTCGAAGGAGCTCCAGGTGAACCCCGAGAAGTCCCGGTTGGAGAGGAAGTACAGCCACCGCCCCTGCGGGTCCCACGCCGGCGCCCAGTCGTTCTCCAGCCCGGACGTGAGCGCCCGCGGCGCCGCGCCCGCGGTCCACGCCCAGATCGTGGACAGGTACGCCTCGTTCGCCTTCACGTAGGCCAGCCACTTCGAGTCCGGCGACCACGCCACGTCGCGGATGTCGGAGGTGGCGCCACGGTCGACCTCGGTGAGCGCCCCGGAGGCGACGTCGAGCACGCGGAGGCGGAGGTCCTTGTCAGCGAAGGCGAGCTTCGCGGCGTCGGGCGACCACACCGGGGTGAACTTCCACGCCCCGCCCCCTCGGGTGAGCTGCCGCGGCGCGCCGGAGCCGTCCGCGGGGCGCACCCACACCTCGTACTCGCCGGTCGCGTCGGAGAGGTAGGCGAGCTGCTTGTTGTCCGGCGACCAGCTCACCCCGCGCTCCCGCGCCTGGGGCGAGTTGCTGAGGTTCCGGGCGGGACCGTCCTTCGCCGGCACCGTGAGCAGCTCGCCGCGGGCGGCGAACGCGACCCGCGCCGCGTCCGCGGAGAGGGACACCGACTCCACGGTGGCCTCCGCGTCCACGAAGTGGGGGAGGCTGCGCGGCGCGTCGTCGGCGAGGCGCACGGGGACGCGCACGGCCTCGGCCGCGCCCGCGTCGAAGCGCCACAACCAGCCGCCCTGCTCGAAGACCACCGCGTCCGGCCCGCCGGAGGTCCAGAGCACGTCGAAGTCGGTGAAGCGGGTCAGCGCCCGCGACGCGGTGGACTCCAGCTCCGCGTTCGCCGGCATCGCGTAGAGGTTCAGCGTGCCGGTGCGGTCGGAGGCGAAGTACACGGTGTCCCCGATCCAGGCGGGGTTCTGGTCCATGCCCACGTAGCGGGTGAGCTGCGCGGACGTGTGATGCACGAGGTCGTAGCTCCACACCTCCGGCGCGCGCCCGCCCCGGTACCGCTTCCACCCCCGCCAGTCGGCGTCGATCGGGGTGTAGACGAAGTGGCTGCCGTCGGGCGAGAGCGAGCCGCCGCCCGTCTCCGGCACCTCCATCGGCGCCTCCATCCCCCCGGCGAGGGGCACGAGGTACGGCTGGCCGCCGCGTTCGTCGAACGGGAGGCGGTTCATGCGCACCACCACGTTCTTCCCGTCCGGCGTCCAGTCGAGCACGCGGTAGTCGGTCCCGCCCCGGACCGGCAGCTCGCCCACGTCGTTGTACCAGGTGAGCTGCCGCGCCACGCCGCCAGCCGCCGGCACCACCCACACCTGACGGTTCCCGGTGTACTCGGCGGAGAACGCCACCCACTGGCCGTCCGGAGAGAACTTCGGGTAGAGCTCCTCGCCCGCGCCCGAGGTGAGCCGCTGGGCGGTGCCGCCGGCGCGGTCCACGATCCAAAGATCGCCGCCGTGGACGAAGACGATCTGCGTGCGGCTCACGTCGGGGTAGCGGAGGATGCGGGCTTCGTCCGGCGCGGGCGCCGGGGAGCCGGCGGCGGACACGGCGCCCGGGGCGGCGGCGCCCGGCGTCCCGGCGAGAGCCTGAGTGGCGGGCCCGGCCGCGGCGACCGCGGCGAGCATCAAGGTGGCGGCGACGACGGAGCGACGGAGGCGCATGGGCACTTCGGGGGGCGGCGGCAGCGTATCCGCGGCGCCCGCCGACGCCCGTCCTGGCTCGCGAGGGTGGAGATGGGCCGGGAGGGGGGACAACCGCCGTGGTAGACGGGGAGCGGGAGCGCACGATGTCCGGCAGCGCCGAACCGCCGACCGTCTGGGTGGTGGACGACCACCGCGCCGCCGCGTCGGCCGTCGCCGAGATCGCCACGGGCCTGGGCCTCCGCGCGCGGACGTTCGCCACCGCCGAGGCCGCCGCCACCGCGCTGCACGAGCCCGCGGCGCTCCCGTGCGACGTGCTGGTCACCGACCTCCGCCTCCCGGGGATGGACGGCCTCGCCCTCCTCGACCGCTTCCGCGCCGACGCGCCGGCCACCGTCGTGGTGGTGGTGACCGCGCACGGCTCCATCGAGGACGCCGTGCGGGCGATGCGCGCCGGCGCGCACGACTTCCTCACCAAGCCGCTGGCGGTGGAGCGGGTGGAGGCCGTGCTGCGCACCGCCGCGGCCCGAGCGCAGGTGGAAGCCGAGCTTCGGCGGGTGCGCGCCGAGAACCAGGCGCTCCGGGCCAACCTGGAGCCCGCGCTCGTCTACCGGAGCGAGGCGATGCGCGTGGTGCTGGCGCAGGCCGAACGCGCGGCGCCCTCCACCGCGACGGTGCTGGTGCTCGGGGAGACCGGGACGGGGAAGGAGCGGATCGCCCGGGCGATCCACAACGCGTCCGGCCGCGCGCGGGGGCCCTTCGTCGCCGCGCACCTCGCCGCGCTGGGGGAAGGGGTGATGGAGAGCGAGCTGTTCGGCCACGAGCGGGGGGCGTTCACCGGCGCGCTCGGCCGCCACGCCGGGCTCTTCGAGCAGGCGCGGGGCGGCACCCTGTTCCTCGACGAGATCGGCGAGATCGACGCCCGCACCCAGGTGCGGCTGCTCCGGGTGCTCCAGGAGCGGGTGCTCGTCCGGGTGGGCGGCGCCGAGGAGGTGAAGGTGGACGTGCGCCTCGTCGCCGCCACCAACCGCGAGCTGGCGGACGACGTCACCGCCGGGCGGTTCCGCGCCGACCTCTACTACCGGCTGGACGTGGTCACCCTCCGCGTGCCCCCGCTCCGCGACCGTCGCGCCGACATTCCCGCCCTCCTCGCCCACTTCCTCGACCGCTTCGCCTCCCGCCACGGGCGCCCGATGCCCGAGGTCCCCGCCGAGGTGGCGCAGGCCGTGCTCGCCTACGCCTGGCCGGGCAACGTGCGGGAGCTGGAGAACCTCGCGGAGCGGCTGGTGGTGATGGGCGGCGCGGCCCTCGGCCTCGACGACCTCCCGGCCCGGATGCTCCGCCCCCCCGCGGCCGCCCCGGCCAACCCAACCGGCCTCTTGCCCGCCGGCGACGTGAACCTCGCCACCTTCCTCGACGAGCTCGAAGGGGAGCTGGTCCGGAGAGCGTTGGAGCGGGCGGGCGGGAACAAGGCGCTGGCGGCGCGCAGCCTTGGTGTGTCCCGCGAAGGGCTTCGGTACAAACTTCAGAAACACGGGCTCGAGGGCGGATGAGCCCCCGGGCCCGCCCCGGCGTCGGCGCGTCGGCCTCCGCCGCCCCGTGGGGCGCCGAGCGTGCTTGCGGGACCCCAGGCGCGCGCGTACACTCCAAAGAGGCCCGAACGTGCGTACGCTGCTGATCTTGCCGCCGGTGACGCAGACGAACGCGCCGTACGCCTCGCTGCCCTACCTCGCCGGCTTCCTGCGTTCGCGCGGGCACGACGTGGAGTCGGCGGACCTGAACCTCGACTTCCACCTCAAGCTCCTGTCGGTGGACGGCCTCACGCGGATCCGCGCGGAGCTCCTGGCAAAGCAGGCCCCGCCCACGCCCACCCTCAGCCTGTTCCTCTCCGCGTTCGACGACTACGCGGCGACCATCACCCCGGTCATCCGCTTCTTGCAGGGGGGCGACCCGTCGTTGGCCGTACGCCTGGTGGACCGTACGTTCCTGCCCGAAGGCCCCCGGTTCTCGACCATCCTCATGCGCCCAGACATCCTCCGGCTCTTCGGGCTGCTCGGCACGGATGACCTCGCGAAGTACATCGCCAGCCGGTACGTGGAGGACCTCCTCAACGTGGTCCGCGAGGGCATCGATCCGGAGTTCGGCTCGATCCACGCGGCGAGCCAGGCGTCGTTCAACCCGGCGCTGAAGAGCCTGCTGCGGGCCCGGGAGACGCCGACGTGCGTCGACACGATGTTCGAAGAGGTCGTGGTCGACCGGATGGAGCGCACGAAGCCCGAGGTGGTCGGGGTGACCGTCCCCTTCCCCTCCAACCTGATGTCGGCCCTGCGCATCGGCGACATCCTCCGCCGGCGGTACCCGGCGGTCCGGCGGGTGATGGGCGGCGGATACGTCTACACCAAGCTCCGTCATCTCTCCGACCCCCGCGTCTTCGACTTCGTCGACGACCTGGTCTTCGACGACGGCGAGCGCCCGTTCGAGCTCCTCCTGGAGAACCTCGCCCAGAAGGGAACCACGCGGCTACGAACGTGGCGGCGCGAAGGCGGGGTGATCACCAAGGGCGAGCCCGCAGCCGACGGCAACGCCGTGAGCGACGTGCCGTTCAAGGACCTGCCCGGCCCAGATTACCGCGGCATCAAGCTCCACGAATACCTCCGACGCATCGAGCTGCCGAACCCCGTCCACCGCCTGCTCGTCGACTATCCGTGGAACAAGATGGTGCTGGCCCACGGCTGCTACTGGAAGAAGTGTGCGTTCTGCGACGTGCACCTCGACTACGTCGGCCGGTTCGAGCCCCTGCACGTCGACCAGTTGGTCGCCCAGATCAAGGCCGTCGTCGCCGAGACGGGGCGTACGGGCTTCCACTTCGTCGATGAAGCCGCGCCGCCGGCGCTGCTCAAGGCGCTGTCCATCGCGCTCATCGAGCAGAAGCTCAAGGTCTCCTGGTGGGGGAACATCCGCTTCGACAAGCAGTTCACCCCTGAGGTGGCCGCGCTGATGGCCAAGGCGGGGTGCGTGGCGGTGACCGGCGGGCTCGAGGTCGCCTCCCCGCGCCTGTTGAAGAAGATCAACAAGGGCGTCGACATCGAGCAGGGCGCCCGGGTGATGCGGGCGTTCAGCCAGAGCCGGATCAAGGTCCACGCCTACCTGATGTACGGGTTCCCCACCCAGACCGACCAGGAGACGATCGACTCGCTGGAGATCGTGCGGCAGCTCTTCCAGGCGGGCTGCCTGCACTCGGCCTACTGGCACCGGTTCTACGCGACCGAACACAGCCCGATCGGGCGGGATCCGGCGGAGTACGGCATCAAGCTCATGCCCACGCCCGCTCCGCCCGAGGGGATGTTCGCCCAGTACATCCTCCCCTTCGTCGACAAGACGGCCGCCAACCACGACAAGTTCGGCGACGGCCTGCAGCTCTCCCTGTTCAACTACATGGGCGGCGCCGGGCTCGAACACCCGCTCCAGGCGTGGTTCCGCCACCCGGTGCCGAAGCCCACGGTGGAGGGCACCCTCATCCGTCGCGCCCTCGGCGCCGCCTCGCCGTCCCCGCCGCCTCCGGGGCGGGAGGTTGGGTGAGCCCGCCGCCACCCCCTGGCACCGGCGCCTCGCGGCCCGCTACGCCGCGGCGTTGGCGGCCGGGGCGCTCGGCTCGGCGCTCCTCGCCGCCGTCCCGCTCTACCTGTTCGCGGCGGGACTCCTCCAACAAGCGCTGGTAGACCGCCTCGAAGGCACCACCGAGCTCGCCGCGCTCGACCTCGCCGGGGCCGCGTCCGCCGCCCGCCTGGAGACCCTCCGCGAGGAGGCCGACCTCGACGCCCTCTACGTCGCGGACGACGCCGGACACGTGCTGCTCGCCGCCTCCGCCACCCCGGTCACGCTGACGCCGGCCGATCTCGGCGCCCTCGCGGAAGCCGCCGGCCCCGGCGCGGACGCCGCCTGCACCGCCATCCAGCTCGACCCCGGTGGGGAGCCGTTCCTCAGCGCGTTCGCCCCGACGGCCACCCCCGGGAGGATCCTCGGCGCGCGCGCCGCCGCGCCCTACCTGGATCGCCTGGAGTCGTTCCGCAGCCTCTTCGCCGGGGCCGCCCTGGCCTGGGGCGCCGGGGTGGCGCTCCTCGGGGCCGTGCTCGGCGCGCGCCTCACCCGCCCGATCGCCCGCTTGCAGGCGGCCGCCGCGCAGCTCGCCGCCGGCGCTTCCCCCGCGCCGCCCGAGCCCGGCGGGGCCGCAGAGCTCGACGCTTTACAGGAAGCTTTTGCCACGATGGCCGCCGCCGTACGCCAGCGCGAGCGGGGCCTCCGCGCCCTCTCCGGCGCCGTCGCGCATGAGGTGCGCAACCCCGCCAGCGCGCTGCGGCTGCACCTCGGGCTCCTCCGCCGCGAGCTCGCCGCCGGCAGCGCCGACGCCGCCGTCCGTCGGGTGCCCGTGCTGGAGCACGAGCTCGACCTCCTCGACGCCACGGTGGACGGCTTCCTGGTCTTCGCCCGCGACCGCGCCGCCCGCCGCGCCCCCGCGGCCCTCGCGCCGCTGCTCCACCGCGCGAGCGACGGCGCGGCGGTGAGCGCCCCCGACGCCACCGTCGTGGTGGACGCGCTCCTCCTCGAGCGGGCCGTCGCCAACCTGGTGAAGAACGCCCGGGAGGCCGGCGGCGATCCGGTGCGCATCGAGGCCACGGTCGCCGCGGGCGTGCTGGTGGTCGACGTCGTGGACCGCGGGCCGGGCTTCCCGGCGGAGCTGCTTGGGCGCGCGTTCGAGCCGTTCGTCTCCGGGCGGGAGGACGGCTCGGGCCTCGGGCTCGCCATCGTGGCGGCGGTGGCGGCGGCGCACGGCGGCGAGGCCACGGTGGCCGAGTCGGCGCCGGGCCGGACGGTGGTGCGGCTGCGGATGCCGGCGGGCGCCGCGGCGGGCTGACGGGCACGGTTGGAGAGGCGGTCCGGCTTGGGTCCGGCAGGGTCCGCGGCGGCGGCTTTGTTTTTTTTGGCCTCCCCTCCCGGCCCTCCTCCACCGTCGCGAGCCAAGATAAGCGTCGGCGGGCGGGGCCGGGGGGTCGGGTTGGCGGTGGGGGCGGCGGGGGCGGCGGGGAGCGCCAAACACGTCGCCAGTCTTCCCGCGAATAGCTTCAACCTACCTCCCCTTCTCCCTCCGGGAGAAGGTGGCGCGCAGCGCCGGATGAGGGGACTCACGGCGCCCGAACCCGGACCGCCCTGCCCCTGACATCGGGCCGATCGCGCGCCCTCCCGTCGTTCCTACTCCTGGCCCACCCTGGGCTGGCCCACCCTGGGCTGGCCGCCCCCGGCTCGTGAGCCAGGACAAACGTCGCTGCGCCCATGGCAGAGCTGGCGATCGAACCTCACTACCGCCCGTCAATTCGATTTGACATCTCCCTGACATTTCAAATTCTCAGCCTGCTAAGCTGGAGCTGGAGCTGGAGCTGGAGCTGGAGCAGAGCCTTCACGTCGCGACGCCGAGCGGGGTAGCCTTCGGGCACACCTGGGCAATCAATGAGCACCTGCTACCGAGTCTTCTCCCTGTTCGACAAGCTGCGTGTGGTGACGGACGGTGTGACCGGCGTCAACGGCGTGTACGCCTACGTCGACCTCAACGTGCCGGGGCTCTCCCAGGCGGTCCTGGTGGCGCTGGCGCTGGAGCTGATCACCCTGCAGCACGGCGCGTCGGGCACCGGCGGGGAGAACCTCGAGTGGAACGTCGAGCTGATCTCCGGGTACGACCGGGACAACGAGCTCCCGGCCGTGCCGGTGGTGGGCACCGACATCCACACCAACGACACGCCGGCTCGGTCGGGCCCCTACACCACGATGACCAACTTCCTCCCGCACTCCCGCTTGCGGTTGAGGTTCCGGAACGCGGCGAACGTGTCGGGCGTGCAGAGCGCCATCTTGAGCGCCACCCTCCTCGTGAAGATCGCGACGTGACCCGCGCGTGCGCCTGCACGGCCACGAACGTGGTCGGGGCCACGACGGACACCTGCGAGTGCCTCGCCTGCGCCACCGCGCGGGCAAAGGCGAAGCTGCCCGCGGGAATCCCCGATGCACGGGGGCAGGCGAACGCAAGGGCCGGGGCCGGGGCTCCGGGGCGGGCGGCCGCCTCCGCGGCGCCGGGATCGGCCGCAGGGAAGGCGGTTCCGCCGGGCTGGCACGAACTTGGCGAGGCGGGGAGGTGGAACGTTGTGGGTCGGGGAGCGCCGGCGTTCGGAGCGGCCGATTCGGCGCCCCACGGATCGCGGGATGCGCCCGACGCGCGCAGCGCAGCACGAGCCCAGAACGAGGCGCCCCAGATCGAGGGGGCTGCCGAAGGCGTGCACGGCGGGGTCATCATCCCGCCCGACTGGAACGAGCTGGGCGTCCACGGCTGTTTCCGGGACCTCCTCAGCCGGATGGTGGAGGAGCGGGCTGCCAACGGAGCGGGTGTGGAGTTCTTCGCCACTCCGGTGTTCACCATCCCGGGTTTGCGGACCGAGTTCCAGCCGCCGACCACACAGGCCGCTGTGGACTACCACAACGCCAATCTCGAAGCGAACGAACCCGCGACCACCCGCCTGATGCTGGCGATCTCCACCGACGGGGTGCGGTGGACCAAGACGGGGCTCGTCGTGGCCAATTGCGGCAGCGTGCCCGCGCTCGCGGTGGAAGACGATGTCCTCTACCTCTACTACCAGGGGCTGCGTGGCGACGCGAAGAGCCCGGGGATGATGCGTGACGTAGCGGGGGATGACCTTGCGGGCACCCCTGGGAGCGTGATCTGTGTCGCGAGCTCGCGGGACCTGCTCAATTGGACCTATCGAGTGATCGGCGACGATGGGGTCGGGATCGAGTACGGCCCGGACGCACCCGCCCCGAACGCCGCCGACCCCAGCGTAGTGCGGGGTACGGCCGGGTGGTTGTTGTACTACACCCTTCACTGGGACGAACTCGGACGGGCCGCGTGCGGAGAGGACCCCACCTTCCCGTACAAGCGCGCTGCGACGTTCGTGGCCGACGCGGCCCGGCTGGACGACTTCTACTGGACGCAGCGAGCCGCGAGGGTCTTCCCGGTCAACGTGCACGAGGCCAGCGCGGAGGACCCCAGCGTACTGATGGTACACCTGCGCGACGGAACCTATTTCTATCAGTACGCGGCGGCCTGGATCGCCGCCGCCCCAGACGCACCGACTGGGAGCCCCTCCGGATGGCTCGCGATGCTCGACGCGGATGGACAGTCGCTCCTCGCGTACGAGTCGATCCGCCCGACCTGCTCGGACCGCGAGGTGCGGCTCGACAACCCCTTGCTGCCAGAGGTCGTCGTGCGGAAGGACGGGACGTCGGTTACGTGGCTGGCTTCCGTTCGCGATCCGAACGACAAGGCGTTCGAGCCGTACACGATCACGGTAGCGGTGACGCCCGCGGAGTGCACCGCAGGCGCGGTGAGCACGGACGGGGGAAGCGCCTGTGCTCCGGTGCTCGAGGCGGATGAACCCTATGAGGTCGGCGGCATCTTCGGCACCGCCACCGCGATGCTCATGGGCTGTTACGTCATGGTCTACCAGACGGGGGTCCCCGGTGCCTACTAGCCCTGATGGAAGGCCCGTCCTCGCCGCATTCGGCGGCTGTTCCCTGCTCGTCCTCACGATTCCGGGCCTTGCCCACGCAGGCGACATCGATCTTGCGATGAACCGGACAGAGCTCTACGGGGTCCAGGCCGGTGGGGACCCCCCAGCGCTCGGGTGGCGCGCGGCGGGAGGCGACTTCGATGGCGATGGCTACGCCGACCTCGCGCTGGCCGAGCCGGGCGTGGACCTCGTCTTGGTGTACGCGGGCTCCGCCTCGGGAATGCAGTCCACCGCACGGGAGGTGAGCGCGCAGACCTTCAACCCGGGTCCCGAAGGCCTCTACGGTCCGTCACTCGCGGTGGGGGACACCGACGCCGACGGATACGACGATCTGGGCGTCGGGGTCTGGGATGTGCCGGGTGAGCTCGCGGTGTATTTCGGCGGGCCCGGGGGCCTCACCCTGGACTCGGAGGTGGTGCTCGCTCGTCCGCCCGATGGGGGTGACCTCTCGGCCAGCGGATTTGCACAGGAGGCGGCGGGCGGGGGAGACATGAACGGCGACGGGTATGCGGATATCCTCGTGTCCGACCCCACTTGGGGCAAGACAAATGGAACCGCAGGCGATGCCGAGGGCGCGTTGTTCGTCTACGAGGGGGGACCAGACGGGCCCGATCCGTGCCCGCACCTCATTCCGAATCGGATTCCGGACGATGATGGGAGCTCAAGGCCGTTTGGCGACCTCGGCGCCGGAGACCTGAACGGCGACGGGTATTCCGATGTCGCTGCCGCGTGCTTCACCTGCGCGGGTGACCAGTCTCCGTATGTGTTCGCGCTCGGCTCCGCGGACTGGAACGTCGAGCTGCAGACGGGCCCCCTCGATGCGTTCATGGTCGCCGTGGCCGGCGACCTTGACGCCGACGGGTTCGTCGACCTCGCGATCACGAACTGGGGCTACCCGACAAATCCCGGGACGGACGACGCCACCGTGATTGTCTACGGATCACCCTCCGGGCCAGACCCCGACGCCACCGCGACGATCGCCAGCGGGAGCTTGCACATGGGGCGCGTCGGGGACGTGGACGCGGACGGGTACGAAGACCTTGCATTGGTCCTCGACGAGGGTGTTCAGTTGGTATTCGGCGCGTCGGCGCGCCTGGAAGACCCACCGGCACTCTGGCTGCCCGTGCCCGAGACCGAGCGCGGGTTCACCGTGGCGACCACGGTTGTTGGAGGGTTCGACATGAACGGCGATGGTCGCTCGGAGTTGGTCACCGGCGATGGCGACTACTGGGACAACAAGGGAAGGCTGTTCGTCGACTCCCCCACCTGCCTCTGGTACGCCGACACCGACGCCGATGGCCACGGCGACCCGGCGGTGACCCAAACGACCTGCCACGACCCCGGCACCGGCTGGATCGCGGTGCCCGACGACTGTGACGATTCCGACCCCGCGCGCTCCGGCTCCGTCTGGTTCCCCGACGCCGACGGAGATGGCTACGGCACAGGCCAGGGTGTCCTCGCCTGCGAGCAGCCCGCGAACACCGCCACCGAGAACCACGACTGCGACGACGCCGACGCAGGGGTGAGTCCCGGCGCCGAAGACTCCACCGCCGATGGGTTGGACCAGGACTGCGATGGCCATGACGGGCCCTGGGCGTTCGACACCGGTGGGGACTGCCCGGACCTGTACGACACCGACACGGCGGACACCGCCGACACGGGCGCCCTCGACACCGCCGACACCGCGACCCTCGACACGGCCGACACCAGCCCCGCGGATGACGACACTGGCCACGGCTCGCCCCGCGACCCCGGCTGCGGCTGCAACACCCCCGCGAGCCCGGGCCGCCCGGCGGCCGCGGCGCTCCTCGCGCTCGTCGCGGCCTGCGCCACCCGCCGCCGGGCGTAGGCGACTTCGCGGTCCAGCCCGCCCGCCGAGCCATTCTCGCCGCGGCGGCTCCTCGACCGCCAACACCTCCGGCCGGGCACGCCGGGGCACCCGCGCCGCTCCTTGGGCAGACCGGGCGCCGGAAATCCACCGCCCCGCCGGAGATCCACCGCTCCCGCGCCGCCTCGCCGCCGCCCCACCGCCCCGATCGCCGCCCCTTTCGCCCCGACCCCGCCCGTTCTGGCCGTCGGCCCGCGCCCGCCCCCCGGCACGGCCCTTGCCATGTCCCGACCGCCCCGAGGTCCGGATGTCGTTCTCCTTCCTGCTGCTCGCCCACGCCGCCCACGCCGCCGAGCCCGCGGCGCCAGCCGCCCCCGCGGACGCCGACTCCGGCGAGGACGAGGTGAGCGAGGAACAGTCGGTCGACGGCTACACCGAGCTCGAAGACGCCCAGGCCGGCCGCGCGGGGACCCTGGAGGAGCGGCTGTGGCTCACCTGGGGCTACGTGCCGGCGGAGGGCTACACGCCGAGCGACACGCTGGAGCTCTCCTACACCGGCAAGGGGCTCCTGAAGAACACGGAGTTCGACCTCGCGCAGTATTTCGAGCACGATGACGTGGACAACACGACGGGGTTCACTCTCGGCTGGATGCAGCGCTGGGTGAAGGACGGCGGCCGCAAAAGCGCGATCCCGAGCATCGGCACCCTCACCGAGTACTACCTGCGTACGCCGGGGGTCATCAACCTCCCCGAATTCGCGCCGGGCGCCACCGTCGGCGATCACGTCGCCGAGGTGCTCACCGTGGCCAAGTACGTGGGCCCCGGCACGCTGTACCTCAACGGGGAAGCGCAGATGCAGCTGTTCAACAGCGAGATCTGCGTCACCGAGGACGACGTGGCGATCCAGCCCAAGGACGCCCCGGACCAGAACGGCCCCGCCGCGCCGAACTACGACGGCTGCGACTACTGGGCGCCGTTCACCCTCGTCGCGCGCATCGGGTACAAGCTCCCGGTGATCCCCGACAAGCTCGACGTGGAGCTCGACTTCACCCACGAGACCAACGAGTTCGCCACCCAGGAGGCCTCGGACACCCTGCCGGAGCCCGAGCCTCACTACCCCTACGAGATGGGCAACGTCGCGGTGATGTGGCACATCAACGACCACTGGACCCTGAGCCCCGGGGTACTCTTCGGCCTCGACGGCCACGAGGAGACGCCGACCTATGAGGCCGGCATCTTCCTCCTCCACGAGTAGGGCATGAGCAAGCTCCCGAAGATCACCCTCGCGTTCTGGATCATGAAGATCGCCGCCACCACCCTCGGGGAGACGGCGGGCGACATGCTCTCGATGACCCTGAAGGTCGGCTACGTCGCGAGCAGCATCCTCCTGTTCCTGGGCTTCCTCGTCACCGTGGCGCTGCAGCTCCGGGCGAAGCGGTACATCCCCGGCCTGTACTGGCTGGTGATCGTGGCCACCAGCACCAGCGGCACCACCATCAGCGACATGATGGATCGCACGTTCGAGCTCGGCTATCCGGCGGGGTCGGCGATCCTGCTCACCATCCTCGCGGCGATCTTCGCCTTCTGGTACTCCACCGGCGAGTCCCTGGCGGTGGACGAAGCGCATTCCCCGAGGGTGGAGCTCCTGTACTGGACGACCATCCTCTTCTCCAACACCCTCGGCACGGCCCTCGGCGACTTCCTCGCGGACAGCTCGGGGCTCGGCTTCGCGGGCGGCGCGGCGCTCATCGGCGGGCTCATCGCCCTGGTGGTGGTGCTGCACTTCACCACCCGGCTCTCCAAGGTCGCGCTGTTCTGGATCGCCTTCGTGCTCACCCGGCCCTTCGGCGCGCAGTTCGGGGACGTCCTCACCAAGAGCCACGAGAAGGGCGGGCTCGACCTCGGCACCATGGGCTCCTCGGCGGTGCTGGCCGGAATCCTCCTGATCTTCGTGCTCCGGGCGACGAAGCAGGAGGCGACGCACCCACCGGCGGCCGCGGCGTGATCCTCGCGGTCGCGCTGGCGTGGGCGGAGGCCGACACGGCGGGCGACACGGAGGTCGAACCTGCGTACCCGTCCAGCCCGCCGATCTCGATCGACGACGCCGAGACCGTGGAGCGCGGCCACGTCGAGATCAACCTCACGATGGGCGCGGAGGGCGGCGCCGAGGGCTGGTCGACCGAGAGCCCGCTCGTGGACGCCAACTACGGCCTCACCGACAACATCCACGTCAACGCCGAGATCCCGCTCACGCTGGTGGGCGGCGCCGCCCCGGTGTCCGTGGGGCTGGGCCAGGCCGCGGTCGCGGTCAAGGTGCGGCTGGTGCACCTGCCGAAGCTGCAGCTCGCCGTTCACCCCGCGGTGGCGCTGCCGCCGATCCCCAGCGTCTCCGTCGAGCCCGACGCCCCGGTCACGTTCACCCTCCCCGTGGTGCTCGACGTGGCCCTCGGCGACACCGGCGCCGGCGTGGGTGTGCAGCTCTCCCGCACGTTTTCGCCCGAGGGGGCCTGGGGCGCCGCCGTCGGCTTCGCGACGCCCGTGGCCGACGGCAGCGTCGTGATGTTCGACTACACCCAGGACGCCGCGGCGGACCTCACCCTCGGCGAGGGCTGGTTCGAGGTGGGCTTCGTCCACGAGCGGCTGTTCGGCGCGGAGGCGCTCACGCTGCTCACGTCGCTGGGGCGGTCCACGGAGGGCGGGAGCGCGGCGATGGTCGGGGTGCAGGTGGGGATCTGAGGCGCCTCACCCCCCGACCACCCACGGCAAGTGCTGCCCCGGCCACCGCCGCACATGCGCCGCGAGCCGGGTGAGAGCGGCCGCCGGAGCCTCCTCCGGGCCGAGCTCCACGCGCCATCGTTTGTCGCGCGAACGGTGCACCAGCACCGCCACCACCGGCGCCGCGCCCGACGCTTCGCCCACCGGCGTCCCGGCCACCGCACCGTTTTCGAGCGCGGTCGCG
Source organism: uncultured Pseudomonadota bacterium (assembly GCA_903921785.1). Taxonomy (GTDB): domain Bacteria; phylum Myxococcota_A; class UBA796; order UBA796; family SXON01; genus SXON01. The sequence goes on from CAIXRH010000329.1 coordinate 16,963, forward strand.
ACATCCCGCACCGGGCGCGCGGGACGGACCACGCAGGCGACCGCCCTCCCCTCCCCCGCCGCCCGGTTCGCCGCCTCAACGCTGCGCTCCCAGAGCACCGGCACCTGCCCCCGTGCCGCGGCGAAGCGCGCTTGGAGCCGGCGGTCCGTCGCGTCGGCGGCCTCGGGCTCCGGCGCGTCCACCACCGCGAGGCCGGGCCGCGCGGCCGCCAGCGCGCGCAGCGTGAGCAGCGGGTGGGGGGCGGAGAGCAGCAGGAAGCGGCTCGCTCCCTCGGGGATCGAGCTCACTTCGACGTAGCGCCCGAGCCACTCCGGCTCCAGACGGCCCACGAGGAGGTCCTCCAGGCGCCGTTGCAGGTCGAGGTCGTGGGCTTCCCGGAGGAGCGCCTCGGCCGTACGCACGTTCGCGCCAAAGATGTCGTGCGCCGCCGCCAACCACGCGGCCGCACGCGCACCGCGGGTCTGCAGCTCCAGCCGCCAGCTCAGCCCCGCCAGCGCCCGCAGCACCTCCGGCTCCTCGGGCGGCAAGCCGTTGCGCGCGAGCTCCACGAGGGTGAGGCGGAGGAGACCGGCAGCGGCGGCGGAGAGGCGGGACACGCTACCCCTTCACCCCGCCCGCCGTGAGCCCCTCGACGAGCTGCTTCTGCAACGCGAAGAACAACGCGGTGACCGGCACGCTCACCAGGATGGCTCCCGCGGCGAACCGCCCCCACTCCGCGCCGAATTCGCCGACGTAGCCGTTGAGCACCACCGGCAGCGTGTACGCCCGCTCGTCGCCCATGAGCGTGGCCGCGAGGATGAACTCGTTCCAGGCGGTCATGAACGCGAAGAGCGCGGTGACGGCCAGCGCGGGCCGCGCGAGCGGCAGGATGATCGTGGTGAAGGTCTTCCACTTCGAAGCGCCGTCCATCATCGCGGCCTCCTCGAGCTCCTTGGGGATGGTGTCGAAGTAGCCCTTGAGGTTCCAGGTCGCGAACGGCACGGAGGTGGTGCTGTAGACGAGCACGAGGCCCGTCATGGAATCGAGCAGGTGCAACGCGTCGAGCAGGATGTACAGCGGGATGGCCATCACCACCCCGGGGAACATCTGCGTGAGGAGGAACGTCGCCATCAGCCGGTCGCGACCGGGGAAGCTCCATCGCGACAGCGCGTAGCCCGCCGTGCAGGCGAGCCCCACGCCGACAATCGAGGTCGCGACGCTCACCGCGAGGCTGTTGAAGAGCTGCCGACCGAACAACCAGCGGCCGTCCGCGCTGGTGGTGCTCACGACGGCGGTGAAATTGTCCAGGGTCCAGCCGCCGTCGAGCCCCAGGGAGAACCCCTGGGAGGGCGAGAGCGCCATGCGCACCACCCACACGATCGGCAGCAGCGTCGCGACCGTGACCAGCACCAGCCCGGCGTGGGTGGCGGCGACACGGACGGGCGACGGGGCGCGCATCCCCGGACGGTATCACCGGGGGGGCGTGCCGGCTCCCGCGCCCCTCACCCCTTCAGCGCCACGCACACCGCCCGCCCCACGCCGAACCGGTGCACGTCGGGGAGGAACCCGGCCGCACGCGCCCACCGCTCCACCACCGCCACGGTCGGGGCGTGCTCGATCGCGTCGCCGAACTGCTCGGGTTCGTCCACGTCCTTCTTGGGGACGGACCACATCACGTCGCCGACGACGAGGAGCGCGCGGGCGGGGAGCCGGCGGCCGAGGTCGAGGAGCAGCGCCTCCTGGTCGGCGGGGCGGAGGCGGCGGAGGTGGTCGTGGAGGACCACCACGCTCGTGCCGGGCGGAAACGGCGCGGCGGCCGCCGACAACGCGCGGACCTCAACCCGCGCGACGCGAGGCGCCAACGCCGCCACCAACGCGGGATCGTCGCCCAGCACGACCACTACGTCCTGCGGATGCGGCGCCGCCGCTTCCACCACCACCCGCCGCGTGACGTCCGACCAGTCCATTCGAAGCCGAAGTTAACCCCGACAGGCCGAGGGACGGGGCGTCCAAGGAGCGGCGCGGGGGCCCCGGCGTGCCCCCCGGCCGGCGTCGGCGGTCGAGGAGCCGCCGGGGGGAGAATGGCACGACGGACCAGCTGCAGGTGGCAGGCGGGGACCCGCCGGCTACATTCGCGCTTCTCCCTCCCGAGTTCCGATGCTCCTCCTCCTCGGCGCCGCCTTCGCCGGCAGCCCCTTCGCCGACCTCGCGGCGACCAAGGCCACCACCGCCGCCGACGAGTACTCCATCGGGCGCGAGCTGGTGGCGAGCGAGCTGTGGCTGAGCGGCCCGTGGAACAACGAGGAGCAGCAGCTCCGCGTGGAGCGCATCGCCCGGCGCGTCGTCGCAGCGAGCGATCGTCCCGACCTGGTGTTCAACGTCACCCTGGTCAACGACGGAGAGATCAACGCCTGCGCGCTGCCCGGCGGGTTCTTGTTCGTGAACCGCGGGCTCCTGGAGAAGGTCACCGACGATGAGCTCGCGTTCGTGGTGGGCCACGAGCTCAGCCACGTCATCCTCCGGCACGCAGCCAGCACCGTGAACCTGCAGGACGCCACCACGGCGGCCTCCTCGCTCTCCGGGGCGCGCGCCGCCGGGGACCGCGCCACGGCCGCCGTGAAGGAGGAGGAGCTGTACCTGATGATGGCCGGCCACTCTCGGCAACTGGAGCTCGAAGCCGATCTCTACGGCATGCTCTACACCGTCCGCGCCGGGTACCCCGCCGCCGCGGCCTCCGACGCGCTCGCGCTCATCCAGAAAGAAGTGGGCGACGTGTCGGCGAGCGAGCTGCCGTGGGCCAGCCACCCGATGTTCACCGAGCGCATCGCCGAGCTCCACAAGGGGGAGACGAGCATCCGCTCCACCGTTGGGGAGTTCGACGCGGGCGTGGCCGCGCTCCGCTACGGCCGCGCCACGGCGGCGGCCGAGTGTTTCCAGAAGTTCCTCACCCTCTTCCCCCAGAGCCCCGCCGGCTGGGCGGACCTCGGCGCCGCCTGGCTCACCGTGGCCGTGGCCGAGTCCACCGACCCGTGGGTGGACATGCTGCCGCTGCACACCACCTCCGGGGTCACGGTGCGCAATGCCGGCAGCGTCGCTCGCGAGCGCGCCCGGGACGCGCTCATCCACGCGGCCAGCCTCGATCCCGGCGATCCCGTCACCCTGGGGCTGCTCGGCGTGCTCGCGCGTATGGAGGACGATCCGGTGTCCGCTCGGCACTTCTTCGAGCGCGGCCTCTCCATCGACCCCGACGTGGCCGCGCTCCACGTGGACCTCGGGAACGTCGCGGCAGGGGAGGGCAAGCTCGACGAGGCGCTCCGGGAGTGGGAGAAGGCCACCAGGCTTGCGCCGGGCGCGCCCGAGCCCCGAGTGAACACCGCGCGGGCCTACACCAGCAAGAAGCAGAAGAAGAAGGCGACCGAAGCGTGGACGGCGCTGCTCAACGACCCGAAGTGGGGCGGCGAGGCCGCGGCCGCGCTCGACACGCTGGGCACGAAGGCGAAGGCCGCCAAACCCGCGGCGAAGGGCGCCGAGCAGATGATCTTCCCGACCGGCGCCATCGCCCCCGGCGACGCGATGGCGGCGGTGACCCCCATCCTCGGCAAGCCCGACTTCACCCTGGACATGAGCGAGGAGGGGGATGGTTCTTCGGTGTACTACGCCTGGGACGAATCGGGCGCCGAGCTGCTCGTCACCCACGACCGGGTGATCAGCGTGGCCGTCTTCGACGAGGCCGAGGCGCACACCACCAGCGGCGTCACCCTCGGGGGCCCGGAGTCCACGGTGATCAACACCTGGGGCGAGCCCGACGATGTGCAGGAGTTCGGCCACGGCCGCACCATGCAGTGGACCACCCGCGGCTACGGCGTGGGGATCACCGAAGGGGTGATCACCGAGCTGGACCTGTTCCGGCCCGAGTAGGCTCCGCGTCCCCGAGGAGGGCAGCCACGAAGCGCGCGCCGACCTCCTTGTAGCCTTCGCCGCTGAGGTGGATGAGGTCCCCGGCGGCGAGGCGCGGCTCCGCCCCGAAGTACCAGCGCAACATCGAGCCCGGGCCACCCATCGCGGTCTGCAGGTCCCAGGTGGCGCAGCCGAACTCGGGCCCGACCTCGCGCTGCACCCGGGCGACCCACTCCGTGGCCGGCCAGATGGCGTACACGCTGCCCTTCACCTTCTTGCCGCGGTCGCTCGGGCCGACGAGCACACAGGCGGCGTCGGGCATGAGCGCGCGCATGCGGCTGAGCGAGGTCCGGAGGGAGGCGGTGTAGCTCTCGGGGGTGAGCTTCCGGTCGTTCGCTTCGTTGGTGCCGTAGGCGAGGACCACGAGGTCGGGGCGCTTGCGGTCGAGGAACGGCGCCATCAACGTCGGGTCCCACTTCTGCCAGCTCGAGGCGGTGCGCCCGGTGACCCCCATGGCGTCCACGATCACGCCCGAGGTGTCCCGCTCCATCCACACCCCGTACAGTCGCACGTTGCCCTCGGCGGAGACCCGGAGGCGGTGGGGGCCGTCGGTGGTCTCGAGCACGGCCATGCCCGGGCCGGTGTCCCCGGCGGCCGGGACGATCACCGGCGAGGCGTCGTCCACGGTGAGCGAGAGGGTGCCGGCGCCGGGTTCCCTCAGGAACGCCACCTCGAAGCGGCTCACCGAGCGCCCCTGGGGGTTGGACTTCGCGGTCTGCACCCAGCCGAAGGCGTCGATCGTGGGGGACACGTCGAGGCCGGCGGGGCCGTAGCGGCCGTCGTCCCGGCCGTCCTTCCGCTCGACGAAGTCGCTGAGCCAGGTGCCGCCCGCGCAGAGGTTGGTGTCGCTGGCGCGGTAGCCGACCCAGGGCGGTCCGGGCATCACAAAACCGTGCCCGGCATCGCCGAAGCGGTCCTGGAGCAGGCGACGGACGGTGCCGGTCCAGAACTCGCCGGCCACGTGGCTCGCGCCCCAGAAGGAGACGCGGGTGGCGCCGTGGTGGGCGGCGGCGCGCATGAAGACGTCCCGCACCCGGTCGATGTCGGCGTCCTTCCCGCGGAGCGGCTCCAACGGCACCGCCGAGACGTCGTAGGGGCCGTCGAGCTGCAGCCGGGTCCGATCCGGGCCGACGATCTCGGGGTTCACCGCCTTCTTGTCCGTGTCGAGGTTCACGGTGGGGACGGGCGGCGCGGGGGTCTCGGTCGAGGCGCTCGTGGCGGTGGACGGCGCGGACTCGTCCTCCGCCTTCGAGCGCGGCGCCCGGACCTTGGCCTTGGTGCTGCACTCCTCCGCGGGCGGACCGGCGGTGGCGGGGAGGTGGTACACCTGCACCCAGGCGGGCTCGGCGGCGCTGGCGGTGAGGAAGGCGAGGAGCAGCATGCGGAGCGCCAAGATCACATGCGCGAGCCCCGCGGCCCACGTCTGGAGCGAACAAAAGCGCGGGTGGTCCACGCCGGACGCGACCCGGCGGCCGGTCCGCCGATTCCGTGGTGGAGCGCGCCGCCCCTCGCCCTTCTCGCCCCCGCGGCTCCTCGACCGCGGCGTCGCCGGTCGGGCAGGCCGGTGGGGCACCTCCAGCCCTTGGGCAGGTTCGGGGCTGTCGGTCGACCGGCCGACCGCCAAACGCCCGCGCGCGCTCGCGTCGCCGGGGCTCCGGGGCTACGTGAGGGCATGGCCGAGCGCTTCCGCGAGCTGAAGCTGTTGTCGCTCTTCGCGCTCACCTTGTTCTTCCTGCTCGCGTACCGCCAGGCGCTCACCAACCTCGGCGTGGCGAAGTCGCCGGCCGGGGTGCCGCACCTCCAGAACCTCACCTGGCTGGGGCGCTGGAAGATGTTCACCGAGCTGCGCAACCACCACACCGACTTCGTGGCCGAGGCGCAGGCGCCCGAGGGAACCTGGGTGACGATCGACCTCGCGAAACGCTACGTCCTGCACTGGGACGAGGGCCCCGGCTACCAGCGGGACGACTTCTACGCCGACCCCGGCCGCCTCGCCGAGCTCGCCACCGACCTCTGCCGGGATGGCGGTTCCACCTCGATCCGCTTCACGCTCTACACCTGGGACAAGACCCGCGGGCAGGTGGCGCAGCCGCGCACCAACGAGAAGACCACCGACCTCGGGAGGTTCACGTGCCACTGAGCCGCCCCGTCCTCGACGAGCTGTTCCGCCCGCGCTGGGGCGGGGGCTGGGCCGTCGCCCGGGTGCTCTTCGCGCTCGCCGCCTTGGAAGAGCATAAAGACCGGTTCATCCACATCGGGGATGCGTTCCGGCACCCGACGATGGTCTTCAACGCCGGGCCGCTCCACATCGCGAACCACGTGCTGATCAGCCAGCCGGCCGCCTACGCGATCTGGGCGCTCGGCCTGGTGGGGCTCGGGGGGATGCTCTACGGGGGAAAGTGGGCGAAGCCGGGCGTCCTCCTTTGGTTCCTGGCCTATTTCGCCGTCGTGATCAGCTGCGGCCTCACGGTCCGGGTGCCCGAGCGGTTCATCGTGTGGGCCACGGCCGCGTTCTTGATGAGCCCCATCGGGGAGACCGGCCTGCTGCGGAGGCGTGCTTCCCCGTATGCGCGGATGTTCCTCCTCGTGGTCTACGGCTCCCTGTACCTCTCCACCGGCGTGATGAAGTCGGTGGAGGAGCCCGCCTGGTGGGACGGCACCGCGCTGTCCTACGACCTCGTCGACCGCTGGCACGCCGGCGACGCCGTGGACGCCTGGGCCAGCAGCCAGCACTGGGTCTGCTTCATCGGCTCCTGGTACACGATCCTCTTCGAGGTCGGGTTCGTCTTCCTCGTGGGGTTCCCCAGGCTCAACCGCTACGTGCTCCTGATGGGGCTGGGGATGCACCTCTTCATCGACGTGCTGATGGAGGTCGGGCCGCTCGGCACCATGGCGATGTCGCTCTACCCGGTGCTGCTCAACCCGGAGGACGGCGAGTACCTCTGGGAGAAGCTCACGAAGATTGTGCCGCCGATCGGGAGGCTGGCGGCGTGGGGGGAGCGGATGGGCGGGCGAGGCTGATGGGGCGCGGGGCGGCCAAAAGAGCGCCCCGACCTACTCCCACTTCACCTCGAGCGCTTTCGGCGCCCCGAGGCTCCAGAGGTTGCCGCCGGGCGCCCAGCTCACCGACCCGTCGGCGTGGGTGATCGCCAGCTTGTAGAGCTCGGCGTCCGCGCCCAGCTTCACCCGGCCGGGCACGACCGGCGCCGCGGCGGGGCTCCAGTCGCCGAGCGCTGCGGTGCTGCCGACCAGGCGCAGGGTGTCGCCGGGGGCGAGCGGCGGGGGGTTGGGGACGGTCACCTTCGTCCAGCCGGCACGGAGCTTCGGCGCCTCTCCGGTCGGCTTCTCGACGCTGACGCTGTGGGGCGCCAGGGTGAGGCCGAGGAAGCCGACGGGCCCGTCGCCGCCGTTGTAGGTGACCCACCGAGTGTCGGTCGCGGAGTGGCGCTCCACGACGAACCAGTCGTCGCCGAGGCCGAGAGTGCGGGAGGCGCCGTCGCGGAGGGCGGGCGTGGTCTTGCGGGTGAGCGCGAGGTTGCGGATCAGCGTGGTTCGCGCCCGCCAGGCCGACTCTTCTTCAGGCGAACCGGCCACCCAGCGCATGTCCGCGCGGTTGTCGGGCTCTCCGGCGCCGGTCGCGCCCCACTCGGTGCCCCAGGTGATCATCGGGCGGCCGCGGAGCGCGAAGAGCAGCTCCAAGGCGAGGTCCACCCGGGCGGCGTCGTCGTGGCAGGCGGTGGTGATGCGCGAGGTGTCGTGGTTGTCGAGGAAGGTGATCCAGGCGTCGCCGGGGAGGCCGGCGGAGCGGTCGATGACGGCGGGGATCGCGGCGGCCGGCTTGTCGTCGCAGACGACGTCGCGGAGCGCGTAGTGCAGGGGGAAGTCGAAGGCGCTGTCGAGGTGGTCGGCGGCACGTTCGTCCATCACGGTCTTCACGTTGCCGTCGAAGACCTCGCCCCAGAGCTGGAAGCTCCCGGGGGCGTGCGCGTGGACGTCCTTGGCGATCTTCGCGACGAACTCGGGGTCGAGGTGCCGCACGGCGTCGAGCCGGAACGCGACGGGCTGGGCCTTGTGGAGCCAGTGGTACGAGGCGTCCCGGAGCCAGGCGTAGACCTCGGGGTTGCCCTGGTCGAGGTCCGGCAGCCCGTGGACGTCGTGGGTGCGCACCTCGTCCGGATCGTCCCAGTGAACGATGGGGCCGAAGTGGTGGAACCACGTGGGACGCGCGGCGACCCAGGCGTGGTCCGGCGCGACGTGGTTGTAGACCATGTCGAGCACGAGGCCGATCTTGCGGTGGTGGAGCGCGTCCACGAGGTGGCCGAGGTCGGCGTCGTTGCCGAAGCGAGGCTCCAGGCGGTCGAGGTCCTCGGTCCAGTAGCCGTGGAAGGCGCCGTTTTCGTAGAACTTCGTGTCCCGCATCTTGGCGATGGGGCCGAGCCAGAGCGTGTCCACGCCCAGGGCGGCGAGCTCGTCCACGTGGCGGGTGAGGCCGGCGAGGTCCCCGCCGTGGAACGCCTGGGGATCAGCGGGGTCCACCCCGAGGTCGTTGGTCGGGTCGCCGTTGGCGAACCGGTCGACCAGGAGGAAGTAGATCACCCGCCGCTCCGCAGCCACCCGTCGAGCAGCTCGCCGACCCGCCGCGAGACGACCGGCGCAGCGGCCTCCACGGCGTCCGCCTCGCGCTGGTGGTGGTAGCGGAGGAAGACCGGCACGTCGAACGCCGCTTCCTGCACATGCTTGCCGCCCACGGCGAGGGTCACCTTCACCCCGACGGTCCAGCGGTACTGCCCGCTGAGCTCGGAGTAGAAGACGGGGGCCGTCTCCACCAGGAGCGTCGCGTCCGTGCCGAGCACCTCCAGCCGCTGATCGGTCTGCCGCTTGTCGGTGAAGGCGCCGAGCTTGGCGGGTGCTTCTTCCAGGGTCGGCGAGAGCTTCCGCAGCCGGGCTTCGGCGAGGAGCGCGTCGTCGAGGGCCTTGGGGGTGTCGGACGCTGCGGCGTCCCCCGCGGCGTCGAGCACCCCGACGACCGTGAGCGGCCGGTCGGCGCCGGTGAGCACCGGGCCGGTCGGCTTGATGCAGGCGAGGAAGAGAAGGCTCAGAACCATGCTTCCGCCTCGAGCGCCAGCACGTTGTGCCAGTGGCGCTCCACGTTGCCGAAGTCGTTGTACTGGTCGAGGGAATCGACGAAGGAGTTGCCGAACGCGTTGTTCTGCGTGCTGTACTGGACGCCGTAGAGGAGCCGGAGGCTGGGGCGGGTGTAGATGCCCGGGCCGAGCGGGTTGAGCACCACGCCGGCCTTCCCCTGCGCGGTGACCCGGGTGTCGTCGTCGCCGTACTCCAGGCCCACCGAGTCGGCGGCGCCGTCGGTGCTGGCGAAGAGCGAGTCCTTGTGGTCGCGGAAGGTGTTCCCGTTGTGGGAGACCTCCTGGGCGAGGCTACCTTCGAGGAGCAGGTGGACGGTCGGTGAGAGGTACACCTGGTTCCGGAGGACCACGGACATGAAGGTGCGGTCGTCGTCCGTCGGCTTGAGGTCGTTGTCGCCGTCTTCGTAGTCGCCGTAGAGGCCGGCGAGCGCAATGTCCCAGCGGTCGGGCACCACAGCGAGCTGGAGCTCGTCGCCCACGTTGAGCTGGGTGCGCTCGTCGGTGAGGTCGTGGAGGTAGATGTCGATCGACTCGCCGTCGTAGGTCTCGGTGGTGTACGACTTCGGGTGGAGCAGGGTGTAGTTCGCGTAGAGCGAGTTCCACCGCAGCGGGCCGAAGCCGCCGAAGCCGAGGTAGCCGACCGCCTTCCACGAGGCGGCGTCGGTGGCCTCGGGGTTGGGGAAGTCGGCGAGCTGGCCGGGGTGGTCCATCACCCAGGACTGCACGACCTCGCCGCGGGCGTAGTCTTCGTAGTCCACGCCCGGGGTGCGGTACGGGGCGAAGCGGTTCCCGAGCACCATCGGCTCGTAGTAGCCCTGGCCGCCCGCGCCGATCTCGAAGTGGTCGGCGACGTTCACCCGGGCGGTGATGCCCCCGGAGAGCACGGTGTTGTACTCGGCGCCCTTGAGGTTCCAGCCGGCGTCGCCGCCGCCGACTGTGAGCTCGAACCCGGGCGTCTGGTACCGCGCCTGCGCGCCCACCGTGTCGAAGAGCACCTGCGCCGGGCGCATGTCGTAGAGCCCGAGGTCCCCGAAGTTGCTCTCCAGGGTGCCGAGCCGCCAGGTGACGTCCTGGAGGCCGACGTTGCCGGCCTGTGCGTAGAGCTGCGAGAGCCGCAGGTAGGCGAGGGAGCCGTTGCCGGCGTCGGCGTTCGCGACCGTGCCGCCCTCGATCTTGGCGTGGATGTCGGTCCACGGGGCGAGGCTGCCGGGCTTCCGCTCGAGGATGCCCTGGCGGAGCTCAAGCGCCGCGTAGGGGCCCTCGTTCATCAGCCGGCCGTAGAGGTTCCAGTAGCCGAGCTTCCCGTCGCCGCCCTCCATGTCGGGGCGGGTCATGATGCGCACGTAGCCGCCGACGTCCGCCGCCGCGGCGATCGCTGCGAAGAGGAGGATCATTGTGCCTCCTCCAGGAGCACGACGCTGGAGCCGACCGCGGTGTAGCTCCCGCCCACGACCGTGCCGTCCGTGGGGGTGATGTTCGCCGACGTGCGCAGGTCGTGGCCTTCGCCGGCGAGCCACGCGTCGTCGTCGAAGTACGCCTGGGTGTCGACCACCCGCGTCCACGAGCCGGAGGGTAGGGTGAACGCCGTGTCCGACCTGTTCATGTTCAGGAGCATCACGACACCCGGCTTGCCGGACCACGGCTGGCCGCTCGCGCCGTCGTCCGCCCAGTGGACCATCAGCGCGCGCGAACCCCAGTCGGGATCGCCGGAGTTGCCGGTGTTGCGCCATTGGAAGGGCATCGACCCGCCGTACTCCTTCGGGGCGAAGGCGTAGGTGTGGGAGAGCCGGAAACGCACCAGCTCGCCCACGAAGTCCTTCATGCGCCACCGTTCGTCGTGGCTCTCCCACTCGCCCCAGCGGAACCAGTTGAACTCGTTGTCCGCGCCGGTGGAGTAGGCGTTGTTGTTGCCGTACTGGGTGCGCAGCCACTCGTCCCCGCCGTAGATCATCGGGGTGCCCTCGGAGACCATCATCGCCACGTAGAGGTCGCGCATGAGCTGGCGTTTGAAGGCCTCGGCGTCCATCCCCCAGTCGCGGGAGCGGTTGTTGCTCTCGCCGCTGTCGGTGTCGCACCAGGGGGAGGCGGCGTCTTGGCAGCAGGTGGGGTTGAGCGGCCCGCAGAAGTTGTTCTTCTCGTCGTAGGAGAGCAGGTCGTACATCGTGAAGCCGTCGTGGCAGGTCACGAAGTTGACCGAGTGGTAGGGCTTACGATCGTTGTTCCCGTAGCGGGCCGCGGAGCCGGTCATCACCCCGCCGCCATCGATGCCGTTCTCCGCGGAGTTCATCACCCAGCCGTCGTTGTTCACGATGGAGCGCCACCAGTCACGGAAGCTCGCGTTCCACTCGCCCCAGCCGGTGGCGTCGTCGGTCGACGACTTGGGGAAATTCCCGATGGAGGTGTAGCTGCCTCCCGCGGTCCACGGCTCGGCGATGATGCGGGTCTGGTACTGCTGGAGCACCGGGTCGTCCGCGATGTCCTGGAGCACGGTCTGCGCGGGATCGTCCCAGTTGTTGTAGTCGCCGTCCTTCTCGCCGAGGATGCCGGCGAGGTCGAACCGGAAGCCGTCGATGTGCAGGTCCTCGACCATGTAGTGCAGCGAGTCGAGGATCAACCTCCGCATCGGGGTGTAGTTGGGGCGGGTCTCGTTGCCGACGCCGGTGTTGTTCCAGTAGCCGGTCTTGTCGGTGGAGAGGGCGTAGTAGCTGTCGTTGTCGAGGCCGCGGAGGTTGTAGACCGTCGCCGCCTCGACCGTGTCGAGGTTGTAGGTGCCCGAGGCGCCGAGCACGGCGTCCGTGTAGATGCGATCGCGCCAGAGGCCGCCTTCGCCGGTGTGGTTGTAGACCACGTCCACCACCACCTCGATGTTCTCCTGGTGCAAGGCGTCCACCATCGCCTTGAACTCGTCCATCACCGCGCTCGGCTCGGCGTCCGCCGCGTAGTCGGCCGAGAAGCTGAGCTCGGGCGCGAAGAAGCTGATGGTGTTGTAGCCCCAGTAGCCGCCGTCGAGCGGCTTTTCGTGGATCGGCAGGAGCTCCACCGCCGTGATCCCCAGCTCCGCAAGGTAGTCGGCGTGCTCGGCGAGGCCGCGGAAGGTGCCCGGGTGATCCACCCCGAGGACGCCGTTGGCGGTGAACCCCTTGGGGTGCACCTCGTAGAGCACCAGGTCGTTCCAGTCGTGGCCTTCGAGCGTGCCGTCTTCGCGGCCGGTGCGCCAGGCGGCCTCCCCGTCGCTCCACGCGTACTCGCTCTCGGCGACAAGGCTTTTGGCGGAGGCGCCCCAGGTGCACTGCTCACGGCGGCTCTCGCCGGTGCCGGCAGAGCCGCGGCCCCAGTCGTGGTCGCGGGTGAGCGCCTTGCCCCAGGGGTCGGTGAGCAGCTTGTTGGGGTTGAACCGGTTGCCCGCGCCATCCACATCCGCGACGTAGCCTTCGAGACTGCCGCAGTAGAAGTCGGAGGTGTAGGTCCAGTTCGGGCCCCAGGCCACGAACGCGTAGGCCTGGCCGACGCCCACGCCCTCCACGTAGAGGTTCCACACGTCCCCGAAGCGCTCCATCGGGAAGCGTTGGGTGGGCTGATCCGCCTCCGGGTCGTCGAAGATCAGTAATTCCACGCGCTCGGCCGCCTTGGCGTACACCCCGAAGTTCACCCCGCGATCCACCACCGTGGGCCCGAGCACGTTGAGCGCCGCCACGTCCTCCGTGGCGAGCGACGGCGCGACCGCTTCGGTGTGGTACAGGCGGGTGTACTCGTCCGGCGTGCAGGCGAGGCTGAGGAGGAGCACCATCCCCGCCCCTTAGCCGCTCGTCACCCGCCTCACCAAACCCGTGAACAGGGAGCGACCGTGCTTGCGATCCGGTACCTCGGCGCGCGACACTCCCAGGTCGAGGTTCGTGCCCATGCGCGTCATGCTCATCCGTCCGCCGGCGAAGCACACCGTGGAGAGCGAGGTGCCCGAAGCCGTGTCGGCGGAGAACCTCAGCTACCCGCCGCTGGCGCTGATGTCGATCGCCCAATTCCTCCGCGATCGGAGCCATCACGAGGTCACCATCCTCGACGCGCAGCTCGATGATCTCGCGTACGAGGTGGTCGACGCGAAGATCCGCGAGTGGAAGCCGGATGTGGTGGGCGTCACCGCCTTCACCGTCCAGCTCGTCGACGTGCTCAAGACCGTGAGCACCGCCAAGGCCGCGGGCGCGAAGTACGTCGTCGTCGGCGGTCCCCATGTGAGCGACTTCCCGAAAGAATGTGTCGGCCTGCCGGGGGTGGATGCGGTGGTGAAGGGCGAAGGCCAGAAGCCGATGCTCGACCTCTGCGACGCCTGGGAGAAGGGCGAGACCCCCAAGGGCATCCCCGGGGTCATGGCCCACCCCGACGACCCGGTGCCCGAGCAGGACGTCTACTACAGCAACAACCTCGATGATTACCCGATCATCGACCGCACGATGGTGGATTACCGCCGCTACTACGACGTGATGGGCAAGGGCGGCATCTTCACCACCCTCATCTCGTCCCGCGGCTGCCCCTACCGCTGCACGTTCTGCAACACGCCCCGTCACCGCTACCGCGTGATGACGCCGGCGCGGGTCTGCGAGGAGATCAAGGCCTGCCTCGACCTCGGGATCGAGGAGTTCTACTTCGTCGACGACACCTTCAACATCACCAACCAGCGGGTGATCGACCTCTGCGACGCCATTCTCGAGCGCGGGCTGAAGCTCCGCTGGACGGTGCGCTTCCGCGTGAAGGGCGTGAACCGCGAGCTCTTGGAGAAGATGAAGGCCGCCGGCTGCCACCGCATCCAGTTCGGGGTGGAGCAGGGCACCGAAGAGGGCCTGCTGCGGCTGAAGAAGGACGTGACGGTGCGCGAGATCGAGAGCGCCTTCAAGCTCTGCCGCGAGATCGGCATCAACACCGTGGCCTACTTCATGATCGGCACCCCGGTGGAGCGCTCCCGGGAGGACGTGATGGACACCATCGCCTACTCCATCAAGCTCGACCCCGACTTCGTGATGTTCAACGTGCTCACTCCGTTCCCGGGCACGACGCTCTACGACGAAGGGATGCGCGACGGCGTGCTCGACCTCACCCCGTGGGCCGAGTTCATGCGCAAGCCCAACGAAGACTTCAAGGCGCAGGTGTGGGATGAACACTTCACCCGCGCCGAGCTCCGCGAAATGCTGGACCTCGCCTACAAGCGCTTTTACTGGCGCCCGAAGTTCGTGGCCCGCAACCTCACCCAGATCCAGTCCCCCAAGGACTTCATGCGCAAGGCCACCGCCGGCTTCCGCATGCTCGTGGCCTAGTTAGACCCCCCTGCGAGGTACCGGAATGGTCGCGTCTCCCGAGAACGTCTCCCCGAAAGCAGGTCAGAAGCCCTTCAACGTGGTGCTGATGACCATCTACTCGGTGGAGAACGCCGGCATCCGCTACGTCTCCGCCGCGCTGGACCGCGCCGGGTTCGACACCAGCGTGATCTTCCTGCGTGACTGGCGCCACAACATGCTGGACATGCCGACGGAGAAGGAGATCCAGCTCGCCCTCGGGGTGATCCGCGAGAAGAAGGCCGACCTCATCGGCCTCGGCTTCATGTCGTCCTTGTTCCCGATGGCCAAGGAGGTCACCCGGCGCATCAAGGAGGCGTTCCCCGACATCCCGATCGTGTGGGGCGGCATCCACCCCACGTCGTGTCCCGAAGAGTGTATCCCCCACGTGGACTACGTTTGCGTGGGCGAAGGTGAAGTCGCGGCGATCGACCTGGCGACTGCGATGCGCGACGGCACCGACGACACCACGATCCCCAACGTCTACGCCAACAAGAACGGGAAGATCTACGTCAACAAGCCGCGTCCGCTCATCAAGGACATGGACTGGCTGCCGTACCCCGACACCCGCGATGAGAACAAGTACTATATCGAAGGCGACAAGATGACGATCGAGGAGCCCTGGAAGCGGGGCGCCGAGTACCGCATCTACTTCAGCCGCGGCTGCCCGTACAACTGCTCCTACTGCTACGTCTCCATCTTGCGCGACGTGTACGACGAGAAGGGCAAGGAGTTCTACCGGGCGCGCTCGGTGGAGCACATCCTCGGCGAGCTCGAGCACATGAAGGCCACGTTCCCCAAGATCGCCCGGATCAAGGTGGACGACGACACCAGCTTCGCCTTCGGGCAGGAGTGGATGGACGAGTTCCTGGCCAAGTACCCGAGCCGGATCGGCATCCCCTTCGAGTGCCTGCTCATCCCGCCGATGCTCCGCGAGGACATGCTCACCAAGCTCAAGGAGGCGGGGCTCATCCGGGTTCAGACCGGCATCGAGTCCGGCTCGTCGAAGGAGTCCAAGGAGCTGCACAACCGCTCCCCGGGCAACCAGGCGATCCTCAAGTTCGGGGAGTTCAACAAGAAGCTCCAGATGGACATCGTGTACGACGTCATCATCGACAACCCGTACGCGACCGAAGAGATGAAGCTCGAAACGGCCGAGTTCCTGCTGGAGCTGCCGCGGCCGTACTCGATCTACTTCTACAGCCTCAACTACTTCCCCCACACCTCGCTCACCCGCAAGATGTTGGCGGACGGGCTGCTCGACCCCAACGAGGTCGAGGGCCGGGCCACGAAGTCCTGGCGCCAGTTCCGCGTCTCGATGGACTGGCCCCGCTCGGATGAAGACAAGTTCTACCTGGCGATCTACTGCCTCGCGTCGAAGAACTTCGTGCCGAAGTCGTTCATCCGCAAGCTCATCGACGAGCGCGAGTACTGGAAGAAGCCCGAGAACATCGACCGGATGTACTACCTCGCCTGGGGCGCCAACTACCTGCGCATGGCGCACGTGGGGTGGCAGTACTGGCGCCGCGGCGAGCTCACCTGGTTCAAGGTGAAGCAGTACGGCAGCCTCAAGAAGATGATCTCGCAGTAGGGGCGTCGCGGACCGCCTCGGCCGCCGCGCTCGCCAGCCGAAGCACGTGCGCCTGCACATCCGGCGGCCACGCGGCGGTCTCTGCCTCCAAGCGAACCAGGTTCCCGGCGTATAACGCCCGGGAGGCCTCCTCGTAGCCGGGGAGGTCCCCGGCGATCGCCGACATGAAGCGGCCCGCGGCTTCGCGGAGCTGGCGCGCCCGCGCCGGGCCCGCATCCGCCCGCATGGCGCCCTCCACGAGCCGCCGCAGCGCCGCCGACGCCCCGCTCGGCTGCCGCTCCAACCACGCCCAGTGTCGCGGCAAAAGCGTGACCTCCCGCGCGGTGACACCGAGCTTCGGGCGCCCCGGCCGGCGCGCTTCGGCGCCTTCTCCCTGTGTTCCCTCCCCGCCGGCTCCCGCCGTCCCACCGCCGACACCCTCGGGCCCGGCGCCATGCAGATCGAGCTCCACCTGCCGCCCAGTCTCGTCCTCGAAGACGAACCACGGCGGATCGGGCGCCCACGCCGGATGAGCGCGCAGGGCCGCGGCGAGGGCAGGAAAGGGGCCATGGGCGATGCGGACGCCGTCGAGGAACGCGGACCAGGTCGTCATGGGGCCCATATTACCCGGGTGAAATCGTCCGACAATACTACCCGGGTAATCATGGTCAGGGGGTGGAGGTCGAGCCACGCCCTGCCGGGCGTTGAGCGGGGGAGGTCGAGGAGCCACGGTCGGCGGGCCAGCCTCCGCGGGCGCCACCTGCCGACCCGCGCCGAGCGCGGCGGCGCGCCGCCGCCGCCGTCACTCCACCGTGACCTGGAGCCGGGCCCGAACCGGCAGATCGGCGAACTCGCTGTCCGCGTGGCCGGGCAGGTGGACCACCAGGCGGCCCACCGCCTCCGCGTCCCCGAGCCCGAAGTGGGCGGCCGCCGGCACCGAGGTGGAGTTGCCGGTTCCCCCTGCGTACAACCATCTCCGCTGCGTCACCCCGGCCACCTCCACCTCGACCCACCCGCCCGCGCCCTCCCGGTTCCCCGGGGGCCCCGCCACGCTCACGGTGACCCAGGCCCGGTCGTTGCACGCCCCGTGCGACACCCACACCGGCTCGTCCTTGGGGCTGTGGACCACGTCGAGCGTCCCGTCGTGGTCGAGGTCGAGCACCGCGAGGCCGCGGCCCTCGTCGGGGCTGTCGAAGCCGGCGTCGGGCCCGTGGGCGACGAACGCGCCGTCCTCCCAGAGCCAGAGGGCGTCGGGCTGGTCCTGGGGGTTGTCGCCGACCGCCTCGTCGTCGGAGCCGGGGCCGAACGCCATGGCGGCGTCCAGGTCGCCGTCGTTGTCGAGGTCCTCCAGGGCGCTGCCCCAGCTCACGACCTGGCTCTCCAGCGGGCTGCGGTCCATCCGCAGGGCCTGCGCCGCGTCGAACCAGCGCCCGTCGCCGCTGAGCATCAGGTGGAGCGACGCCCAGTCGCTCACCAGCGCGTCGGGCACCCCATCGGCGTTTACGTCCGCGTAGGAGACGCCCATGCCCGAGATGACGAGGTTCAGGCCCTGGTCGGGCGCGGCGGTGAAGTGGCCCGTGCCATCGTTGAGGAAAAGCGTGTTCCCGCCGTGCTCGAGCCCCTCGTGGTTCACGATGTAGAGGTCGAGGTCGTCGTCGCCGTCGAAGTCGAGGAGCGTCGTGGCCTTGGTGAAGGCCGAGATCGCCTCCTCGGGGAGGCGCGAGGTGATGTCCTCGAAGGCCCCGTCCTCACGCCGGCGGATGAGCAGATCGCGCGGGTCGGCGTCGGAGGTGCCGTCGTTCGCCGTCACCGCGTCCAGCCGGCCGTCGCCATCGAGGTCGCCCCAGGCGAGCGACCGCACCTTGGTGTAGGCCCCTTCCTCCACCCAGCTCGGCCAGCCCACCAGCTCCGCCTGCGTGAACACGCCCGAACCGTCGTTGATCCACTCCGTCGCCACGCCGTAGCGGTCGTAGTAGAGGATGTCGAGGTCGCCGTCGTCATCGAGGTCGAACGCCGAGGTGAGGATGGACATGTCGTCGTAGGCGAGGCGGGAGGCCGTCTCGTCGACGAAGCCGAGCGTGTCGGTGCCCATGAGCACCATCAACCCGTCCATGGTGTTCAGCAGGAGGTCGACACGATCATCGCCGTCGAAGTCGGCCACCGTGACGCCGGTGCCCCAGCCCGAGAGCGCGTCCTGCGCGTGCAGGCCCGGGTCGTCGGTGAGCGTCGTGAAGCGCACCTTCCCGTCGGGGTCCGGCGCGGCGCACGGGATGGTCGGGAGCAGCTCTACCCCCGGGGGCAGGGCGCCGCCCTCCGAGTCGCGCACATCGCTGTCCGAACCGGGGTGACAGGCGAGGGCGTAGAGGAGCCACACGCGGGTGCGCTATCACGACTGGCGGGCGGATTCAGGGCGCGGCTACGCCGGCGGGATCCACGGCGGGCCGACGAGGTAGCCAGGTCCTTCCCAGGGCGTGCCGGCGGTGAGATCGTGCACCGCGACGATGATGCCCTCTTCGATGCGGAAGCTCATCACGTGGGCCGGGCGGCTGAAGGTGAGCAGGGCCGCTGCGGTGGCCTCCACGTCGACATCGCCCGTGTCCCGGAAGGCCACGTACGTCCCCGGGGCGCTCACCGAGCATCGGGACGCCCCCACGGAGAATTCGTGGCGGCAGAGGTCCATGATGCGATCACCGACCAGCATCGCGACGACGTCGGGCCGGGCGCTGGCCCAGGTCGAGCCGGGCCCGACGGCGCCAGCGAGGACCGGGACGGCCAAGAGCAGGGGGCGCAGGAACATGGACCTCCGGGATCCGCGGGGAGACGGCTCCACGGCGGCCTGCCCCCCATCGGTCAGCGGCGTCGACACTTGAGGCGCGGGCGGGGGTGGGACGGGGTCAGGGCCCGTCCCCTCCCTCACCCCCGCCGCGCGACCCCGCGGATCGTCTCGGCCACCAGGACGTTCGCCCCGGGCATCGGCTCGCGGCGCATGGACTCGGGGAGGAAGCCCGCCGCTTCGATGAGCTCGCCGGTCGGGCGCGCGAGGTGACAGTTCCCGGCGAGCCGCCGCCATACAGGCTGCGCCAACTCCTGGTAGCGCCGGGTGCGAGCGTTCACCGAGGCGACGTGCTCGTAGTACACCAGCCGCCCGCCCGGTCGGAGCACCCGCCGCAGCTCGGCCAACGACGCGGCGGGGTCGCGGACCGAGCAAAGGACGAGCGTGCCGACGACGACATCGAACGAAGCATCCGCGAAGGGAAGCTTCTCGGCGCGCGCATCGACCACCTCCAGCTCGCGGGGCGCCCGTTCGAGCAGGCGGGCGCGCATGTGTCGGTCGGGCTCGGTGACCACCAGGTGGTCTACAGCCGCGGGGTAGTGCGCCAGGTTGGCCCCGGTGCCGGCGCCGATCTCGAGGACATCCCCGGCGACGCCGGCGAGCAACTCCCGCCGCCAACCCGCCGCGAACCTCCGCTCCGGGCCTGCCATCCCCCAGTCATAGAACCACGCGCCAAGCCACGACATGCGCCGGCATATCGCGCGCCTCGCGACGGAGCGGGGGGGGCGCTGGGGGTCCGCCGCGATCAGCGATACGAACAGGCGGAGGGTGACGTTGGGCCTCTGTTCCTGGCTCCTCGTGCTGTTCACCTCCCTCGTGCCGGAAGCCCGGGCCGAGGACGGTGGCGCCGTGGCGAACGACTGGCGCACACTCGCGCAGGCACGTGGAGACGCCGGGTTCTACGTGGCCCGGGACGCGCTCGCGCGCCGGGCCCTGATGATCAGCCCAGGGCAAGCGGAGCGGCTGGACGCGCTCAAGCTCCTCGCCGACACCGCCGCCCGCACCGGCGACTGGACCGTGGTTGAGGCCATCTCGCCGAACCTCGACGCGCCCGGGCCCGACTGTCAGTGCGACGACCTCGCGTGGCACGCCGCGCGCGCCTTCCAGCGCACCGCGGACCGCCAGGCAACCGCGCGCTGGCTCGACGCCGTCCGCCCCGACACGCCGGCCGGCGCCGAGGTGCGGCTGTGGAAGGCGCAGCGGACACTCCGCACCGCCGCGGCGGGCGCGGCGGACGCGGCGATCCCCATGCTCACGGAGCTGGTCCGTCCGCCGCGCGGCGCCGGCCGGGCACCCCCCGACGTGCAGCGGCGCGCCGCGATCCTCCTCGGCCGGACCCTCTGCGGCCACGGGCGCTTCAACGAGGGCTGGGCCGCCCTGAACACCCCCATCGCGAAGGGGGCTCCCGCGCTCGATGGGCTGGAGGCGAGGGCATGGTGCGCCGTGGACGGTGGGCACCTCGCCAAGCTCGGGCCGCTGCTCCCGCAGCTCGAGGCGGCCGCGAAACCTGGCCTGTGGATGCCCGGTCTCCCGCTGCTCCGGGCGATCGCCGCCGGCACCGACAGAGACCCGTCCGCGCTCCGCGCTGGCCTGCTCGCCGCCCGCGCGGAGTACCTGCCGCCGTGGAAGCAGGCGCAGGCCGCGGCGGTCGACATCGCCCGCGGCGGCGACCCCGCCGTCGTGCTGACCGACGGGGGCGGGCTGCCGCACGCGCTGGTGGAGCGGCTCAACGCCAGCGACGCCATCCAGGGCCTCAACAGCCGCCTCCGCGAGCTTGACCGGGAGGAGCACACCACGACCGACCCCACCATCCTCGCCGAGCTCCGCGCCGAACGGGTGCAGACCGGCGCCCGCACCGCCCGGGTCGTGAGCACCCTCCTCGAGGGCTACGCCGGTGAGCTGGGCTGGCTCGCGGAGGCCGCGGCCGCCCGGCTCTACGCGTCGAGCCTGCCGCCACGCCACCTCTCCCCGGCGCTGCTCGACGCGGAGACGCGCCGCTCCGCGGCCGCTCTCCGGGCGCTGCTCGCGGATCCGACGAATCCCCCGTGGCTCCCGGAGCGCCCCGGAGCGGCGTTCCGACTGGCGCTCCTGGAGTTGGGCGCGGTTCCCACGGCCAGCACCATCACCAGCCTCCGCACCGTGCTCGCCTCGCCGTCGTTCGATCGTCGGGACGACGCGACCTGGACCCTCGCGATGCAGCTCCTCGACGCCGGACGCACCGACGACGCGAGACGGGAGCTCCGCCGACTCACCCTGGCTCACGGCCCCCACGCCTGGGCGGCCACCGCCGCGCTCGGCGACCTCGCCTTCGCCCGCGGGGACTTCGCCTCGGCCGCACTGGCGTACGCCGCCGCGGAGAACGCCCCCGACCCGCAGGTTGCGCGCTACGCCACCTACCGTCGGGCGTGGACCTGGTGGGCGATGAACAACCCGACCGAGGCCACGCGCACGCTGCGCCGGGTGATCGACGACCCCACCACCCCCGAGTCGATCCGCCGCAGCGCCCGCGTCGAGGCCGCGCGGCTGGCGACCTGCCGGACGCCGGGGAGCTGCGCGCCCTGACGGGGGGAGGGCCCGGGAGGCAGGCGGTCTGCGCCCCACCCCCCCGCCTCCCCTACTCCAGCTTCGCCTTCACGAACGCCACGATCGCGTTCGCGTGACCGTGCCCCATCGCGTGCTCGGCCTTGAGCCACTCCACGACCTCCATGTGGCGCTGCCCGGGCAGGCGGTCCACGACGAGGTCGAGCCAGTGCTGGATGGGCCGGCCGTAGTTCTTCTCGATGCTCGGGAAGTAGGAAGCGGGCCCCTTGATCTTCTCGCCGGGGGCGATCACGGGGGCGACAACGCGCGGATCGGGCATGAGACCTCCTGCGGCGGAGTCGGGTCGCCCGCCGCGCCGCCAACGTTACTCCCTGCGCCATGCCCGGCCACCTCACCCCCGCCGCCGCGATCGCCGCCAACCCCCCGCCTCGGGGCGCCCGCGTGCGCATCGCCATCCCCGACGGCACCCGCCCGGTGGACGTCCCCGCCGCCCTCCAGGCCCTCCGCCCCTGGACCGGCGACGCCGTGGCCGTGGTGGGCCTCGGCCTCCACCGCCCGATGGCGCCGACCGAGCTCCCGGGGAGCCCCTACCCGCTCCTCCAGCATGACCCCGACGACACCATCCCCACCCGCACGGTGGACGGCATCCCCGGCGGCGTCTCCCGAACGCTCGCCGGCGCCGACGTGATCCTCGGGGTAGGCATCGTGGAGCTGCACCAGTATGCGGGGTTCTCCGGAGGTCACAAGGCGGTCGCCGTGGGCCTCGGCGCCCGCGCCACGATCGACGCGCTCCACCACCGCGACCGCGTCACCGCGCCCGGGGTGGTGCTCGGCAACCTCGACGGCAACCCGTTCCGCGAGGCGGTGGACGGCCTCGGCGACGCCTCCGGCCTCGCCTGGGTGCTCAACGTCGCCGGGGGCCGCTGGTTCGCCGGGGAACCGCGGAGGGTTTTGCGCGAAGCTGCGGCGTCGCTCGACTGCTGGCTGGACGTGCCGGTCGCCGCGCGCGCCGCGGTCCTCCTGGTTCCGCCCCGGAAGGCGGTGAACTTCTACCAGGCGAGCCGCGCCGCCACCTACCTCGGGCTCAGCGCCCGCCCCCCGCTGGTCGACGGGGCCACGCTCTACCTCGACGCCGCCTGCCCCGAGGGCATGGGCGAAGGCTCCGGCGAACGGGCGTTCGCGGCGTTGGCGCAGCAGGTACCGTACCCATGGGCGGATGTGCTCACCGGTGCGCCCCCCGAAGGCGGCGGCACCCAGCGCCTGGTGATGCTCGCGCAGCTCCTCCAGCGTTACCGCCTGGTCGTGGGCGGCTGCGTGAACCCCGCGCCGCTGCGCGCCTGCGGCATCGAGGCCCACGCCGCGCCCGCCGCCGCCCTCGCCCCCGCGGACGCGCTTGTCGTCGCCGACCCGTTCGGGAAGCTGCCGCGGTTGGGGTGAGGTCGCCCCGGCGGCCTCCGCGCCCGCACCCGCCGTCAGGGCCACGGAGGCGCCGCGGCAGGGATTGACCGGAGGCCCCCCCGGGGCCGGAGGGAAAGCCCGGCGACCGGCCGCAGGCCGGGCGGCCGCCGTCGGTGTCCTGGTTACGCTGCCGCGTTCTGGAGCGACCATGTCCTTCGTCCTCATCAGCCTCTTCGCCTGCGGCACCACCGACACCACCGACACCTCCGGCGGCGGTGGCGACACCGGCCCCGGCGAGGCCGACGAAATCCCCTGGACCGGCGACTGCCCCGCCGCGTCCGGCGTCATCGACGGCGCCCACCTCGAGTACGTCTACACCGCCACGTGGGAGGAGCACAACGACCGTTCCGGCGGCTGGACGTACGATGTCTCCGCGAACGGGGACGGCACCTACACCGGCGTGATGACCATCGAGGTCGCGGGCGTGAACAACACCATGGAGGAGGTCGACACCCTCGGCTACGGCTGCGACGCCGACGGACTCTGGCTGGTCAGCAAGCGGGTCGACTCCACGGTCACCGTCTACGAACCCTACGAGGGCTTCCTCGAGTACACCCTTGATGCCCCGGTGCTCCTCATGCCGGTCGACATGGAAACCGGCACCAAGTGGAAGACCGAGTACGCCGGGTCCACGATGAACGAGCTGGACCAGAAGCGGGCGATCAACGAGTCCTACGTCACCGAGGTGATGGGCAACGAGGCGGTCGACGTGCCCGCCGGCAGCTGGACCGCCATGCGGTGGACCCGCACCTCCAGCCTCGGCACCGAGACCAACAGCTGGGTGGTGAGCGGCCTCGGCCTGGTGAAGGACGATGACAGCGACCTCACCGTGGCGCCGAAGTAGGCACCCGGCGCGGCGACCTCACCGCACCATCGACACCGCCACCTTCACCTCGTCGGTGCCCTTCCGGGGCAGCTTCTTCCGGCGTAGCTCCTGCTCGATGCAGGCGCGGGTGGGCTCGTAGGCGTAGTTGAGCAGGTTCGCCCGCTCCACCGTACCGTCCGCCGCCACGATCACCTCGATGGCGAGGTAAGGCGGCGACTTGCACGCCTTCTCCGCGGCCGGCCCGGCTTCGCCGAGCGCGTAGGCGATGCCCTGCCAGTCGGCCTTGGCCACCGGGTCGGTCTCGTGGCCGGTGAGCGGGGTGGACGTGTCGAGCGTGGTCCACCACCACACCCCCCCGACCAACGCCGCGACGACGGCGCCCATGGCGGCGAGCGCGAGGCACCCGAAGGAGGTCTTGGCCGCGGTGCTGGAGCTCGTGCGCTCCACCGTGGTGCTCGGCCCGGGGATGTTCGACCGGCGGGCGCCCGCCGTGGTCGAGGTGCGCACCCCGCCGGCCGGCGGGGCCGGCGTCGGGCCCGTGCCCGCCGGGGTGACCGACGGCAGCGTGTCGGGCTCCACCGGGCGCACCGGCGCGGGCACGCCGAGAGCGCTCACCTGCCCAGCCACCGGCGCGGCGCCGCCACGGCTGATCGTGTGCGTGGAGACCGCCCCCGCCGGCGCGATGGCCCCGCCCGACGGGCGCTGTGGCTCCATCGGCCCACCGAGGAGGGTGATCGGCCCGGGGTCGTTGCCGAGGGCGATCGCGTGGAGGCGCTCGGCCAGGATGTCGATCCCGCAGCGGTCGCCCGGGTCGGGCATCATTGCGGCGGCGAGGGAGTCTTCCAACCAGCGGCGTTCGTCGCCCTCGAGGTGGGGGAGCTTCGGCGGGAGGTGGCGGAGCAGGTGGTCGCGCTGATCTTCGGGATCGAGCTCGGCCATGAAGTCGGCGACCGGCCGGGCGGTGAGGCAGAAGTAGAGCAGCGCGCCGACGGCGTAGACGTCCGTCGCCGGCTCGGGCGCCATGCCCTCGAACTGCTCAGGCGCGGCGTACTGCGGGGTGCCGATGAACGCCCCGACGCGGGTGAGCCGATCGCCCACGCCGCCGAAGACCTTGGCGATCCCGAAGTCGGCCACCCGCACCCGGGGCACGTCGTGGAGCTCCACCTCGGCCTCGATGAGCACGTTCTCGGGCTTCAGGTCGCGGTGGATGACGCCCTGCCGATGCGCCACGGCCAGCGCGTCGCACACCTGCATCGCCACGGCGGCGGCCGCGCGCGGCGGCAGCACGCCCACGCGCCGCAGGTGGTCGAGCAACGAGCCCCCCGCCTCGAACTTGGTGACCAGGTAGGGCGAGTGGCCCGAGCGGTGCACGAAGCCGCGGCACTCCACGATCTGCGGGTGGTTGAGCCCCTGGAGGATCTGCGCCTCGGTGGCCAACCGCCGCAGGTACGGCCCCTGGTCCCGCTGCTGGTAGAGCACCTTGACCGCGAGCAGCGGCCCCATCTCATCGACCTCACCGACCTCCCGCGCCAGGTAGGTGACGCCCGCGCCGCCGATCGCGAGCCGACGATGCACCCGGTACGTGCGATCGATGAGCTCGCCGGGCTCGAGCAGCTCGCCCCACCCGTTGGTCGGACGCACGTTGCGGCACCCGAGGTTCGGGCACCGTTCCGCATCGGACGCAAAGGTCGTGAGGCAGCGGCTGCAGTAGCGGGTACGGGGCTCGCCCTCGGCCATTGTGGCTCCGCCTAACCTACAACCGGCGATCCGAGCCTCCCGTCGTCGCGTCCGCGCCGCTTGAATCCGGCGACCACCCCCGGTAGGCTGTCGGCATGCGCTACGGAGTGCTCCGCGAGACCCTTCCCGGCGAGCGCCGGGTCCCCCTCACCCCCGAAGGCGCGCGTGTGCTCGCCGGGCAGGATCACGTGGTGATCGTCGAGGCCGGCGTGGGCACCGGCTCGGGGTTCTCCGACACCGAATACCTCGCCGCGGGGGCGCAGATCGCCTTCAACGCCCGGGAGGTCTGCGCCCACGCCGACGTGGTGTTGCGCGTACACCCGCCCTCCCCCGCGGAGGTGGAGCTGCTCCGGCCCCGCACCACCCTGGTGGCCTTCCTGCACCTCGCCGGGCAGCCCCCCGCGCTCCACGAGGCGCTGCAGAAAGCGAGCGCGTCCACCCTCTCGTTGGAGATGGTTCGCGAAGGGATCGACGAACACCCCATCCTGGAGCCGCTCTCCGCGATCGGCGGCCGGGTGGCGGTGACCATGGCGGCCTGGCACCTCACCAGCCCCGGCAACGGCCCGGGGATCCTCCTCGGCGGCTCGCCCGGCGTGCCCCCGGCCCTGGTGCTGGTCATCGGCGGCGGCGCCGCGGGCTCGGCCGCAGCGGCGGAGGCGGCGGCGCTCGGCGCCCAGGTCGTGGTCCTCGACCGCGATCCGCGGCGGCTGGTGCGGCTGGAGCGCAGCCTCGGGCGCTGCGTGATCACCGCAGAGGCCAGCGAGTACCACCTGGTGCGGTACCTCGAGCAGGCGGACGTGGTCATCGGCGCCGTGGCCGTGCGCGGGGAGCCCGCCCCGAAGGTGCTGCGCCGGGGCCACATGCGCTCGATGAAAGAAGGCGCCCTGTTCATCGACATGTCGATCGACGAGGGCGGCTGCGCCGAGACCAGCCGGGCCACCACCGCCGCCAACCCGGTCTTCGAGGCCGAGGGTGTGCGCCACATCTGCATCCCCAACCTCCCCAGCGAGGTCGCGCGCACCTCCTCGCGGGCGCTCGGGGCGAGCCTTCTGCCCTACCTCACGGCGCTCGGCGGTGGGCTCACGGCGGCGCTCCAGCGGGGCGGGGCCTTGCGCCACGCCGTCGGCTTCCTGGACGGGCGGCTGGTGAACCGCGGGCTGCGGCGTTTCATCGCTGCGCCGTACGTCTCTCTCGATGAGGTCGTGCCGCTCGCGGAGGAGTGACCCAGCCGTGGTAGAGTGCGGCTCGCGTGGCGCTCCTCCCCACCCCCGCCCTGCAAGCCGTCTTCGGCATCGGTGCCCTCGGGGCCGGCGTGGGGGCGTGGCTGGCGGCACGGGCCTGGCGCACGGCGCGGCTCATCTCGTCCACGCCGCCCACCGCCATCTCCGCGCTCACCGCCGGGCTGCATGAAGTGCAGGGCGCGGTGCACGGAGAAGGCTCCCTCACCGCCCCGATGAGCCAGCGGCCCTGCCTCTACTGGCGCTTCCTCATCGAGCAGCGCCGGCAGAACAAGTGGGAGACGCTGGTCGACCGGAAGGCGTCCGTCCCCTGCTGGCTGGACGACGGCGGCGGTCGCCTCGAGCTCGACGTCCCTTCGGCGGACGTGATCCTGTCCAAAGCCGAGCACGCCACCGGCGGGATCTTCGGCGTCCCCAGCGCCGAGCTCACCCGGGTGCTCGAAGCGCTCGGCGACAACCCGCCCAACCTCCAGGGCCCCTACGTGCGCTACCGCGAGGAGCTCATCACCGACGGGGACAGGCTCCACGCCGTCGGCACCGTGGTGCAGGTGGAGGAGACCTGGCGGCTCCGCTCGGAGGGCGACGTGCACGTGCTCTCCGACCGCGACGAGGGGGAGGTCGTCCGGTACGAAGAGCGCATGGCGCTTCGCTGGGCCGGCGCCGCGGTGGTGGGCTTGGGCCTCGCGGTGTGGGCGGCGCTGGAGCTGCTCGGGTAGCTCCGGGGCAGCCCGAAGGGGTCGAGGGGCCGTTGCGCCCCACCCGCCTGCCGCCCGGTCGGCGTCGGCGGTCGAGGAGCCACGGTCGGCGAGAATGGCGGGGCG
>CAIXRH010000330.1 GCA_903921785.1 uncultured Pseudomonadota bacterium
CCTTGTTCGGCTCGCCGAGGGTGGACAATGCGCTGGAGCAACCTGGCCTTGGGCACGACGGCGCCACAGGCGCCGAGGCCGAGCCGGCTCGACTCGGGCGCCGGGCGCGGCGGGTGGCGGGGGCAGGGCGTTGGGTCCCGGCGCCACGGGTGCCGACGATCGACGGAGTGATTCTGCGACAAGGGTGGAGCGGCGGCAGCCGATAGCGAGGCTCCGCCGAAGCTGTCGGCTTCCGTCCGCCCACGGGAGCGGCGCCGACGCTGGCGGTGAGGCGGGGAGCGATGCGCGGGACGAGCACGACGGCGCCGCCGCCACTGAGGTGCGGTCCGACAGTCTACAGCGCGATCACCCCGATCCTTGCCGGGACGCGCATCGTCAAGTACTTGACGGTGATGTTGGTGCTTTTCATCTTGGGGACTGCGTGCACGTCGTTGCCGGCGACGCGCGACTCGTCGGAGTCCGACACTGGCGATGGGCCGGTGGCGCACGAGCTCGACGAGTGCACGGACGTCGCAGGAGCGGAGGAAGGAAAGGCCAGGTTCGTCGGTCACGCGGGATCGGACCGAGTTGACCCGAACGTCGTGTTGGAGGCTCCGCTCGTGTTCCGCACCGCCGCCGATACCGACGCGTGGCTGAAGGCCGTCGGCGCCAGCTGGCGCGTGACGGGAGTCGACTTCGAGCAAGAGCAAGCGGTGGGCTATGCGTGGAATGATTCCATGTGCGCCGAGGTGTTCTCGCACGAACTTCGGGCGTTCGCGTGGGCCAACGTGGGATCTAGCCTGGTGGCCGTTGTGGAGGTTAGCGAAGCCTCCTGTGGGTCATCGGAGTGCGGAGCTGCGCTGACGGGTGAACTCTGGGCCACCCCGATCGCCGATGTGACGGCGTGTCGAGTGGGGAGCATCTGCGAGTGATCCGCTGAGGTGGGATTTGAGCATCCGGTACGTTTCGCCTCCTTCGTTCATGCTTGGTGCGAGGCACCGGACTTTGCCCGACGGCGCCCTGTGCCGCCCACTGGGGAAGATTGACGAAGCGATTCTACGACGAGGGTGTAGTGTCGGCGTCCAATAGCGAAACGCTGTGAAGCTGCCGATTCCGGTCGATCACTAGGGGGTGGGAAACGGCACGCCTCAGGGGAGCCAAGTCGGATCGCAGGCCGCGTCGAGCGAGAGGGCATCCGCCTCCGCGTACCCGATGTCGCCGGCCCAATCTCCGGTTTCAGCCTCGAAGATGGTCCAGCCCGGGAGGTACCAGTACCCCAGTCCGTCGATCCACGGGTAGAGCCGGAGCGCCTCGTCGAGGCCACGGGGCAGGTCGGTGAAGAACGCGGCGGCTGGCGTTCCGGAGGCGGTGCAGGCTCCGCCCAGGCGGGTGTCTCCGGCGGTGAAGGAGCCGGTTCCGTCCATGTCGTCATAGGCGAGGACGCCGACGAGCGCGCCGCGTGGGGAGGAGCCGGCGTCGAAGGCAGTGGCGCGGCGGTCGAGTGTGACAGCAAACGTGGCGGTGATGGGTTCGTCGGCGAGGGACTCGCCCACGGAGGCGACGGCGACACGGGGCGCAGCGCCCTCGACGGTGACGGTACCGGAGAGCGTAAGCGGCACATCCGGCGTGAAGGCGAAGGTGTCGATCGTGGTGATGGCGGCGTGGTAGGCGAAGCCTCCGGAGCCGAACCCGAGCAGGTTCCAGCCGGCCGCGAGCGGCATGGACGAGGCCTCTGCGTACACGAGTTCACCGTTGCCGATGGCGAGGACGACCTCGTCCGGGTCGACAACGCCGTCGTCGTCGGTGTCGTCGTGCACGGAGGCGAAATATCGTGCGGCGAGCAGGTCGCCGACGAGGCTGTCGTCGCGCGTTTCGTCGGCGGGATCGGGCGTGGGGAGGTCGAGGGTGAAGGTCGCGGCGGGGATGACGGTGGCGACCAGCGGATCGCCGAACGTGGCGCCGCTGAAGTCGAACGGATGCAGGCGGGTGACGACGAACGTGGCGCCGACAAGCGCCGCATCGACGGTCACGCTCATCGGAGTCGGCGGGCGTGGGGCCGCGGAGTCGCCGGTGTCGGCGGAGTCGCCGGTGTCGGCGAAGTCCCCGGTGTCGGCGGAGTCCCCGGTGTCGGCGGAGTCCCCGGTGTCGGGGGAGTCGCCGGTGTCGGTGGAGTCATTCGGCGCCGGAGTGCATGCGAGCGCAAGGACCAGGATCATCCTGGCAGCATACTCCGATCGCTTCCAATTCCGCCAAGCCGGTGCATGCCAGCGGCCAGCTGCGCGCGGGGCTGTCGACGATGCTGACGAGCGGCACGTCGTCACTCGACCACCTCTTCAGCGACCTCTCCGCGCCGAACGCCGGAATTCAGCCGTGAGCGGGGCTCTGCCCCGCTCATCGGCTGCAATTCCTTGTTCGGCTCGCTGAGGGTGGACAATGCACCCGAGCAACCTGGTCTTAGGCAGGACGGTGCCCGGCCGCCGACCTGGGGCCGGTTCGATGCGGGCGCCGGGCGCGGGGGGGCGGCGAGGGCAGAGCGATGGGTCCCGGCGCCACGGGCGCCGAGGACCGACGGAGCGATTCTGCGACGACGGTGGAGCGGGCGGCAACCGATAGCGAAACGTCGCCGAAATCCAACTCACTTCACTCTTCGCAGAAGGGTACCGCGCCTTCGTCCGGCACGCTCTCACAGCTTCCCGATGCCTCGTGCGCTTGCATGGCGGCGAGCGCAGCCGCTGTGCGGCACTCGTCGATGCACTGATCCGCCTTGCCCGCAGTCAGCTCGTAGCACCGCTCCATGCTGTCACCGTAGGCCGGCCGCGCGCAAGCCACGGCCCACGTACAGAACGAGAGGTTCCATGCGTCCAGCCATTCCTGCTTCGTCATTCCGTCGTTGCAACCAGCGGCGGTGTCCGAGGAAGTGTCCTCGGTCGCAGTCTCCTTCACGCTGTCGGTCGGGTCAGTGATGCACGATGCGAGGAGAAATGGCATCCCCAGCCACCATCCTCGGCTATCCATCACACACCCCCGCCGCATCCTGCCCCGCCACCCAGGGCAAGTTCTCCGGTCGACACGTAGCGTCCACCGTCCCCCCGGTCATGGTCTCGATGGATGTCCAGCTTATCCCCCCCAAGTCGAGGTCAAGCTCCAGGGTGGCCGGCACCACGGAGGTGTCCGCCGTGACCGTCACGATAAGTGTCTGTGGGCCATTATCAGCCTCGAAGTCGCTCAAGAGGCCCGCGATGAGCGCCGGGTCCACCCCGTCCGCCGCGGATTCGATGATCGCCTGCAGCAACGGCGCTGCGTCGATGTCGTAGAAAACGGTGGCGCCACTGCAGGCTACCGCTCCAGGGAGGTCAAGTTTGAAGCCCTCCGGAATCGTGAACGCAGCGGTTGGCGACGGAATTAGCGAAACGCCGAGAATCTCGATCTGCGCTTCGCAAGCCGCGGGGTCGCCCGTGCTATCGACCAACTGGCTATGGTATGGGTCGAGGAAGCTGATGACGGTGTCGCCACTGCTGGTCTCCGCTACCAGCAGCTCGACGGTGCTCCCCAGCGAGTCCGTCAACAGCCAGGTTCCGGTGGCGCAGGTGGGCGGCGCGAGCGTACGCGTGGCGGAGTAGGAGCCAAACGTCTTCGCCCCCACTTTTGAGCCGGGCGCTCCCACCACCAAGTCGGCCCAGCTGTTCTCCTGCACCACCACCGAGGCGATGCTGGTGCCGAAGGCAGCCGCGGGCGCGCCGCCGCCGAACTCCGCAACCGGCAGGTCGTAGCCGTCGAGGATCTCTGGAAAGCCGTCGTACGTGAAGAAGACTTCGACGCTCCCCACACCTCCGTTCCAGCCCGGCCGGCCTACCGCAACCTCCTCGTTGAGTGCCACCTCGGTCAGGTCGCGATTCTGGGCGTCCATGGAGATGAAGTTTGCCGCGGCCAGCGAAGCCCCAAACCCCTCATTGTTGGTCGCCGCCGTGGCCGCCCAGGGGTTGCCTGCGCACATGGTCCCCACCGCCACCGGCGGACACCCGATGCTGCCGCTGCCACATTCATTGAACTGGAACGCGCAGACACCGCCCGCGTCCACGTCACCGTCCACGTCCGTCCGCGGGGCTCCTACGATCAGAGTGTCCCGCATCACCGGCGTGGAGCCGCCCTGGGTCACCCTGGCCACGGTCAGTGCCGCGCCGAAGTCGTCGGCCTGAAGCGGTCCCGAGCCCACGCGCGCAAGCGCGACCGGCGTCGACGCCAGAGGCGCGGGGAAACCCGGCACACCCTGGTGAATGAACACCCGCCCGCCGATTTCGGTTCCGAAAGGCTTGGGAGCGCCCACCGCTAGGTCCATCAGGCCGTCGTTGTTGAAATCGCCCGCGGCGAGCGCGCGGCCGGTCTTCCGCCCGATGCTGGAGTAGGTGAGAGTCTGTACGTGGGTCAGCGGAGTCGTAGACGTGGGATCGACGTGATAGATGAAGACGGCGTCGATCTCCGGCGCGCCGACCGCGATCCATTCAGGGTGGTCGGGGGCTTCTTCCCATGGAGAAATCGGATCTTCGGGAGTGCGCGGCGCGGCCATCGCGTAGCCGAATTGGGCACCGACAGGCGTGCCCGGGGGCGGGGTGAGTACCCCCATCCACTTCGCCCCGAGATAGTCGCTGTCGTAAAGATGCACCTCTCCAGCGGTGGTGGCTGCGCCGACATCCGGGTTGCCGACTAATATCTCATGCCCGCAAGCCTCATCCATGAAGGACGCCGGATGGCACTCTCGCACATCGGCAACCAGGATCGACCGCCCGAACTGGCGACCCAGGGACGTGCTCGGTGGGTAGAGGTCCTCGTCAATGGTCCCTGCTCCGAACGACCCGGAGTTAGGCTGAAGGGTACGTACCATCACCATCCCCACTTGTGCTCCGGTGTCAGGCCCGGGCGCGCCGATGGCCGCGAACGCGAGGATGTTCTCGTCACCGCTGGCGATGCTGTACCGGCCAGCCCCGAGGGACCACCCCGCCCTCCAGTTCTCCACGGTTCCGTCGCCTCCTGAGGTCGAGACCATCGCGCACGGCAGGTCGGGCGGTTCGACCGGGCTCGAAACGATGGATGGTTCGGGCACGGTGCACGCGTGCAAAGCCGACGCTAGACCAAGAATTAGGGTGAATCGAATGCGGGGAAGGGGGAGCGGGGGGTGGACCATTTTCCAGGGTACCACGGCCAGGCGTGAAGTTCAACAGGACGCAACATCGCTCGGTGGCCGCAGGTTCGCTGCGAGGTCATTCGTGCCCGACACCCAGGACGACCGCGAGGCCGCGAATGAGGGGCCCGCCGCCGCTGCCGGCTGCGGCCGGGCCAAGGCATGAGAACACGGGAACCGAGAGCCCGAGAACCCGAGAACGCGGGCAAGCAGCACGCCCTTCCCCAACCACCTCTTCATCGCCGATGGATGTGGAGGAGCGGCACGCCGTTCCTCGACCAGCTCTTCAGCGACCTTTCCGTGCCGAACGCCGGAATTCTGCCGCCGGCCGTCTTCGGCCGGTCGGCAGCAATTCCCTGTTCGGCTCGCCGAGGGTGGACAATGCGCTGGAGCAACCTGGTCTTGGGCACGACGGTGCCCTGGCCACCGAGGTTGGGACGGCTCGACTCGGGCGCCGGGCGCGGCGGGTGGCGAGGGCTGGGCGACGGGTCCCGGCGCCACGGGCACCGAGGACCGCCGGAGCGATTCTGCGACGAGAGTGGAGCGGCGGCAGCGAACTACCGCAGGTGTTCGCTTCCGTCCGCCCACGGGTGCGGCGCCGGCACTGGCGATGAGGGCGGGCGCGATGCGCGGGACGAGCACGACGCGACCACCGGCGACACTGGTTCGGTCGCCATCGACCAGAAGCCCTCCGCGAAGGCCAGATCGCCTGACCCAACGGACGGCGACCTCCAGCGCGTGCGACGATCGCGGCGCCGGAGGCACGGCTTCGCCGCGCCGTCGCCTGGAGGAAGGCGCGGCCGGATGCCCCGCCCCCGCGAATTTTCCCAGGTGGCATCCCACGGTCGCTCCCCGCTTCGACTGCTTGACCAAGGGGGAAGCAGCATACTTCGGCGGCGTCATGGGCAAGCCCGTGGGACAAGTGCTCGGCAAAACGCGCAGGACCGGGCAACCGCACCGCCCGGCACCTCTCCGCTATGCGCGCTGACGCCAACGCCGCGGATGTCGGCTGGTGTGGGTGACAGCGAGGATATCCACGCGCTCCCCGTCCGCGACGTAGAAGACAGCGTACGGAAATCGGCGAAGCAAGCTGCGTCGCACGCGGCGGTACACGACAGGAAACGCCAGCGGTCGCTCGGCAACAGCGCCGAAGCAGGCATCGACGCTTCGCAGAAAATCGACGCCCAAGCCGACGGAACGGGCTTCATACCACGCGAAGGCCGCATCGATGTCCGCCTCGGCGAGCGGCCGGACGACGAACTGCGTCACTGCCGCGCTTTGCCGAGAATCCGGGCGCGAACGTCCGGCCAGGACTCGCCCTGGCCCGGATTCGCCTCGAGCTCGGCGATGCGCTCATCGAGCATGGCACGCTCGTCGCCCGTGAGCGGGAGCATCTCGGCGTTGGCGTCGGCGTCGATGCTGTCCCAGATGTCCTCGACCAGCTCCAGGCGCTGCGCGACGGAGAGGCGTCGGTAGTCGAAGCTGAGGTCGGTGGTCATGCGCTCAAGGTGCCACGAGAGCGCGACGATGGCAAGTCGGCGGCGGCGCGACGGAGCCGGCGAGGCCCAGGCGCGTGTCTCCCGCGACGGCTTCCGTGCCACCCATCACGCGAGGTCGCAGTTTCGCGATCTCACCTCTTCCTCCACCAAATTTTCGCGCCCCCCCGGGCTGGGCGCCACTCCGTTCCTCGACCTCCTCTTCTACC
Source organism: uncultured Pseudomonadota bacterium (assembly GCA_903921785.1). GTDB lineage: Bacteria > Myxococcota_A > UBA796 > UBA796 > SXON01 > SXON01. Next base: position 6,861 of record CAIXRH010000330.1, read on the forward strand.
TTTCCGCGCCGAACGCCGGAATTCTGCCGCCGGCCGTCCCCGGCCGGTCGGCAGCAATTCCTTGTTCGGCTCGCCGACGGTGGGACAATGCGCTGGAGCAACCTGGTCTTGGGCAGGACGGTGCCCGGCCGCCGAGGCTGGGGCGGCTCGACTCGGGCGCCGGGCGCGGCGGGTGGAGAGGGCAGGGCGATGGGTCCCGGCGCCACCTGAGCACTAGTGACTTCTTGACAAGTCAATGCTGCCGGGTGATCCGGGATTCCTGGAGAATTTCATGGATCCG
>CAIXRH010000331.1 GCA_903921785.1 uncultured Pseudomonadota bacterium
CCTGCAAGACGCGCGGGTTCTGCCCGTCGTGCGCGGGTCGGCGGATGGCGGAGCGCGCGATGCACCTAGTGGACCGGGTGATCCCGCACGTGGCGACACGGCAGTGGGTGCTCACCGTGCCCTGGAGGCGGCGCTGGCTCCGTGCCCGGTCAATCACGCCCGGAGGCCGATTCGTAGGCGCCGGGTGATCTTCGTGTGCTCGGAGATCATCTCATGGAAGCACGGAAGATTCAAAGCGAGGCGGAGGCGCGGAGCTGCTTGGCGGCGGTGGAGGCGAGCGGTCGGTCGCGCGTAGCGTGGGCCAAGGCGCACGGCATCGACGCCCGCTCGCTCAACGCGTGGCACATCAACCTGGGGCGGCGGAGCAGGCCCAAGGCGAACCCTCGGCGGACGACCCCGCCCCTTCGCTTGGTGGAACTTCTCGCCACCAACCCGGGTGTTCCGACTCCCTACCGGGTTCGCTGCGGCGCGTTCGAGGTGGATGTGGTCGGTGAGATCGACGAGGAACGCCTCGCGCGGGTGCTGCGCACGATGGCCTCGTCATGCTGACGCTCCCGTCGTCGGTTCGGGTGTTCATCGCGGTGGAGCCGGTGGATATGCGGGGCTCCTTCGATTCGCTGGGGGGCCAGGTGAGGCGCCTGTCCATGGATCCGCAGGACGGCCACCTCTACGTGTTCACGAACGCGAGGAAGACCTTGATGAAGGTGTTGTTTTTCGACAGGTCCGGCTGGTGCGTATTCGCGAAGAGGCTGGAGTCCGGTACCTTCCAGCTCCCGGCCGTCCCGGCCGGGAGTCAACAGGTCCGCGTTGACCCGGCCGTGCTGGGGCTCATCCTCGAGGGGGTGGATCTGTCGCGCGCGCCACGCCGGAAACGGTACGGCTCGACGGGGCCCACGCCGTAAGTGACGTTCGTCGATCGTTTCTGCCGCACGGGATCGACGCGGCGCATGTCACCTGCGAAAAGGGTCCCGTGTCCAGTCTTCTTCGTGATGTCGTCGCTGAACTGCGAGCCTCCCTCGCGGTCGCTGCCGCCCGTGAAGAGACCCACAAGCAGGAGGTCGCCCAGCTCCGCAAGGACAACGCCGCGCTCCAGGCCGAGCTGCGGAAGGTCCGCGAGCAGGTCGACAAGCTGCTCCAGCTCGCGGCGACGCAGAACGCGCGACTGTCGGACCTGACCACCATGCTCCGTCGCAAGATGGCGCAACGCAGCAAGGGATCCCAGGACACCCCGCCCACCGCCGCGGAGGAGGACACAGAGGCGGGCGCGGTCGAGGTGCCCGCTACGGAGCCCGTGGCGGCGGAGCCCCTGGTTGTGGCTCCATCCCCCACCACCGAGAAGAAGCCGCCGCGAACCAAACGAGCGAAGGGAACGGGGCGCCGGCCGATGCCCACGAATCTGCCCGAGTCGCTCTACACGGGCACGGTGACCTGCTGCGGGCATTGTGGCAGTGATCGCCTGCTCGCGCGGGACCACGAACAGCGACGTCGCCTCGACGCCGCGGAGACGATCGCCCGCCTCCGCCGCGAACTGTTGGAGGTGAAGCTGTGCAAGGACTGCGGCCGGACCACCACCGCCGAGCCGCCCTCGTTGCCGTGCCCGCGGGCCAAGTTCACCTGCGGGTTCCTGGCTTGGGTGGTGACGATGAAGTTTGTCTACCTCGTGCCGCTCAACCGGATCCGCCGGGGGTTGAGGCGCCAGGGGGTCAACCTTGCAAAGAGCACCTTGGTTCGGCTGATCGAGCTGGCGTCGGACCTCGCAGCGGCGGTGGACGGTGCGCACTGGAAGGAGATCAAGGCCGGCCGCTGCCTGCTCACCGACGCCACCGGCTTGAAGGTGCGGATCGAGGGGCTCACGGAAACCTGGGACGCCATCGTGGATGTCTTCAACGCCGGCCCGGTCGCCGTCTACCAATTCGCCCTCACCAAGCATGGTGACGAGATCGCGGCGCTTCTCAAGGGCTTTGAGGGGATCGTGATGTGCGACGCTGAGAGCCGCCTCAACGAACTGTGTCGCGCCGCGGCCGTCCGCCGTGCCAATTGCAACGCGCACCCCCGCCGAGCGTTTCGAGACGCCGAAGCCCAGCAGCCGGTGCTGGCCAAAGAGGCCGGGCAGTTCCTCAGCCGGATGTACGCCGTTGAACGAGCGGCGGCGGCCGATCACCTCAGCGGCGCGGCCCTGCTCGCTCGCCGGCAGGTCCAGACCCGCCCGATCGTGGAGGCCTTCAAGGCCTGGCTGGAGACGCACAAGGGGCTCCTGCCCACCGACCCGCTGGGCAAGGTCATCCGGTACTACCTCCGACACTTCGACGACCTCACCCGCTTCGTCGGCGACGCGGACATCCCAATCGACAACAACCCAAGTGAACGGGCCTTCCAGGATCACGCTCGTTTGAGGCTGAACTCGCTGTTCGCCGGGAGCGAAGAGGGCGGCCGGCGCTGGGCGCTGTTGCTCGGCGTGGTCACCACCGCTCAGCGCCACGACCTCGACGTGCAGGCCTACCTCACCTGGATGTTCGAGCGCCGAGGCACTCGAAGACAGGAGTACGGGCTCGCCGCCGCGCAGCTCACGCCCGCGGCCTACAAGAAGATGCTCGACGAGACTGGAAAACGCGCTGCGGCCTGAGCGGGTGGGCATGCGCGAAACCTACGCCGGCACCCCGGGTGGACGCCTCCGGGTGTGATTGACCGGGCACCTGGCTCCTGGCGCGGCGGTCCGACCTCGCGGACGGGGTGCTCCGGGTGGCGCTTCGCGAGATCGGCCGGTGGTACCGGCAGACGACGGGGCGAGCGGGGGGGCGGAGCGGGTCGGTGACGGCGATTCAGCGATTCGGATC
>CAIXRH010000332.1 GCA_903921785.1 uncultured Pseudomonadota bacterium
CGCGACGACCAGGAGCGTCCGATCATCGACGTCGGCGTTTTCGGCCCCCGTATCTACACCATCTGGGACCCGTGGGGAGATGAGAAGACCTCCATCTCCGCCGGCTACGGTCGCTTCAACGACATCGGCCGCCTCGAGATCACCGAGTACCTCTCGCGCTCCGGCACCGGCCAGAAGATCGTGTACTCGGGCAAGCTCGATGGCACGTCGAACGCCGCTTCCGGCGTGTACGGCAGCTACGACACCTCGAACACCTTCACCTACAGCGACGACCTCTCGGCCCCGCACTCCGACGAGTTCACCGCCGCGGCCGCTCGTGAGGTTGTCCCCGACCTCCGCGCGAAGGTGTCGTTCACGGGCAAGTTCACCCGGAACATCTACACCTTCGACGAGACCAACCTGGTCTACGACGAAGACGGCTACTCCTTCGTCGGCGCGAGCGACGGTGCGGGCGACTTCAACGCCTACTACCGCCTGCGTACGCCGGGGATCGCCCGCCGCGACTACTACCGGGTGGACGCCGAGCTCCTCAAGGCCGAGGCCAAGCGTTGGTTCGGGCAGCTCACCTACTCCTACGTGTCCAGCCGCGGCACCACGCAGGGCTCGCTCGGGGGGGGGCTCTCCAACCCCTCCCAGGTCGAGCTGATGTACGGCAACCTGGGCTCCGACGTGAACCACCAGGTGAAGCTCGCCGGGTACTGGGACATCCCCAACGACCCCTGGACCACCGAAGTGGGCGTCTCCGGCCAGTTCTTCAGCGGCTTCCCGATCAGCCGCTACTACTGGGAGGCGGCGGACACCTCCGGCGCCGGCGGCACCTACGGCCTCCTGAAGGAGCCGTCGGGCGAATACGCACGCACGGTGCCCTACTGGGAGGTGGCGGTGCAGGTGAAGCAGGAGATTGTCGTGCCGAAGGGCAAGCTCTTCGTGTTGGTCGACCTCGAAAACGTCACCAACAATCTCTACGGCACCAGCTATTACGGCGGCTACATCAGCGCCCAGGACCGCTACGTGATCGCCTCGAGGCAGGGCGGTCTCTCCGGTACCCTCTCCGTCGGCTACACGTACTAGGAGGCCCAGTCGATGCTCGCCCTTTACCTGGCCCTCGGCGCCTGTGCGAACCCCGAAGTCGTCTCTGAAGGCGACATCACCGGTCGCGTCGTCATCCCCAAGGAAGCCGCCACCCGCACGGTGGTGAGCGCCTCCGATGACGACGGCGACGGTGTCTACACCTACACCACGCAGGAGATCACCGACCCCCGGTTGCTCGGGCCGGTGTACATCGGCGCGTTCGCCGGGATGGACACGATCTCCTTCCCCTACGTCCACCCGCAGATGGGCCCGCTCATCGACGCGGGCATCCGCGGGGACACCTTCCCCTACGGTGGGGACACCATCGGGCGCATCGACTTCGCCTGCTACGCCACGTTGTCGTGCAAGGTCACCACGTCGCGGTTCAGCGACTACGACGACGTGCTCGACTACTTCAAGAACGACATCGGCATCCCGGTGGTGGACGCCTACGGCGTCGAGGTCACCGACGGCTCGGCCATGCGGCAGTGGTGCTACGACTACTTCGCCGCCACGTCGGACGCCGAGATGGCCTTCATCGGGGACGACAACCTCCGCTTTGAAGAGGATGGCGACAACTACGTCGCCTCCTTCAAGATGCGCCACACCGAGCGGGTGGATGGCATGTCGCTCTGGGGCTTCATGGACGCCCCCGAGATCGAGACCGACCAGGTGCGGGTGAACGGGACGTTCACCACCTGCAACCCGAATGGCGGCCGGCAGGTGGACGCCTACAACACCCAGTTCTCCGAAGGGAGCTCCTACTTCGACGTGTTGAACTACCCGAGCACCTACGTGCAGTACGGAGACTGGGTCGCCGACGGGGAGGCCACCGTGAGCTTCGACTCTGAGCTCAACCAGAAGGAAGACGTGGACATCAACCTGAACTTCCACTTCTCGGCGGAGTAGCCATGCTCGTTTCACTGATGGCGCTGATGCTCACCGGTTGCGACCGCGACGGTGAGTTCTACATCACCCAGCCGAACCCGGACTACCCGTTCCTCCAGAACCTCGGCGAGTTCCGGGTCATCTCGAAGGAAGAGCAGGCGGACTTCCTGTCCTACTCCGACGCCTCCATGGCGGACGATGAGCTCGGCCGCCACGGGGTGTACTACGGGGGCCTGGGGGCTCCGGAGGACCCGTCGTTCTACGGCGGCGCCACCTTCAACTTCAAGGGCACCGGCGGCACGGTGTGCGTGGTCGTGGACCCCGAGCTGGTGTTCTGGAACCAGGCCCAGTCGCCGCAGGCGACGACCTCCAGCTACCTGTACCTCGACAACACCGATGACGACGGCGACGTCGACCTCGACGTCGGCCTCACCTCCTACTACACCGGCTCGCCCGGGGTGGAGATGGGCGGCTTCGAGCTGGTGTACACCGATCCTTCCAACCAGGATCACACCATCTCGTTCAGCGAGTGCAACCAGAGCGGCTCGATCACCAACACGGGCTCCCACTCGGGGCGCTCCACGGTGGAGTACTGCTCGGTGGACACGTCCTCCCAGGCGGGGGTCGACTTCACGGGCGTGCTCAACACCTTCCTCCTGCCGATCAACGACGGCGTGGTGAAGTACGCGGTGACGGTCCTCGAGGGGAGCTGCACGAAGCTCACCGCGGCCCCGAGCGGCATCGATGAGTGTTTCCTTGCTCGTGAGACCGACGGGGCGTTCGACATCCCCGACGAAGAGACGACGGAAGAGTACTGCACGGATCCGAACCAGCCCTGGAACCCCGTGTGCCTCGAGAACGCGTTCTGTGATCGGGTCAAGGTGCTCAACGCCTACTGCGAAGACCACTTCGAAGACGACAACGCCCCCTGCATCGACAACGGCGTGCATCCGCCGGCCGACGATGCTGCGGACGAGAGCTCCAGCGGCTGACCGCCCCGGGGGCCGCGTTACGTGCGGACCTCAATGGCTACCGGCGCGCCCCCCGCCCTCGGAAATCCCCGACGCCTCGGCCGCGTGATCGACGCGTTGGCGGGAGGAGTGCGGCGTCGCGCGTCCATCGCGCGGCTGCTTGACGTAGAGGCCCGCGTGGTCCGGGCGTACCTCGCGCAGGCCGAGTGGCTCGGCCTCGTTCGCGACGCGCCCGACCCCTACCTCACCGGCCACGGCCTGGAGTTCGCGTATGCGGGGGCCCGGCGGGTCCTGGTCCTGGCCGCGATCGTACGCGAGCACCCGGTCCTCGCGGCGTCCCCAGGGGTGGAGGCCGTGGCCGCGGCCCTGCTCGACGCCGGGGTGTCCACCTCCGAAGCGCTCGCGAAGCGGGACGCGCGCGCCGTCCTCCGCCTGATCGAACCATCGAGGAAGTACCGGCCCAAGGCCGCCCCCGGTGAGCAGCTTCACCTCGCCTTCGCGGGCGCGGTGGAGCCCCGGCGCGCCCTGGTCGACCCCGATCCCGGCGAAGACAGCCTCGACGTGTACGCCCTCGTGCTCCGCGCGCTGCTCGACCACGGGGAGCTGCGGCTCAACACCTTGCGCGGGTTGCTCGACGAGTCCGGCGCCGGCGCGGCGGGCCTCGGGGGCTACGTGGCCCTGGCGATTCGGCGCGGGGACGCTGAACGACGCGGGGACGGGCTGGTGGTGACGCCTGGGGCGCTTGCGCGGGCCGACCTCGCCGAGAGCGTGGTCTCGGTCGGCCTCTCCGACCCGGACCTCCGCGCGTGGTTGGAGAAGCCCGAGGCGGCTGGCGGCGAAGCCCGGCGGTGTGCGCGCTGGGCCCGGCGGCTCTTCGGGGCTGAGCCGCCCGAGCGGGCGCTCTCCCGGCTGCTCTTCGGGCGCTCGTTGGCGACGGTGCCGGTCGCGGGGGGCGCGGGCGGCAGCCTCGTGGCCGAGCGGGGCTCGTTCCTGGACCGGGTGGCGGAGCCGGGGTTGGCACTGGCGTTTCCGTCGTCGCTGGAGCGCCTTGGCGGGAGCATCCAGTGGGTGCATCAGGTGTGGCGGAGCACGGTGCAGAGCCCCGCGTCGGTGCGTGCGCCCTCCGTGCTTGACCCGCGCTCCACCGTTCACGGCGGGCTGTTTGCGCCCGGAGAGCCGCCGCCGCGCAACATCCCCGACCTGCTGTCGCTGCGGCTTCGGGCGATCCGGGCGGTCCCGGCCTTCGCCCTCCTGGTGGCCGCTGGGCTCCTGCACCGGAAGAAGTCGCTCCGCCTCCGGCTTCGCGGCGACACCCTCTGGGTGGAGCGCCCCGGGCGCGGCGAGGTCCCCTGGGCGACCGTGGTCGTGCGGCTCGCGGCCGACCGCGGCTGGTTGCTCTGCCCCGCCGCGTCCGCCGCGCGCTGGCGGATGGTCGCCGAGACCGCGGCCAGCCTGGGCCTGCTCGCTCCGCTGCCGAACCGCGGCTGGACCGTGGACGAACCCCTGTTCTGGCGCCTCGGCACCGACCCCGAGCACCACGAGCTCCACGACCGGCTCCGCCCGCTGGTGGACATGCTGGAGGCCGCGTGCGACGCGGCCTGACCGCCCAGCCCGACCCTGGCGGCTCGATCTTCCTCTACGACACCCGGTCGCTGCGCGGCGAAGCCGAGGGGTGGTTGCCGGAGGACCCGGGGCGGAGCGCCTCGGTGCGCGCGCGGCTGTTCCGGGGGCCACGCGGGCGGCTGGGGATCGTCCCCGACCCGACGGCCCCCTGGGTGCGCGGACGGCTGATCGAGGTCACTCCGGCGCAGATGCCGGTGCTCGACTTCGTGCTCGGCGGGGTGGGGGCCGGCCTGGTGCGCCGCCCGGTGGACGTGGTGGTGAGCCTGAGGTCCACGCGCGCCAGCGCCTGGGTGATCGAAGACGCGCGGGCCTGGCGGCCCGTGAAGCAGGAGCGCACATGAGCGACGCGGTGATTCAGTGGCTCCCCTGGGGCGAAGCGGCGTTTGCGCAGGCGCGCGCCGAGAAGAAGCCCATCCTCCTCCACATCGGCGCGACGTGGTGCCACTGGTGCCACGTGATGGACCAGACCACCTGGACGCACCACCCCGCCGTGGCCCTGGTGCGGGAGCGCTTCGTGGCCGTGCGGGTGGACACCGACCAGCGCCCCGACGTGAACGACCGGTACAACCAGGGTGGTTGGCCCACCATCGCCGTGCTCGACGCCGACGGGGAGGTGCTCGCCGGGCGTCTCTACATGCCGCCGCACGAGGTGGTGCCGCTCCTGGAGAGCTGCTCCACCCCCGGACAGCGCTGGGTGCTTGGCAAGTCCTCCGCGCCCGACCTCCTCGACGCCCCCGCGGACGTGGAGGCCACCTGGGCCGCGGTGAAGAAGGCGTTCGACCCGTACCATGCCGGCTTCGGGGAGCTCGAGAAGTTCCCCCACCCCGGCGTGCTCGACTGGCTGGCGGACCGCGTCGGCCGCGGGGTGGACGACGGCGGCATGCTCGCCCGCACCCTGGACGCGATGGTCGAGAAGGGGCTGTTCGACCCGTTCGACGGCGGCTTCTTCCGCTACGCCACCCAGGACGACTGGTCCGAGGTGCACTACGAGAAGCTCGGCGAGGATCAGGCCCGCTTGTTGAGGGTGTACCTGCGGACCGGGCGGAAGCAGCCCGCCGCCGAGCGCTCCGTGGCCTGGCTCGTCCGTCACCTCTGGCGCGACGACGTTGGCGCCTTCGGGGCCTCGATGGACGCCGACGAGGGCTACTACCACCGCCCCCACCGGGACGCGCCCCCGCCCCTCGACCTCACGGTGTACGCAGCTTGGAACGCCCAGATCGCCGCCACCCTGCTGCTCGCGGCGGTGCGCTGGGACCGCCCCGGCCTCGGGGAGCTGGCGCTGACCGCCCTCTGCCATGTGCGCGACCAGCTGGTGCGCGCCGACGGCGCGGTGCTCCGGAGCGTCGGCGGCTTCGCCGGCCTGTTGGAGGACCAGGCCGCGGTGGCCGACGCGTTCGCCAAGGCCGGGCAGTACACGGGGGACGAAGCCTGGTTCACGGCGGCGGCCCGCCTCCTCGCCTTCGCGGAGACCCTGGCGCTCAAGGAAGGCGGCTTCCGCGACCGGCCGGCGGGCGGTGAAGGGCTCCTCGCGCACGCCCGGCGCCTCCTCCCGCCCAACGCCGCGCTCGGCGAGGCGGCGTGGCGGCTGCACGCGCTCACCGACGATCCGCGTTGGAAGGACCTCGCGGCGGCGGCGTCCGCGGGCGCCACGGTGGAGGCGGACCGTTACGGGTTCATGGCCGCGCCCGCGGCGGCGCTGGCGGAGCGGCTCGGGCGCCCGGCCGTGGTGGTGAAGGTCCACGGGGACGACGGGCTCTTCCGGGACGCGGTGGCGCTCGGCGACCCGGAGGTGCTGGTGCGGCGGGCGGAGTCGGGCGTGCCGGCGGGGCGGGCGCTCGCCTGTTCGGGGCGTGCATGCGCGCGTCCGGTCGCCACGGCGGGCGAGCTGCGCGGGCAGATCGAGCAGCTTCGCCGAGGCTGAGTTCGGGGTGGTCGGTAGATGTGCTCCTGACCGGCCGCCGGCCGACCCAGCGGGGATGAAACTCCGGGCGGCCGAGAATCACGTCGAGTAATGTTCATTTGCTATGCGGAAAGTACTCACCTTCTCCCTACGGGAGAAGGTGGCGCGAAGCGCCGGATGAGGGGACCCAGGGTGCCCCGATCCCGGCGGCGTGTACCGGAGACGCGCCCCACTCGGCGTCTTCGTGAGGAGCTTGTAAGCCCCGAAAGCTCCTGCCCTCGGCAAACGTTCGCGCCCGCACGAAAAAACCGGAACCGCCGCGCGCCCTTCCTGTCAAGGAATCGTGGAGGTTCCCATGCTCGTTCTGCTCTCCCTCTCCGCCGCCCTCGCCCAGGGCGTCGACACCCTCACCGACACCGCCGCCCCCCGGGAGGTCTACAAGCCCGTGACCGAGGTGGACTTCGACACGGTGAAGGTCGGCGGCGAGATCGTACGTCCCGACGGTCAAATGTTGGGGGAGTACGCGCTCCCCATCCACCAGCCGCTCATCCGCGTGCGCGCCAGCTTCGACGACGTGATGCAGGCGAGCGTCGACGAGGTGAAGTAGGCGACGTTACCCAGGGGCATGCGTGGTGCCGCCTGGGCCTGGGGAGTCGCCGTCGCGCTCGGGCCGCTGGCCTGGGCGCTGACCCGGCTCGTGGAGCCGGCGTGGGTGGAGGCGAACTTCGTCCAGGGGATCGGCCAGCCGGTCGCTGCGGCGATCGGCGTGGTCACCGGCGCGGCGGACTGGCCGGTGGGCGAGGCGGCGATCGTCGGCCTGAGCGGGCTCGTGCTCGTCGTGGTCGTGGGGGGGCTCGTTCGTTCGGGTCGCGGGGCGCGGCTCCGTTGGGCGTGGCCGCGCGCGCTGGCGATCGCCTCGGGCGGGTACGCGGTCTTCGTGGCGATCTGGGGGCTCAATTACCGCCGGGAGCCGCTGTGGGTGGCGTTCGGCTACCCCGAGGTGAAGCCCACCCGCGACGAGGTGCGGGCGCTCTCGGCGGAGCTCGTGGCGGCCACCAACGTGGCCCGCGGGAAGGTGCCCGAGGGCGAAGGCGGCGTGGCCCGGCTGGCCGGCGACTTCGGCGACGCCGCGGTCCGCGCGCAGGACGTCTACGCCCGCGCCGCCGTGCGCTGGCCGTTCCTCGGCGGCCGTTACGCGAGGGCCAAGCCGCTCTTCGCCTCCGAGACGATCTCCTACGGCGGCCTCGGCGGCATCTACCTGCCGTTCACCGCCGAGCCCAACGTGAACGTGGACCAGCTCGCCTTCGACTGGCCCTTCGACATCCTCCACGAGATGGCCCACCAGCGCGGCGTCGCCCGTGAAGACGAGGCGAACTTCGTGGCCTTCGTGGTGGCGCGCGACTACGGCGACCCCGACTTCGTCTACGGCGCCACGCTGGCGATGGCCGGCTACGCGGTCTCCGCCTTGGAGGAGGTCGATCCGGACACCGCAGGCGGCCTCTGGGCGAACCTTGGCCTCGGCACCCGCCGCGATCTGCTCGCGCGAAAGCGGCGCTCCGAGAAGTACGAGACCCCGCTGCGCGACGTGGGCCGCGAGGTGAACCACACCTACCTGCGCTCCAACGGCGTGGACGACGGGGTGCAGAGCTACGGCCGCGTGGTGGACCTGCTCGTGGCCGAACGCCGCGTTCGCCGAGCGGTTCCTAAGGAGTGAGCCGCTCCGACACCGTCGGGAACGAGGCGCCGGTGGCCAGCGTGCAGGGGCTGTAGGGCCCGATGCTGTCGGTGATGTAGCTGTGGTGGGTGTACCGGCTGCCGTCGATCTCGGGGTCGAGCACGTTGGAGGCGTCTTCGATGGCGCCGTCGTAGGTGAGCGCGGCGAGCTCGGCGCCGTCCGGGTCTTTGAGGGTGAGCGTGTCGCCGTCGTTGTTGAGCGCGAGGCCGAGGGAGAGCCCCACGTCCTCGTTGGTGACCGGCACCGCGGTGCACCGTTCCGCGTGGAGGTTCGGCGTGCCGCCGCCGAAGACCACGATCGCCGAGCCGGGGAGCAGCTGCGCGGCCGGAGCGAACGTGTGGCGGGCGATCACGTTGCTGGAGTCCCAGAGGGTCGCCCCCGCGAGGTCCACCGTGAAGCCGGCGGCGTTGACCAGCTCGACGAACTCGTCGTCTGACGCGTCGGCGGCGCCGTCGTTGTTGGGGTCGGCGCCGGTGGCGGGGTCGGCGAGCAGCTCGTTGATCACCACCTCGCCGGCGTGGGCGCGGGCGATCGCCTGCACGGCCACGGACGCATCGCCGGACTCGCCCTTCCAGGCGCAGGTGGCGGTGGTGCTGCCGACGCCGATGCCGTGCACCGAGCCGTCGGTGGCGACGAAGGCGACGCCTTCATCGCCCGAAGACCACGCACACTCGGCGGTGACGTCGCGGGTGGAGCCGTCGGAGTACTGGGCTTCGGCGGAGAGGTTCCCGCCGGCGCGGGTGGTGGGCATGTCCACGTTTGCGGGCGAGACCTTCAGGCCTTCGAGCGTGGGGGCGGTGCCGGAGTCCTTGGCGGTGTCCTCGGTGTCGGCGCCGGTGTCGGTGTCCGCGGCGGAGTCGAGGCTGTGGCCGGTGTCGGTGTCCACGCTGCTGGCGGTGAAGTCGATGCAGCCGGCGGCGAAGAGGAGCGAAAGGAGACTCGGGCGCATGGAAGCTCCGGAAGCGCGCCCGCTAACTCACGGCGCCCACCGCGCGACCCTCAGGGCGTGGGGCTCTTCACCACCACCACGCTCACGGAGCGGAGCTGGCCGCTGGTGGCGTCGGCCACGTCGATCGTGAAGGCGCCGTCCCGGGCCTCGGCGGCCGAGAGCTGCGCCGCGGTGAGGCGGACGCGGCCGATGGGGTCGTCGCTGGAGACGTCCTTGTCGATCACGGTGACATCGAGGCTCGCCTTGGGGCTCCACATCACGTTGCGGAGCGTGCCGACGCCCGGCGCCCAGGTGGGCGTGAGCGTGTCGCTGGCCTCGGGGACGTCGGCGGTGGTCGGCGGCGAACCATCGCCGGCGAGGAAGAAGAGCGTGCCCGCCGGGTCGGGCTTCTGCAGCTTCTCGGTCGCCGAGCCGAGGGACCCCGAGAGCTGGCCTGAGGGATCGATCTTGGCCAGCGCGGAGTCGAGGAGCCCCTTGGCCGCAGGGTCCAGCGAATTGGGGCCGTCCCACGCCTTGCCATCGGCCGTGGTGGGCGCGATCTCGGCGGCGGTGAGGGTGATGTCGACCGGGTGGGCGCAGGCGAGGACGAGGGCGAGGACCATGCGCGGATCTAACCTCGGGGGAACGGCGGGCGCGGGCGTCGGTTAGGTGGCCCCATGCACATCGCCTTCATCGGTCTCGGCGTCATGGGTGGGCCGATCGCCGGGCACCTCGCCCGCGCCGGTCATCAGGTCCGCGTCTACAACCGCACCGCCGCGCGCGCGGCCGAGTGGGTCGCGCAGTACGGCGGCCACGCCGCGCCCACGCCCCGGGAGGCGGCGCGGGGCGCCGAGGTGGTGCTCGTCTGCGTCGGCAACGACGAGGATGTGCGGGCCGTGGTGCTCGGTCACGACGGTGCGCTCGCCGGGATGACCGAGGGCAGCCTGCTCATCGACCACACCACCGCCTCGGCAGACCTCGCGCGGCACCTCGCCGAGGTCGCCGCCCACACCGAGGTCGGCTTCGTCGACGCGCCGGTCTCCGGTGGGCAGGCGGGCGCGGTCAACGGGCAGCTCAGCGTGATGTGCGGCGGTTCGGACGAAGACGTGGATCGTGCGCGTCGGGTCTTCTCCGCCTACGCCAAGGCGGTGGCCCACCAGGGCCCCGTCGGCACCGGGCAGCTCTGCAAGATGGTGAACCAGATCTGCATCGCGGGCGTGCTCGCCGGCCTCTCCGAGGGGCTCGACTTCGCGGTGAAGGCCGGGCTCGACCCCGAGAAGGTCGTGCACGCGATCAGTAAGGGCGCCGCCCAGTCCTGGCAGATGGAGAACCGCTGGCGCACGATGGTCGATGGCAAGTTCGAATTCGGCTTCGCCGTGAACTGGATGATCAAGGACCTCGACATCTGCATGGAGGCGGCCGACGAGATCGGCGCCAACTTGCCGATCACCGAGGAGGTGGCGGAGCGCTACGCCGAGGTCGCCCAGCGGGGCGGCGGCCGGTGGGACACGTCGTCGCTCATCTCGCTGCTCCAGGAGGAGTAGCCGCGGCAGGCTCCGCCACGCTCGCGAGCGTGGTCGGCACCATCTCGGCCAGGAAGTCCCAGACGGCGCGCACGCGGGGCACCTGGTAGAGGCGGCGGTGCGCGACCAGCCAGAGGTCGCAGCCGGGGGCGGGCGGGAGCCCGTCGACGCGGACGAGGCCGCCGACGCGGCTGGCCGCGGCGTCGGGGATCAGCGCGCGGCCGAGGCCGGCCGAGACGGCCGCGAGCCGCGCCTCCATGCGGTTCACCCGGAGGACCACGTGGTCTGCGCCGATGTGCTGGGCGGCCCAGGCCACCTCGTCCGGTGAGCCCTCGCCGTCGTCCCCGGTGATCCACCCGGCGGGGGCCCCTTCTCGGGCCCAGGCGCTGGTGTCCATGCGGGCGAGCCGCCGCACGACCACGTCGCCTGCGGTGGGGCGCACGAAGCGCAGGGCGATGTCGGCCTCGCGCCGGGCGAGGTTCGCCAGGGCCGGGGAGCCGACCACCTCCAGGGCGATGCGCGGGTAGTTCGCGTAGAACCGGGGCAGCTCGGGCACGACCAGAAGGGAGTCCATCGCGTCCGGGACCGCGAGGCGCACCGCGCCCACCAGCGCCGCGTCCCGCCCGGCCACCGCCTGGCCGAAGCTGAGCATCGCCGCCTCCGCCGCCTCGGCGAGCGGGAGCACGTCGGCCGCCACCGGGGTGGGCTCGAGGCCGTCGCGGAGGCGGTCGAAGAGGCGGACGCCCAGCGCCGCTTCCAACGCCGTGAGCCGCCGACTCGCGGTGGACTGGTTCACGTCGAGCGTACGCGCCGCGCCGGTGAGCGAACGGTCGCGCATGGCGGCGAGGAAGAGCCGGACGTCGTCCCAGCTCCAGTCGGTGGGGGTCATGCGTTCTTGCATAGAAGCCTCGCGGATTCGGTGGCTGACCAGCGTTTCTGCGGGAGCTAACCTGAGCGCGTTCCCCAGGTGCCCATGCTTCTCCTGCTCTCCGCCCTCTCCGCCCAGGCCGACAACGGCGTCACCGTGACGGTGAACGTACGCGGCGCCGCCAACGACACCGGCACGGTGATGTGCCAGGTCTTCCGCAGCGCGGACGGCTTCCCCACCGACGATCCCAAGGCCACCGCCTACGCGGCGTCCCTCATCCACGGCGGCGCGGCCACCTGCACCTTCACCGCGCAGGGCCCCGGGCGCATCGCCATCGCCGCCTACCACGACGAAAATGCCAACACCAGGCTGGAGACCAACCTGCTCGGCATGCCCGCCGAGGGCTACGGCTTCTCCAACGGGGCGAAGGCCGGGTACTTCGGCCCGCCGGCGTGGGAAGACGCGGCGGTCGCCGTGGGCGGCAGCCCGGTCACGCTGAGCCTGGAGCTCACCAAATGAGCGACCTCCTCGTCCTCGACGCGCACCCGCGCGCCGGCAGCTTCGGGGCGGCGCTCGCCGATGCGTACGCGGAGGGCGCGGCCGCGGCGGGCGTCTCCGTGTCGCGGCTCACCCTGCGCGACCTCACCTTCGACCCCATCCTCCACGACGGCTACGCGGTTCCCCAGGCCCTGGAGCCGGACCTCGTGCGGGCGCAGGCGATGATCGCCGCGGCCCGGCACGTCACCTGGGTCTACCCCTCGTGGTGGGGCGCGGCGCCGGCGCTGCTCAAGGGCTTCATCGACCGGGCGTTCCTCCCGGGGTGGGCGTTCAAGTTCCAGTCGGCGGGCAAGTGGGACAAGCTCCTCGCCGGCCGCTCCGCCCGCACGATCGTGACCATGGACTGGCCGGTCTGGGCGTGGTCGCTGGTGCTCGGGGCGCCCGGCCGCAAGGCGATGAAGGGCGCCACCCTGGAGTTCTGTGGGTTCAAGCCGGTGCGGGTGACCGAGCTCGGCCCCGTGCGCGACTCCACGGCGGAGCAGCGGGCGGCGTGGCTCGACCGGGTGAAGAAGGAGGCGGCGACCGACGCGGCGAAGCTGCCGAAGCCCGTGAAGCAGCTGGCGGCTGCGGCGGGGTGAAGCTGACGGAGGAGGAGGGTGTCGAGGGGCTGGAGGCGCTTCGTCGGCTTGCCTCCCGGGGAGGTCGGCGGTCGAGGAGCCGCCGGGGGGAGAATGGCGGGGCGGGCGCGGGCGCTGGCCGGGGCGACCCGAACGGCGCGCTCCGTTCAGGTTCCGCGCACCCCAGACGTGCTTGAGGTGCACCTGGACCCTCCATGCACCTCGCAGTCCTCGGCGGCGGCCTCGCCGGCCTCACCGCCGCCGCGCTCGCCGCCCGAACCGGCGCCACCGTCCGCCTCTACGAACGTGCCGCCACCCTCGGCGGCCGCGCGCGCACCACCGAGATCGGCGGGGCGAAGCTCAACCTCGGCCCCCACGCGCTCTACCGCGCCTCGGAGGCGATGCGCGTGCTCCGCACCCTCGGCATCGTCCCCCGCGGCGGCGTCCCGCCCGCCGCCGGCTGGCTCGACCGCGCCGGCGCCCTCGAACCGCTCCCGGCGACGCCCCTCGCGCTCCTCGCGCCCGGGCCGCTCCCGCTCCGGGCGCGCTGGGAGCTGGCGCGCACGCTCGGCCCCGGCGCCGCGACTGCGCGCGGCACCGTCGAGGCGTGGCTCGCCCCGCTCTCCCCTGCCGCCCGGGAGGTCCTCCTCGCCGCGCTCCGGGTGTCCACCTACGGGAACGCGCCCGCCCGGCAGGACGCCGCCGCCGCGCATGCCCAGCTCCGCTGCGCCCAGCGCGGGGTCATCTACCTCGACGGCGGCTGGGCTTCCCTGGTCGACGCGCTGCGCGCGGCCCTCCCGCCGAGCGTCACCGTGGAGACGACCGAGGCGGCCGCGCTGCCCGACGCCGACGCCGTCATCGTGGCCACCCACCCCGCGCACGCCCGCGCGCTCGGCCTGCCCGTGCCGGCGCTCACCCCGGTCCGGATGTCCACCCTGGACCTCGTGCTCGACCGCCTCCCCTCGCCGCGCCACCGGTTCGTGCTGGGGCTGGACGCGCCCACCTACCTCTCCGACCACGGCTCGGTGGCGTCCCTGGGCGGCCTCGTCGTCCACGCCGCGCGCTACCTCGGGCCCGAGGACGATCCCGCGCGCAGCCGCCCCTGCGTCGAGGCGACGTTGGACCACGCCCAACCCGGCTGGCGGGACCACGTGCGCCACGCCCGCTGGGTGCCGGACCTCACCGTCACCCACCGCCTCGACGAGCCCGGCGTGACGGTGCCGGTCGCGCACACCGTCGACGGGCGGCGCGTCGCCCTCGCCGGCGACTGGGTGGGCGAGCGCGGCATGCTCGCCGACCGGAGCTTCGCGAGCGCGGAAGCCGCCGTCGCGTGGGTGACGGCGACCGGCTCCCCGGCGTAGGAGGCGGCGTGGACGACCCCACCCTCCGCGACGCGCTGCGCCACCGGCCGCTCATCTGGGGCCTCGCCTACCGGATGACCGGCACGGTGCAGGACGCCGACGACGTGGCCCAGGAGACCTTCGTGCGCCTCTGGGAGCGGCCCCCGCGGGTGGACGATCGCCCCCTCCGCCCCTGGCTCGCCGCCGTCGCCCTCAACCTCGCCCGCGACCGGCTCCGCGCCCGAAAGCTCCGGAGCTACATCGGTCCGTGGCTCCCCGCCCCCGTGCCCGACGCCCGCCTCGCCGACGACACCCTCGCCGACCGGCAGACCGCCACCTGGGCCTTCCTCCGCGCCGCCGAGGCCCTCACCCCGACCCAACGCGCCGTCTTCCTCGCCCGGGAGGTCCTCGAGCTCAGCTCCGCCGAGACCGCCGCGGTGCTCGGGTCGACGCCCGCGTCGGTGGACGTACTGCTCAGCCGCGCCCGCGCCGCCCTCGGCGACCTGCCCGCCCAGCCCACCACGCTCGACGACGCGGTCGTCGTGGCCTTCCTCGGCTTCCTCCGCCTCGGCCTCCCGAGCGCCGCGGCGCAGCTCCTCCGCCCCGACGCGGTCACCCTCAACGACGGCGGCGGCCAGGTCAACGCCGCGCGGCGCCCGGTCGAGGGGCCCGCCAAGATCGTGCTGTTCCTCCGCCGGCTCCGGCGGCTCTACCCGCAGGACCCGTCGTTCACCCCGCTCCGGTGCAACGGCCTGCTCACCTTCTTCGGCGAGCTGCCCCCGCGCCCCGGGCGGCTCCCCTCCCGCTTCACCCTCTCCGCCGAGGTCCGCGGCGGGAGGATCGCCACCGTCTACTCCGTCCTCCACCCGGAGAAGCTCACGGCGCTCCCAGGGGGGAGGGCGTAGCGGGCGGCCTCGGCGGCTTTGACCTGCCTCCTCCGGCGAACCGCTGGCGTCGCCGCTTGTCCAGGGGGCGGTGCTCCTCCTCCTTGCCTGCGCTGTCCGCGTGCCCGCGCCGGCGCTGCCTTCCGCTCCCCCAGCCCCACCCGTGTGGACCGCCAGCGTGGTGACTCGGCTGGACGACTTCGGCTGGTGGCCCGTCCGCTGCACCGCCGCCCTCGACGTGGTGACGGTCGTCGCCCCGGACGGCGACGCGACCCTCCGCCGATGGCGGCGCGACGGCGTGGAGGTGGGGCGGTTGCCGATCGCCCCGCCGAGCGCGGCCGCGCGCGGGGCGCCGTGGGACGGGTACTGGGTGCACCACTGGGTGCCGAAGGCGGATCGGGCGCGGTGGGGCGTCGCCGTGCGCTCTGCCGAGCCGATCCGGCGCTACGGCCTCACCCCCGCGCTCGTCGCCGAGCCGGTGTTCGACCGCTGGGTCCACTCCAGCGACGTGCTGAGCGCGAGCGCGGATGGGCGGGTCGTGGCCTCGCGTCCCCACGCGAGCGGCGCGGTTGTGTTCCGCGACGGCGTCAGCCTCGGAGACCCGCGCGGCGAGACGATGGAGGTCTCCCCAGACGGGAGCGCCGTCCTGGTGGACGGCGCCCGGGTGCTCCGCGTGGCGCCCGGCCTGCCCCGCGACTGGACGCTCGACGACCCGCGCATCCCCGAGCCGGGCTGGGAGAGTTTTGGAAGCTGGTCGTTTGACGGGACGCGCCTGCTGCTCGTCAACGGTGCTTGGGGAAGCTCGTTCGTGGCGGAGGCGGACGCCTGGGACGGTACCGTCGCCTGGGTGGTCGACGCCCCCCGCCGGATCGACGCCATCGCCCCGCTCGGGCGCCGCGCCTGGGTCATCGCCACCGACGCCCGCGTCGGCGTCCTCGAGGCCGGTCGGTGGACCTGGACCTCCGCGCCGCTCGCGTCCCCCGCGACGCACGTCGCGCCCTGCGGCACCCGCGGCGACGCCTTCTCCACCCGCAGCGACGACGGGACGATCCAGGTTTGGGTGCGGGAGTAGGGGCAGCTCCGCCCAGCGATGCGGTGGAGCGCGGCGGAGGCCAAGGAACGCGGCGGGTGACGGGGTCACTGGGGCGGTTCCTTGGGCTGGAGCGCCGCGGAGGCCAAGGAACGTGGGGGGTGACGGGGTCACCGGGGCGGTTCCTTGGGCTGGAGCGCGGCGGCCGAGCGCCGATGCCGGTGGCGCACCCCACCGCCTCGGGTCCGAGGAGATGCCCTGCGGGTGCCGCACCCGACCACCTCAGGTCCGAGGTCGTGCCCTGCAGGGGCCGCACCCCACCGCCTCGGGTCCGAGGCGATGCCCTGCAGTTGCCGCACCCGACCACCTCGGGTCCGAGGTCGTGCCCTGCAGGGGCCGCACCCCACCACCTCGGGTCCGAGGCGATGCCCTGCGGGTGCCGCTCCCAACCGCCTCGCCCCCGCCCCCGCCCCCGAGGCCGCCCGCCGACGCCGGTCCTGGCTCGCGAGGATGAAGGAGGGCCGGGAGGGGGAACAACAATTCCCCTCGTGCTCCCTGCGGTCGGCCGCGCTCAGTCCGCGCAGTAGTCGAACCGGAGCCACTCGATGGTGACGGTCGAGCCGGCGGGCGGGGCGCCCGAGAGCCGCACCGCGTTGTCGCCGGAGTCGTAGGTGAACGGCCAGAGGACGCCGTCGACGTAGACCTGGATCGTGCCCCGCCCGAATTCCCCCCCAATCGTACCAGCCCCCCCTCCCGCCTCCCGCCCAGGTGCCTACCTTCGCGCCGGTGATTCCATGATCTCGACCAGCCGACTCGGGCGGGCCGGGCGACTGCTCCGCGGAGTGGTCGGCCCCGGCGCCGTGGCCGACACCCTCGGGCGCCTCAAGGGCGGGGCGCAGAAGCTCGGGCAGACCGCGGCCCTCGTCGCCGACGGCATGCCCCCCGAGCTGCGCAAAACCTTCGGCGCCTTGTTCGCCGCCGCCGAGCCGCGCCCGTGGGCCGAGGTCGCGCCCGTCCTCCAGGAGCTCCCCGCCGGCCTCCTCGCCGACGTGGAGCCGGTGGCCTTCGCCGCGGCGTCGCTCGGGCAGGTGCACCGCGGCCGCCTCCACGACGGGCGGGAGGTGGCGGTGAAGGTGCTCTACCCGGGCGTGGGGGACGCGCTCCGGGCCGACCTCGACAACCTCGCCGCCGCCGCGCTCCCCGCCCGCGTGGTGCGGGGCGGGTCCGCGATGCTCGTGGGCCTCCGGGCGTCCCTCCTCGACGAGCTCGACCTGCGGAAGGAGGCGGCCCACGCCGAGGCGATCGCTCGCGCGCTGGAGCCGTGGCCGGCGCTGCACGTCGCGCGTCCGGTCGCGTCCACCGAGCGGGTGCTCGTCAGCGAGCTCCTCCACGGGCCCACGCTCCACGCCGTGCTGCGGCCGGAGGGGCCCGGCCCCCGGGAGCCGGCGGCGGTGGCGGAGCTGGTGGTCGCCGCGGTCTTCGGGCCCGTCTTCCGCGCCGGCATCCTCAACGCCGACGCGCACCCCGGCAACCTCATCCTCACCGAAGGGGGCCTCGGCCTCGGCCTCGGCCTCGTGGACTTCGGGGCCGTCGCCCCGGTGGACGACGTGCCCGGCCTCGCCCGCGGCCTCGACGCCTTCCTCGCCGGCCGCGGCACCCTCGAAGGCCTCGGCATCCACGCCGCCGCCCTCGAAGCCGAGCTCCTCCCGATGCTCCGCCCGCTCGGCCCCGGCGCCTGGGACTTCGCCCACGACGACCTCCTGGAGCGGATGGCGGAGCTCAAACGCCGTCGCCCGCTCGCGGTGCGCGAGGTGCCGTTCGCCCCCGGACGGCTCCCCGTGGTGCGCGCGGTGCTCGGCCTCCACCACGCCCTCCGCCGCCTCGGCGTCCCCTTCGCTCTCGGCGAGAGCCTGGCGCGCGTGCGGGAGACGGCGGGCAGGTAGGCGACGGCGAAGGGCTGGAGCCGACGCCACCGGCTCGCCGACCGGTCGGCGTCGGCGGTCGAGGAGCCGCCGCGGCGAGAATGGCGAGCGCGGGCGCGGGTCTCCAGGCGCCCTGCGATACGTTGGACGGATGCTCCGCCCTGGCGCCCGCGTCGCCGTCATCTCCCCGTCGGGGATCTCCAACCCCGAGCGCCTCTGGCGCGGGATCGCCGAGCTCGAAGCCTGGGGCTTCCGCCCCGAGCTCCTGCCCCACGCCCGCCGCGAACACCGCTACCTCGCCGGCACCGACGCCGAGCGCGCGAGCGACCTCTTCCGCGCCTTCTCCGGCGACTACGACGCCGTGTGGATGGCGCGCGGGGGCTACGGGCTCTCGCGGCTCGTGGGCAACGTGAACTGGGAGGAGCTGGCGCCGGTGCCGTTCTTCGGCTTCTCCGACGGCACGGTGCTGCTCAACGCCCTGGCCGCGCGCGGCCGTCCGGCCATCCACGCGCCCGTGCTCCACGCGCTCGCGAGCCACAACGACGAGGCCACCCGGACCTGGCTGCGGGCGCTCCTCCACGGGCACGCGGAGGCGTGGTTCCCCGCCCGGACGGTGCGCGCCGGGGAGGCGGAGGGGCGCCTCGTCGGCGGGAACCTCTGCGTCCTCGCGACGTTGTGCGGCACCCCGCTGCAGCTCGACGCCCGGGGCGCCGTCGTCCTCCTCGAAGACCTCGGCGAGGTCCCCTACAAGCTCGACCGCCTCCTGGTGCAGCTCCGCGACAGCGGCGCCCTCGCCGGCGCGCGCGCCATCCTCCTCGGCGACTTCCTCGACGCCGCCCCGCCGCCGGGCGCCCCCTGGACGCTCGACGAGGTCTTCGCCGAGGTGCTCGGTCCGCTGCGCATCCCCATCGTGGCGGGGCTCCCCATCGGCCACGGGCGCACCAACCTCGCGGTGCCGCTGGGCGTGCCGGTGCACGTGGGGCCGGGCGGGGTCACGCTGGGGAGGCCGCGATGAGCCTCCGTGCGCTGCTCGAAGCGGCGGAGGGCGTGGTCGCGCCGTCGTTGTCCGCGTGCGTGCTGGTGAACGGCCGGGAGGTCTTCGCGCACCACGCCGACCGGATCTACGACCTCGCTTCGCTCACCAAGGTGTTGTGCACGACGGAGGTGGCGCTCCGCTTCGCCGCCGATGGGCGCCTGCCGCTCGACGCGCCGCACCCGCTCTGGCAGCCCGGCCTCACCGCGCGGCGCCTCCTCCAGCACTCCGCGGGCTGTCTGTGGTGGAAGGACCTCGGCGCCGAGGCCTCGGGGCGCGAGGCCATTCTCCGCCTCGCGCTCACCGAGCCCCTGGTCACCGCGCCCGGGGCGGTCCACACCTACACCGACCTCGGGTTCCTGAGCCTCGGCGCGGCCCTGGAGGCGGTGGGGGGCGCGCGGATCGACGCCTTGTACGCCCAGGAGGCGCCCGACGCTGCCGTGCGCCTCGCCTGGGGCCACCCGGACGCGGTGCCCACCGAGGGCGGGCTCCAGGGTGTCGTCCACGACGACAACGCCCGCAACATGGGCGGCGTCGCGCCCCACGCTGGCCTCTTCGGGGACGCCCGCGCCGTGGCGTTCGTGGCGAACCGTTGGCTCGAAGGCCGCGTGCCGCTGGCCGCCGAGGCGTTCACCGCCCACGGCGCCGGCAGCCACGTCCTCGGCTGGGACACGCCGTCGGGCGAGGCGTCGAGCGCCGGGCCCACCCCGCCGCCCGACGCCGTCGGCCACACCGGCTTCACTGGCACGAGCGTGTGGATGTCGCCGTCGCGCGGGGTGGTGGCGGTGTTGCTGACGAACCGGGTGGCGTACGGGCGGGATCCGGCGTGGATCCGGGCGCTGCGGCATGCGTGGCATCAGGAGGCGTGGTCGGCGGGGTGATGCGGCTTGACCGACGCGAAGCGAGCCCGTGCAGCCAGCAAAGGTGGGCTTCACGGCGTCGGGCCGGACCTGGTCCTTGTTCGCCGACGCTTCAGGGTGAGGTGACGGGCCGGGTGACGTCACGGGCGAACCGGCCGAGCGCAGCGAGGGCCGGGCGCAGCGAGGGCCGGGCGCCCGTGGCGGCAGGACCCAGCGGTGACCCTCACGGTTACGGAGGCCACCAGCGCTCGACTCGCGACGTCGTGAATCCCGCCGCCCCCGCGCCGCGTCCTCGCCGGGTGAGCGACGAATCCGGAC
The DNA here is from genome assembly GCA_903921785.1 of uncultured Pseudomonadota bacterium. GTDB lineage: Bacteria > Myxococcota_A > UBA796 > UBA796 > SXON01 > SXON01. The sequence goes on from CAIXRH010000332.1 coordinate 20,010, forward strand.
CGGCCCCCGACGTCACGCCCGGCCCCCTTGCCCTCCCGCCCCGATCCGCGCTAAGCGCGGGGGATGTCGCAAGACCCGTCGTCCCCGCGCTGGTTTGAGCAGTCCCCTGCCCCGCTCCAGGCCGAGCCGCGTACGCAGCCCGTCAAGAAGGACCTGTGGGTGCGCTGCCCGGGGTGCGACCAGATCCTGTTCCGCGCCGCGCTGGCCGACATCATGGCGGTGTGCCCGCACTGCCAGCACCACCACCGCTGGGACAGCCTCGCCCGCCTCCAGGCGCTCTGCGATGAAGGGAGCTTCGAGCGCCACGACCGCTACGTCGCGCCGGTGGATGCGCTCGCCTTCTCCGACGGGCGCCCGTACAGCGAGCGCCTGCGCAGCACGCAGCGTGCCCAGGGTGAGCTCGATGCGTTCGTGTCGGGGTCGGCCACGCTCCACGGCGTCCCGGTAGAGATCGGCACCTTCAACTTCCGGTTCATGGGTGGGTCGATGGGCTCGGTGGTCGGGGAGATCATCACCCGCCAGTTCGAGCGCGCGGCCGCGAACAAGCGCCCGGCGATCGTGATCTCCGCCTCGGGCGGCGCCCGTATGCAGGAGGGCATCCTCAGCCTCATGCAGATGGCGAAGACCTGCGCCGCCCTCGCCCGCCTCCGCGACGAAGCGAAGATGCCCTACATCTCCGTGCTCACCGACCCCACCACGGGCGGCGTGGCCGCGAGCTTCGCGATGTTGGGCGACGTGATCATCGCCGAGCCCCACGCCCTCATCGGCTTCGCCGGCCCCCGCGTGATCCGCGAGACCATCCGACAGGAGCTCCCCGAGGGCTTCCAGACCAGCGAGTACCTGCTCGCGCACGGCCTGGTCGACCTCATCGTCAAGCGCGCGGACCTCAAGGACACCCTCGCGCGCCTCTGCCGCCACCTCACGTCGCGCCAATGAAGTCCCACCCGGTGCTCGACCGCCTCAGCGGCGCGGGCATCCGCATGGGCCTCGGGCGGATGCGGGACTTCCTGGCCACGCTCGACCACCCCGAGCGCCGCTACCCGACCGTGCACATCGGCGGCACCAACGGCAAGGGCAGCGTGAGCCGGCTGGTGGCCAGCGTCTACGGCGCGTCCGGTCGGTACGTCGGGCTGCACACCTCCCCGCACCTGCAAGCGGTGAACGAACGGTTCATCCTCGATGGGGTCCCGGTGAGCGACGCGGTGCTCGCCGAGGTGATCGCCCGGGTCGATGCCGCCCGGCTGACCTGGGCCGCCGACGCCCTGCCCCCCGACGAAGCGTTCCCGCTCACCTACTTCGAGTTCACCGTCGCCTGCGCGTTCCAGCTCTTCGCCGACGCCGCGGCGGACGTGGGGGTGATCGAGGTGGGCATGGGCGGCCGGCTCGACGCCACGAACGTCATCCTCCCCAAGGCCACGGCCATCGTCACCATCGGGCTCGACCACTGCGACGAGCTCGGGCGAGACCACGCCAGCATCGCCGGCGAGAAGGCCGGGATCCTCAAGCCCGGCGTGCCGGTGGTGGTGGGGCCGGTGCCCGCCGAGGCGCTCCAGGTGATCCGCTCCGTCGCCGCCGAACGCGGCGCCCCGATCTCGGTCTGGGGCGATGACTTCGAGGCGTTCGGCGCCCCCGAGTCCTTCCGCTACGCCGGAGACGTGACGCTCGACGGCCTCGCCCTCGGCCTCGTCGGCGACCACCAGGTGGTCAACGCCGGGGTGGCGCTCCGGCTCCTCGAAGTGGCCGGCCTCCCGGTGGACGAAGCGGCCATCCGCGCCGGGCTCCTCGCCGCGAAGAACCCCGGTCGGCTGGAGTGGCTCGCGCCCGACCTCCTGGTGGACGGCGCCCACAACCCCGCCGGCGCCACCACGCTGGCGGCGTTCCTCGCCCGCCTCCCCCACGACCGCCGGCGCACCCTCGTGCTCGGCGGCGGCTCCGACAAGGACCTCCGCGGGGTCGCGGCCACGCTGGCCCCCCAGGTGGACCGCATCTTCACCACCGCCGGCTCCCACCCCAAGGCCCGCAGCCCGTTCGACGTCGCGCGCGAGTGCGAGGGGCTCGCCGCGCCGGTCACCCCCGCCGGGCCGCTCGCCCAGGCCCTCGCCGCCGCGCGTTCGGGCGGCGACCTGGTGATCGTGGCCGGTTCGTTGTACCTCGTCGGCGAGCTCCGGGACCTGGTCGGGGCCGAGTCGGGGTGACGCCCGAGGCGCCCGGCGCCGCTCCCGCCGCCGAGGTGGCGCCGGCCGCGCTCCCCGCGCCTGCGGTGGCGCCCGCGCCTCCGGCGAACGCCGCGGAGCGGGTGACCGTCACCGCGGACGAGCTCACGTGGGTGAGCGGGCGGCTGCGCGCCACCGGCCACGTGCGCGTGGTCGCGGGCGCCGAGGCGCTCGACGCCGCCGAGGCCACC